>CBFHXH010000139.1:0-9956 GCA_965659735.1 uncultured Pikeienuella sp.
CGGGCGAATGCGAGACGAGCTGCTGAACGGTGAAATCTTCTACTCACTGCGTGAGGCCCAAATCATCATCGAAAGCTGGAGGAAACATTACAACACCAAACTACCCCATAGTGCATTGGGCTACCGCCCACCTGCGCCAGAGGCCATCATCCCGATGGACCAAAGGCCGGTCATGCACTAACTTTTAATATGAACCACTCGTGTGGGGCTGCTCAATGCTCTACCAGATAGACAACCATATCGTGCTTTGCGCGCTACTCACCTTGGCCCGACCATCCAATGCAAAACCGATTTTGCTGGAGGCTGCGCCAGCTGAGTTTCTGTCAACACTCGAACCACCGCTTGATGGCGCTTTGCTTAGCGCCGAGGCGCAGGAACACTATGTGCGACTGACGACAAAGGGTGAAAGGCGGCTGGAGCTGTGCCGCTTTTCGGATTTGATCCGAGAATTGTCTCCGGCGCAGGGATTACGCGTTCACCGATCGCACTGGGTCGCGGCGGCGGCTCTGAAGTCGGCCACGCTATCATGGGCGAACCTACACCTGACGCTGACGACTGGACAACAGGTGCCTGTGAGTAGGACCTATCGCAAAGAAGTGGAATCGCTGTTGGCCAAACGTGGCATTGAGTGCTGATCGGGTAAAAAATACATACTCTGCTTGTCACAAAAACGACATTTATGTCGTAGTGTGGTTGCACAGCCTTCTGGACGGGGTCTAGGGGATGTGACCGACAACCGGACAAGCTGATGAGCCAGGCGCCAAAGACTTACACCTTTCTGCTGACCGAGAACTTCTCGCACATGCCATTTTCCTGCGCGATTGAGGCGTTTCGGGTCGCCAACTTGGCAGCTGAGACAGAGCTCTATCGCTGGAAACTTGCATCTGAAGGGGGGAAGGACGCTCTCAGCTCCAATGGAACGACCACAAGGGTGGATTTTGGTCTGGATGAGAACATGGCTGGCAGCGACATCATCGTTGTCGCCGGGCTGGACGCCAAGCGTCATGCGAGCCCGGCGATCAAGAAATGGCTGCGCTGGCACGACACCCACACCCGCGGCAGGATTGGCGCAATCTGTTGCGGCGCTTATGTGCTGGCAGAAGCGGGGCTGCTGAGCGGCAAGTCCTGCGCCCTGCACTGGGAATACCATGACGCGTTCATGGAGGATCATCCTGAGGTCGATCTGAAGCCGTCCGTCTTCGTAAAGGACGGCCGATATTTTTCAGCCTCTGGTGGGGCGGCGGCGACGGATTTGGCGTTGTCGATCATCGAGGATGACCATGGCGAAGAACTGGCGCGTCAGGCGGCGGAGGGATTGGTCTATGCCTCGGTCAGGACGGAGCATGACGGTCAGCGGTTTTCGCTGAACGGGCGGATCGGCATCCGCAACCCGCGCCTCGCCAAGGCGGTGGAGCTGATGGAGACGCAGCTGGATGAACCCCTGCGGACATCCGACATCGCGGCCGAGGTTGGCCTGTCGACCCGCCAGTTGGAGCGGCTGACCGGGCGCTATCTGAACTGTTCGCCCAAGAAGTACCGGATGGAGGCGCGCCTGGCGCGCGCCCGGCATTTGCTGCGCCAAACAGATATGAGCGTGATCAATGTGGCCATGGCCTGTGGGTTCACCTCACCTTCACATTTTTCGAAATGCTATCGGGCGCGGTTTGGCGAGACGCCATATCAGCGGAAAACTGGCTAGGCGGGTTTCACGCGTGAAACCGGGGGTAAGGCGCTGAAATTGTTGGGGCGCCTTCTGGGCCCTGAGGCTGGGACTTGGATGTGTTTGGGACAAAGATGTCCAGGGGCGGTGCCTTTGAAATCACGTGGTTTCACGCGTGAAACCTGTGTTATCTTGTTTATATCATTTGGGTTTCACATATTTCCTATGTGGCATTGAGAAGATAGTCGCGCATGCCCGCGAAATCGGGGTTCTTCAGGCTATCTGGATTGTAAACGAGGTAATAGCCCCAATCAGGACGCACGATCGGAGCGCTGATGCGAACCAGATCGCCTGAGGTGATGAGGTGGCCTTCGAGGCCCCAGAAACCCACCCCAACGCCTTCGCCAGCTTTCACCATGTCCAGCATGGTCGGATAGCTCAGCACTTTTCTGAGACGACGCGCAATGTCCGGTGGTTGGCCATCACGGCGGAAATAGTCGGTCCAGGTGGTCCAGCCGTTTGAATGTGGATCTTCGTGATCCAGCATATGGTTCGTCGCCAATGTCAGTGTCGGTCGGGCTTCGTCTAAATCGGGATGGGCCGCTAGGAAACCGGGGCTGGTGACCAGCTGGCTTGTTTCGTGGAACAACTGATCGCAGGCGGCGGCGCCAAATGATCCATTCCCAAAACGTATTGAGGCGTCAATCGATGGATCATCGAAATCACGATAATCGTCCGAGGTCAGAAATTCACTGCGCCGCTGGCGGCGGCGCGCAGCCCGCTGATGCGGGGCATCAGCCATAGATGCGCCAATCCGAAGGATGCACCCAGTTTCATGCCCCTGTCTTGCGCAGGTGCGATGTCGCGCAGGCCAATCTCCAACCGATCAAATGCGGAGGTTGCAAGCGCAGCCATTGCTTCGCCCTGCTTTGTCAGCGTGATCACGTTGCCGCGCCGATTGAAGAGGGGGGCGCCGACCCAGTCTTCCAGCTTGGCGACGTGGCGGGTGATAGCGGGCTGGGCGACGGAAAGTTCTGCCGCCGCGTAGGTGAAACCGCCGAGGCGGGCGGCGGCTTCGAACGCCGTCAGCGCGTTCAAATGGGGGGAGCTTGCGGCGCACCACTTCGATCATTCATAATGAAAAGGCATGAAAGCATTCCCGTTTTTGTGATTGCTGTAAAGCGGCCTTTGCGGGCATCCGTGGATATCTGATCTGCTGAAAGCACAGCCCATGACCGACCCTGCCGCAAATCCGCCCCGCGAAAAGCGTCGCATCTGGAATTATACGCCGCCCCTGCCATTGCAGGTCGCGCCCTATTGGGTCTGGCCCGCGTGGCCGGTGGCGGCCGCGATGTATCTGCTTCGCAGTTGGAACCCGGTTGGCCTCAGACGCCTTTTTCTAGTCGGCGCGATCATCACCTGGACGTTCTTCACGCCCGATCTGAGCCGGGCGGAGGTGATCAGCTTTGATTGGATCGCCGAGGTTTGGCTGCGCAACTTACTCATCCTGACCGGCGTTGCGGGCGGTTTGCATCTGATTCTCTGGCGGTTCGGCGCGCAGGGCGATGAGATGCGCTATGACATGCGCCCGATGATGAAGGGGCCCAAGGCGTTTTGGTTCCGCAATCATGTCTGGGACAACATGTTCTGGTCCTTCGTCGCCCTTCAGTTCTGGTCGTTCTGGGAATGCGTGATGTGGTGGGCCTACGCCAATGGCTGGTCGACGATGATCACGTTTGAAGAGAGCCCCGTCTGGTTCATCGCGCTGATCGTGATCGTTCCGATCTGGGCCGGGTTCTATTTCTATATGCACCACCGGTTGCTGGATGTCGGGTTCATGTACCGCCATGTGCATTCCTGGCGTCACCGCAACATCAATACCGGCCCGTGGTCAGGGTTGGCGATGCACCCTGTTGAAAGCTTTATCCTGATGACCGACACGCTGATGTTCTTTCTGGTCCCGGCGCATCCGATCCACGTGATTTTCCTGTTGTTCCATCATGGGGTTGGCGCACCGACCTCCCACTCCGGGTTCGAAAAAGGTTAAGATCGGCAATGGTGGCATTGAGGTCGGCGATTTCTTTCACCAGCTGCATCACCGGTTCTTTGACTGCAACTACGGCACCTGGGAGACGCCATGGGACACCTAGTTCGGAACATTACATGATGAAACGGAACGGGGGAATGAGCTGACCAAAGAGCGTCGCCGCAAGATCTGGGCGACGAAGTAAGTCAGCGCCAGATTGCGCGCGCCTTCAGAAAGCTGACATAGCCAAGCTCCAACACCCAAAGGAATGGTTGGCGATCCATCACCCGCGCGATCACGGCCAGCCGCTGGTCATTGCGCCAGAGCGCGAGGAAGGCTTTTGCGCCGCTGACCAGCGTGCCATCTTCTTGCCTGATGTGAAAGCGGGCCATGGCGTCTTCGCGGGTCAGGTCGGGGGCAGGAGCGGCTTCGGCGGCCACATCGCGCCAGGCGACGTCTGTGTTGGCCATGCGGGTTTTATAGAAAGCAATCTCGCGGCTGCAGACGGGGCAACCGCCGTCGAAAAAGACTTCGGTGGCGCGGTTTGGATCAGTTTGGCTCATGACCGTCAGGTAGAGCGGCGGGGCGTCGCGGCCATGGAATTGAGACTCCAAATGAGAACAAAACAGGAATATATTGTGCGACATGACGCCCGAACTGTCCGCCATGACCAACTTCACCTTCCTCAGAGGCGCCAGCCATGCCGAGGAAATGGCCCGCCGCACGGCGGAACTGGGGTTGAGCCATATCGCCATCGCTGATCGTAATTCGGTGGCGGGTGTGGTGCGGGCGCATTCGGCCCTGCGCGAACTGGCGCGCGAAGGTGTCGCGATGATCCGCACCAGCGATAACGTGGATTATTACGACGTCATCAGTCGGGCGGCGAAGCTGGCGCGCAACCGCGACCCGCGCGATGACAGCACGGTGGATCCCGCGGCGAAATCGGCGGAACGGCGCGGCGCGTCGGGCGGCGACGTCCAGGCCGTCGACGGGCCGACCAAACCGGAAAAGCCAGAGGCGGGTGAGGCACCGATCCTCGTCCGTTCTCTCCCTCAACTGATCCCGGGCGCACGACTGGTGCTGCGCGACGGGGCGGAGATTACGGCGCTGCCGACGGATCGCCCGGCCTGGGGGCGGCTGATGCGGCTCTTGACGATCGGCAAGCGGCGCGCGCCCAAGGGGGATTGTCACCTCGACCTGCGCGATGTGGAAGAATGGCGGGCAGGCATGTGGCTGTTGTTTCATCCGCCCTGTCCGCTATCGCCCAAGGGCCAGGATGATGCGCGCCGCACGCTGGCGGCGCTGGCGAAGGGGCCGATGGTGGGGGTCGCCGCCTCGCCCCGCTATGATGGGCGGGATGAGGATCGATTGGCGCGGTGGGCGCAGATGGCGGCGGACGTGGGCGCGCCGCTGGTCGCAACGGCGCGGCCGCTGATGCACCATGGCTCGCGGCGGCAACTGGCGGATGTGCTGACATGTATTCGCGAAGGCTGCGTGATCGACGATATTGGCGTGCGCGCCCAAGCGAACGCCGAACAGCGGCTGCGCAGCCCCAAGGAAATGGACCGTCTGTTCCGCACGCATCCGCAGGCGATTGAGGCTGCGCGCGACATCGCCGCCGCCTGCACGTTCAGCCTGGATGAGCTGAAATACGAATACCCCGAAGAGGTCGCTGATGGCGAAGATCCGCAAACCCGCCTGATCCGTTTGACCGAAGAAGGTCTGGCGGAACGCTATCCCGAAGGCGTACCTGATCGTGTGCGCAAGATGGCGGATCACGAACTCGACCTGATCGGCAAGCTGAACTACGCGCGTTATTTCCTGACCGTGCGCGATGTTGTGGACTTTGCGATGTCGCGCGGGATCCTGTGTCAGGGCAGGGGGTCGGCCGCCAACTCGGTTGTTTGCTATGCGCTCAAGGTGACGGCGATCGGGCCAGAAATCGCCTCGATGGTGTTTGAGCGGTTCGTGTCCGAGGCGCGCGATGAGCCGCCCGATATCGACGTCGATTTCGAACATGAGCGGCGCGAAGAGGTGATCCAGCACATCTATGAACGCTATGGCCGCGAACGCGCAGGGTTATGCGCCACTGTGATCCATTATCGCGCCCGCCGGGCGATCCGTGAGGTGGGTAAGGTGATGGGGTTGAGCGCCGATACGGTCGGCGCCATCGCCAGCCAGATCTGGGGCTGGTCGACCGAAAGCATCGTGGCGGAGCGGCTGGCGGAAGTGGGGCTCGACGTGAACGACCGGCCGCTTGGCGCAGACGCTGGATCTGGTCAATCAGATCATGGGCTTCCCCCGGCATCTGAGCCAGCATGTCGGCGGTTTCATCATGACCAAGGGGCGGCTGGATGAACTGGTCCCCATCGAAAACGCGTCGATGGAGGATCGCACCGTCATCGAATGGGACAAGGACGATATCGATACGCTAGGCATCCTGAAGGTCGACGTGCTGAGCCTTGGGATGCTGACCTGCATACGCAAGGCGTTCCACCTGATCGAACAGCATTATGGTACGCGCTATGATCTCGCCTCGCTGCCGCCAGAGGATCCGGCAGTTTACGACATGCTGTGCAATGCTGACAGCCTGGGCGTGTTTCAGGTTGAAAGCCGGGCGCAGATGAACTTTCTGCCCCGCATGCGCCCGCGCACGTTCTATGACCTTGTGATTGAGGTCGCCATAGTGCGCCCGGGCCCGATCCAGGGTGATATGGTGCATCCCTATATTCGCCGCCGTAGGGGGGAAGAACAGGTCAGCTTTCCGTCTGATGAGTTGGGCGAGGTGCTGGGCAAGACGCTGGGCGTGCCGCTGTTTCAGGAACAGGCGATGCAAATCGCCATCATCGGCGCCGGCTTTACACCGTTGGAGGCGGACCGCCTGCGCCGGGCGCTGGCGACATTCCGCAAATCTGGCACGATCCACACCTTTCGTGAACGGTTCATCGAAGGGATGCTGTCGCACGGGTACGAACAGGATTTTGCCGAGCGGTGTTTCAGCCAGATCGAAGGCTTCGGCGAATATGGCTTTCCTGAAAGTCACGCGGCCAGTTTCGCGCTGCTGGTTTACGCCTCCGCCTGGTTGAAACGGCACCACCCGGCGGTCTTCGCCTGCGCGCTGCTGAATGCGCAGCCAATGGGGTTCTACGCCCCGGCGCAGATTGTGCGCGACGCCCGCGAACATGGGGTGGAGGTGCGGCCGATCTGCATCAACGCGTCCTACTGGGACAATGTGATGGAAAGGACCGCCTCGGGCGGGTTGGCGCTGCGTCTGGGGTTTCGACAGGTCAAAGCGGTGCACGAAGAAGAAGGCCGCTGGATCGCCGCTGCCCGCGGCAACGGGTATGCGGATGTGGAGGATGTGTGGCGCAAGGCCGGCGCATCCCCCCGCACGCTGAAAGCGCTGGCCGAGGCGGACGCCTTTCGCAGCCTTGGGTTAGAGCGGCGGGAGGCGCTGTGGAAAACCGAAGCGATCAAAAGCAGCAAGCCCTTGCCCCTCTTCGCTGACCTTCTGGAAGGCGAGGGGATCGTTGAGGACAAGGTGGAACTGCCTGCAATGACTGAGGGCGAAGAGGTGGTCGAAGATTACGTCGCCACCCGCCTTACCCTGCGCACGCATCCGCTGGCGCTGCTGCGCGATGTGCTGACGCCGCCGGATGAGGCGCGGCAGAACGGGGGGCTGGGCTGAGCCCAAAGCGGCCATCAGCGGAGCTGAGCCCGATGCCAGGTTCTCCGGCGGCCCAGCAAAAAACGTCACGAAGCACGAAGGTGCATAAAGTCTGGCAACGGGTTCATGTCGGTGTTCTACTGCACCATGAGAAGATCATCTTGGCTATGCGTCTCAATCACTCTTCAAGCAGACGAGTTGGTTGGATATCGAGTGGAGCGGCTTCGCAGTAGCACGAGCTTGGCTTGCCTGTCATCATCCGGAGACATTCGAGGCAGCGCTTGCTGAATGGCATCTCACGGCCGTTTTGGCTGACGATCCTGACGACAGGCTCGTCCAGTACTTCAGAAGGCGCATTCGCGAAGAAGCTTAAGGCCCACCGAATAGCAAGTCCCTAAACCCAAAACGCCCGCGTTTGCCAATCCTGATAAAGCCCTTTTAGCATAGGTAAGGTCACATGTCGTTACGTCGATTTTGTGGGCAAAGCGGACTGAAACGGCCCTCTTTGATCCTCGCCACTGGCCAAGAAGGCTCCAGCGCCCCCCTGCCAGCAGTCAATGACTTTACTCCCCCCCCGAAACAGCCAAGTGGCCTTGAACCATCCCCCATTCTGGCGCTACATCCGGGCCAACGATGCGCGAAGCGCAGATCAGGATTGGAAGGCGGATATGGGCGAGCTGGCATCCCTCACACTTGCAGATGCGCGCGACAAGATGCGCGCCGGCGATGTGACATCGCGCGACATCACCGAAGATTGCCTCTCGGCGATTGAGGCGGCGACGCCGCTGAACGCCTTTTCCGCCGTAACCGCGGACAAGGCCCGCAATATGGCCGACGCGGCGGATGCGCGCCTGAAGGCGGGTGATGCGCCTGATCTTTGCGGCGCGCCGCTGGGGATCAAGGACCTGTTCTGCACCGAAGGCGTGCAAAGCCAGGCGGCGTCGAACATTCTGGGCGGGTTTTTGCCGCCCTATGAAAGCACCGTGACCAGTCAGTTGTGGCGCGACGGCGCCGTTATGCTGGGTAAGCTGAACATGGACGAATTGGCCATGGGATCGTCCAATGAAACCTCGGCCTACGGCCCGGTGACATCGCCCTGGCGCCGCCCGAATTCAGACGCTCAGCTGACGCCGGGCGGGTCATCTGGCGGGTCTGCTTCGTCTGTCAGCGCGGATTTATGCCTGGCTGCGACCGGCACTGACACTGGTGGCTCGATCCGCCAGCCTGCGGCATTCACCGGCATTGTCGGGGTCAAGCCGACCTATGGTCGGTGCTCGCGCTGGGGCATTATCGCCTTCGCATCCTCGCTGGATCAGGCGGGTCCGATGACTAAGACGGTGCGCGACAGCGCCATCATGCTGAAGGCGATGACGGGGCATGATCCGAAAGACAGCACCTCCGCCGATTTTCCCGTGCCTGATTTCGAAGCGGCGCTGACGGGTGATATTCGCGGCAAAACCATTGGGATCCCCAAGGAGTACCGTCTGGACGGTATGTCCGAAGAAATCGAAACGCTGTGGGCGGATGGCCGGGCGATGCTGGCCGATGCGGGCGCGAAGATCGTCGACATCTCGCTGCCCTATACGAAATACGCTCTGCCAGCGTATTACATCATCGCACCGGCTGAGGCGTCATCGAACCTCGCCCGCTATGACGGCGTGCGCTATGGGGCGCGGGCTGATCTGGTGGCGGCGGACGGTGTTGAGGACATGTATCAGAAAACTCGCGCCCAGGGGTTCGGGGATGAAGTGAAGCGCCGCGTGATGATCGGCGCATATGTCCTGTCCGCTGGCTATTACGACGCATATTACCTGCGGGCGCAAAAGGTGCGCACGCTGATCAAGCGTGACTTTGAACAGGCCTTCAATGACGGTGTCGATGCGATCCTGACGCCTGCGACGCCTTCGGCGGCGTTCGGGCTGGGCGAAGTGGGCGGTGACGATCCGATCCAGATGTATCTGAACGATGTGTTCACCGTGACCGTGAACCTTGCAGGTCTGCCGGGCGTGTCAGTGCCAACTGGCGTCAACACTGAAGGTCTGCCCATGGGGTTGCAAGTGATCGGCCGCCCTTGGGAAGAGGCTGATATGCTGAACACCGCCTACGCGTTGGAGCAGGGGGCAGGATTTACCGCCAAACCAGCGCGTTGGTGGTAAGCCGGAAATGGAAAAGCCGTTCAGCACAATGCGCTGAGCGGCCCCTGAGTTAGATCTGCGTGGATTGAGACTTAAAGAGCCTTCAATTCCGAAGCCGCCATCCGGCCGTTTCGGCCTTCTTCCAGCTCGTATCCGACTTTCTGGCCATCCTGAAGGCCTTCCATCCCGGAACGTTGAACAGCGGTGATATGCACGAAGACGTCGTTGCCGCCTTCTTCTGGTTCAATGAACCCATATCCTTTGGTTACATTGAACCACTTAACGGTACCCGTGGGCATGGCCCTAGCTCCTCAAGTCTTCCGCAGCAACATGCAGCGGCTCGTCAGGCGTAGTCAAAATCCAAGCATGTTCGAGCAGGGCAGCCCGGCAGGGTCTCGATTTTCAACCTCGCGTCGAAAGCTTGCCGTCTTTTAACTCTATTAACAAGCAAAACAGGAACCACGCGCC
>CBFHXH010000140.1:0-9916 GCA_965659735.1 uncultured Pikeienuella sp.
ACTGGCGCATTTTTGCGCCACCGACATCAGAGGTGGTGATGGATTGGGAAGACATCAAGGCGCTGGGCGGCCTGACCCGTCACGGCACCGTGCGGAGCGCCGCCAAGGCGTTGGGGCTGCATCATTCCACAGTCAGCCGACGGATCGAAGCGTTGGAGCATGCGGCTGACGCCCGCCTGTTTGACCGTACGCCTGAAGGATACGCCCTGACCGAAGCGGGCGAGCATCTGGCCCGGTCCGCCGAAACGACGGAGGGGGAGGTTCTGCGCGCCCGCCGTCTGATCACAGGCGGAGACCGTAACCTGGCGGGCCGCGTCACGGTCACCATGCCGGACGCCATCGCGGTGGGTCTGTTCGCTGATCGCCTGCCGGAATTCTTTGCGCGCTATCCGAATTTGGAACTTGAGGTCAGCTCAACCACTCGGCTTGTCGATCTATCCAGGATGAAGGCCGATCTGGTGATCAGGCTGGACAACAACCCGCCCGAAAGCCTGTTCGGCAAGCGAATGTTTCCGTAGTGCAGCGCGATCTACGCGAGCCCCAAATATCTTGAGCACCGCCGCGATACGCTAGAGGCGATGCGCTGGATCAACTGGGATCGGACCCGCGCGCCGCATCCCGTCTGGGCGACCGGGACGCGCTTTGCGGCCGCGCCCGCATATGGATATTTTCCCGCCGTCGATCTGCAGGCGGCGATGGCGCGGTCGGGCGCAGGGCTGACGATGCTGCCCTGCTTTGTCGGCGACGGGGACGCGGGTCTTGTCCGCGCGGGTGACGACGCCCCAGTCAAGGCGCAGGACATCTGGATCCTGACCCATGGCGATCTCAGGCGCACAACGCGTATCAGGGCCTTCATGAAATTTGCGGAAACCGTAATTTTCGACAACCGCGCCGTGCTGCAAGGGGACAGGCCTGGGGGTGAATGAAGCGTTAAGACGTCTCGTTTACGTTGCGGGCAGTGGCGTAAATCGCACTCATCATCAGGATCAGCATGCCTATCGCGCCCCATACAACGCGGTACTGATCCACAGGCTCCAAACCCGCAGCGACGGCCAGATCCAGCACAGCGCCAATCGCCGCCTGAAGCGTCGGGATGGCCGCGACGGCGACCAACGTCAGCAGGGTCGACGCCCGCCCCAACACATGATCGGGCGAGATTTTGCGCATATGCGCCGCCAGCGGGATATAAAACTGCTGGCTGAACATCATGGACAGCAGCAGACCAACCGCCAGATAGGGGCTGGGATCAGGCAGCGCGGCCAACACAAAAAGGCTGAGGATCGATGCGCCGGCGCCGGCGAAGATCAGGAACCGGCGCGACGTCATCCGCCGGTCCAGCGCGCCAAAGACATAGCCTGCTGAAAGCGTCATCAAGAACATCAGGCTGAGGATCGCACCCGCTGTTTCGGGCGTTAGGCCCAAAGCGACTTGCAAATAGGGCCCGCCCCAAAGGCCGCTGATCGCAGTGATTGGCGCCCAGGTGACGACCGCCAGCGCCAGCACCTTCAGAAACTCAGCATCGCGCAGCAGGGTCATATAACCGCCCGGCGATGCGCCATCGGCCGGCTTTGGCGCAGGCCCTTCGCCCCAGATCGCGCTGAGAACGGCCAGCGTCAGGCCCATGGTCAGCGCAGCGACCGCGCCAAAGACCAGCGCCCAGGGCAACCGTTCCAGCGCCATCGACAAAGGGTAAGACCCTAACAGGCCACCAACCCCGCCGATGGTGACAACTAGGCCGCTGACATAACCAAAGTCGCGCGCCGGAAAGTTCCGCGCGATAATGACATGCGTCGCCGCGCCCATGGACGCCGATCCGACGCCAATCATGATACGAGACGCCACAAGCGCCTCAAACGTCTCGCCCAGCGCAAAGACCGCGGCGCCCGCAGCGATCATCGACATGCAGCCCGCCACAACATAGCGCGGGCCAAACCGGTCAAGCAGCAGGCCAAAGGGCGCCTGCGCGACGACCGTGGCCAGAAACATCGCCGACACCAACCCGCCCACAGTAGCGGCGGAGGCGGCGAAGCGTTCCATCAGGATCGGGGAAAACACAGCCCCAGAGGCCCGGTGGAATTGGCCAAGCGCAAAAATGCTGACGCAGACCGCAAACACCACAACCCGGCGGCGGGTGAATAGCGCATCCGCCATCCGCTATCCTGCAGCCAGTTCTGCGACCCGAACCGGCGCGCGGGCGAAGGCGTGGAACGTGGCGTTGACGACCGGCGCCGTCGGGCCATCAGGCGCGAACGCTGCAACGCGATCCGCAAGCGCGTTCAGAAGGCAAGTGATTTCCAACCGCGCAAGGTGCATGCCAAGGCAGGCGTGCACGCCGTGGCCGAACCCGACATGGCCCCCGACACCCCTTTCGATGTCTAACCTGTCCGGATCGGCAAATCGCGCAGGATCCCGATTGGCGGCGCCAAAGACCATCAGCACACGGTCGCCCTTGTTCAGTGGGGCGTCCGCGATGGTCGTGTTTTCAGCGACCCAGCGGGTAAACGCGCAGATCGGTGTGTTCAGGCGGACAACCTCCTCCACCGCGTTTTTCACCAGCGTGCGGTCCTTGCGCAGTTTGCGCCACTGGTCGGGGTTTTCCGCAAACAGACGTACCGCGTACCCGATTGCGGATATGGTCGTATCGAGGCTGGGCGCGATGTAGTCGCGCATCAGCTCGACCGCCCTTTGCGGCGCGATCCCCGCCTCAATCCCTTTGCCCGTCGCGCGCTGCGCCCAACCGTTGGGGTCGAGCGCATCCATCATTTGCGGACTGTCGAGATAGGCGCGCATCGCCTTCAGATCGGCCTGCGCCTGTGCTTTGCGGTCGCGTGAATCGCCCATCAGCTCAAACGTGGCGGCGCCCCAGGCCAGCATGTTGTCGCGCCCTTCGTCGCCCAGCCCCACCAGATCGCGCACAATTGTCAGCGGCAAATAGGGGGCAAGGTCAGCGGCGGCGTCAAAGGCGCCCGCCTTCACAACCCTGTCCGCGATGAACGCGGCTTTGCGTTCGACCCTCTCCCGAGCCTCCGCCAGCGCCTTTGGGGTCAGCGGGGCGAAGGTGATGGCGCGGGTCGTGTCGTGCTGCGGCGGGTCGGAATTCAGCGTGCTGCCGACCAGTATGCGGTTCACGTCGTCATTGATCGAAACGCCATGCCCGGACCACAACGTGCGATGATCGCGCAGCGCCGTGGTCAGCGCGTCGAAGCCGACAATGGCGGTGATGTCATTGGCTGTCAGGCGCACCACCAGGCCCAGCGCCAACATGGACCGATACGCCCCCGCCGGATCGGCGATGGCCTCAGGTCCGTAGATATCCACGTCGCAATGGGGAATGCTGCCGTGCAGCGCGTCGTCTGTCATGTCTTATCTGTTGGCACTGATCGCAGTGGCGCGCAATCACGCGATGCTTTGCAGACGGTGCGACGCGTGGGTATGTTGGACCAGGAACGGGAGATCGCCATGGCAGGTGGATGGGCGCGCGACGGCGCGGTGCACGAACAGATCGACGCCTCGATCAACGAAGAACTGGCGCGTCTTAAATCGCGCCGCTGGCCAACGGGCGAGAGCCTGACCCACTGCGCCGAATGCGCCGAGCCTATCCCCGAACGTCGCCGCGCCGCCCTGCCCGGGGTGAAGCTGTGCATCGACTGCCAGTCAGAGCGGGACACCCGCCTGACCCTGCGCGGCGGGATCAATCGGCGCGGATCCAAGGACAGCCAACTGAAATAGTCAGCTTTCATAAATGCCGTCCGTCGCAAAAAATCCGCCCTGATAGACGACATCCGGCGCGTCCGGCCCGGGCTGGTCCATCGCCTGGTCAATTTTGGGGCGAAACACCTCGCCATTATCCTGCGGCCGCCAACCGAGGTAGGACACAGATCCATTGTCCCACCAGGAAACGGTGTTGTCCGATGCGCCATAGATGATCGGGCAGCCAAGGCGCGGGACGGCGAAGATCCGCTCAATCAGACGCACGAAGTAATCGGGGCTGAGCCAGGTGGCCAGCATCCGATGATTGCGCGGCTCTTCAAAGCAGGACCCGATGCGCACGCTGGCTGTCTCCACTCCGAATTTGTCGTGGTACATGCTGGCCATATTCTCACCAAAGCACTTGGACACGCCGTAAAGCCCGTCGGGCCGCACGGACGAGGAGGCGTCAAGACGGTTTGTCTGCTTGTGAAAGCCAATGGCGTGGTTTGAGCTGGCGAACATGACGCGCGGCGCGCCGTTCTTGCGGGCTGCTTCGTAGAGGTTGAAGACGCCATTGATATTGGCGTTCATGATCATGTCCCAAGGGCGTTCCACCGAAATGCCGCCGAGGTGCACAACGCCGTCGCAGCCTGCGACCAAGTCCTCAACCGCCGCCCTTTCGCCAAGGTCGCAATAGACGATTTCTTCACTCGCCGCCGCCTCGCCGAGGTCGTCAATATCGGACAGGCGCAGGATGTCAGCCATATGGCCCAGCCGTGCGCGCGCCAGTGTCCCTAAACCACCTGCAGCGCCCGTGATCAGCAATCGTTTCATTGTTACACCCTTCCGAATATCCTGATTTGGTCGGACGTTACGCGCAGCCCACTGGAAACGCAGCCAAAATCCGTCATCGTCGGTGCCGCGCATGCCGCAAACCGACGCAAAGCCTGTGGCGCAAACCC
Organism: uncultured Pikeienuella sp.; assembly: GCA_965659735.1. Lineage (GTDB taxonomy): Bacteria > Pseudomonadota > Alphaproteobacteria > Rhodobacterales > Rhodobacteraceae > Pikeienuella. The sequence continues at coordinate 4,653 of CBFHXH010000140.1, forward strand.
TTACCATCACGCCATCGTGAGGTAACGTCCGGGGGGGGCAGGGTTTGGACAGGTTCGATCTGGGATCGCATCGGCGGCGGGTGTCAACCACGTCGGATGAGGCGCAGTACTGGTTCGATTACGGTCTGAACTGGTGCTTTGGCTTCAACCACGAAGAAGGGGTCAAATGCTTTCAGCGCGCGCTGAGCCATGATCCTGACTGCGTCATGGCGCATTGGGGCGTCGCCTATGGCGCGGGCCCGTTTTACAACATGGCCTGGTGCGACTTTACCCACGACGAAGCGACCGAGGCGACCGCGCTGTGCCACGCGCATATCGAACACGCCCGCGCCGCCGCCGCCACGGCAAGCGCGGCCGAAAACATGCTGGTCGAAGCGTTGGCCAAGCGGTTTCAGGCCCCCTACCCCGTCACACAGGCTGAATTCGACCGCTGGGATGATGACTACGCCGCCGAAATGCGCCGCGTGCATTACACCTATGCCGACGATCACGACATCATGGCGATCTACGCCGAGGCGCTGATGACCCGCACGCCGTGGAAGCTGTGGGACGTCAAACGCGGCGTGCCCCCACATGGCGCGGACACGTATGAAGCGCTCGCCATCATCGAGCGCTCCATCGCAATAAACGACGCCGCAGGCGCGCCGCAGCATCCGGCGATCCTGCACCTTCATATACACGCGACCGAAATGTCGAATGATCCCGGCCAGGCGATGCGATCAGCGGATCTGTTGGGCGACATGCAGCCTGACGCCGGCCATATGAGCCATATGCCGGGGCATACCTATGTCCTGTGCGGCGACTATCTGAAGGCCAAGGTCGCCAGCGAAAAGTCGATTGCGGCGGACCGGAAATATCTCGACTACGCCGGGCCGTTCAATTTCTACACCACGGCCCGCTGCCACGACCTGCATCTGATGATGTACACCTGCATGTTTCTCGGCCAGTTCGAACCGGCTATGAAAGCGGCGGATGAGATGTGCGCGACGCTCAGCCAGGACGTGCTGACCCATCGCGGCGCTGTGCAGACCTCAGTGACGATGGAGGGCTATTATTCCATGCGGATGCATGTCCTCGTGCGCTTCGGAAAATGGCATGAGATCATCGCCGCGCCGCTGCCGCCCTGCCCTGAGACATGGTGCGTCTCAACGCCGATGCACCATTACGCCAAGGCGATCGCCAACGCCTTCCTGCACGAATTTGACAATGCGGATCGCGAGAGGGCGGAATTCTACGCCGCTGTCGCGCGGATCCCTGAAAATCGCAAATTATTCAACAACCCGGCCCGTACCATTCTGGGTGCTGGCGAAAAGCTGATGGAGGGGGAAATCGCCTATCACAAGGGCGATCACGAGACCGCCTTTAACCTGCTGCGCGAAGCCGTGCGCCGCGACGATGATCTGGAATACACTGAACCCTGGGCCTGGATGCACCCGCCCCGCCACGCGCTTGCGGCGCTGCTGGCCGAACAAGGCCAGCATGAGGAAGCAGAGGAGGTGTATCGCACCGATCTGGGCCTGAACAACAAACTGCAACGGTGCGCCCAACACCCGGACAATGTCTGGGCGCTGCACGGGTTTGTGGAGTGCTTGCGGATGCGGGGGGACAGCGATGAATTGCCGGACTTTGAGATCCGGTTGGAGAAGGCGCTGGCGCTGACGGACACGCCGGTCACCTCATCCTGTCTGTGTCGGGTGGCGACAAGGTGATGGCTGACATGCGCCGCAGGTGCCAGATCCTATCGACCACCCGTTTGGCGCGCTGAATGTCATAGGTCGCATTAAGTCGATCTGGACAGCACCCGCGCATTCATGATCCTTTGAATTCTCAACAACGAGAAGAGCTGAACAAATGGACGATACGGTCAATGCATTTCATTCTCTTTTCGAAGTTGCTGGAGCGGTAACCGGGCCGCTTGTCGGTATGACCTTCGGCAGCAAAGACATTTTTGATGTTGAAGGTCATGTAACAGGCTGCGGAAACCCTGACTGGGCCGCCAGTCATCCTGCCGCCACATCGCATGCGCCGCCCGTCGCCACATTGCTAAACGCCGGCGCGCGACTGGTGGGAAAGACCCATACCGACGAACTGGCGTATTCCTTGATGGGAGTGAACGAACACTACGGCACGCCAGTAAACACGGCGGCGCCAGATAGAGTTCCGGGTGGGTCCTCGTCCGGCTCAGTTGCGGCGACTGCTGCGAGATTGGTCGATATCGGGCTGGGCAGTGATACGGGCGGGTCGGTTCGTATGCCTGCTTCATTCTGCGGTGTCTGGGGCATTCGCACCAGTCATGGGCGCTTTTCGTTGGACAGAACCATGGCGCTAGCGACGTCCTATGACGCGCTGGGTTGGTTCACCAGAGATTTGGATGCGATGCATAAAGTGGCGCACGCGTTTGGAATGGAAGGCGGCGAACCAGCGACGCGCTTTCTTTTTCCCGTTGACGCCTGGGCGCGCGCCAGCGCTGCGACGGTGGCGGCGCTGGGCCCAGCGTTGGCCTTACTGCAAACGCGGCTTGGGCCGCTGACGCCTGTTCTGCTGGCGAAGAATGGCCTTGCGGAGTGGCGAGAGGCGTTTCGCCTTTATCAAGGTCATGAGATCTGGCAGGTGCATGGCGACTGGATCAGCAAGACTGCACCCGCGTTTGGTGGTGGGGTTGGCGACCGCTTCGCCATGGCGCAGAGCATCACGGAAGATGAATTTCTTTGGGCGAAAGCCGAGCGCGAAAAGATAGCAGATCATCTTTTGAGGCTGTTCAGTGACGAAACGGTCATGGTGCTTCCAACAAGCCCTGGCCCGGCGCCAATGCGCGATTCAAACCAGATGGCGCAGGAAGATTTTCGCGCCCGCGCCCTCGAAATGCTGTGCCCGGCCGGGCACGCTGGGCTGCCGCAGCTTTCCATACCTGCCGGAACCGTCGATGGCGGGCCGGTGGGCCTCAGCCTCATGGGACCGCGCAATGGCGAAGAGATGCTGTTTGCCACCGCAGAAAGGATCCGGTGAACAGAAAATGAAGATCATTCACGAAGAAATCGTCCCTGCGAAAGCGCCCTGGTCACGGGTCATCAAGGCTAACGAGGTTCTGAAGATCACTGATCTGGAAGGTCAGCAAACTATAGATTTTCTTTGCTAAGATGCGAACAATCTGGCTGACCGCTATTCCACAATGAACACCATCAAGGTGCAGGGTAACGTCTATGTCGGACTGGACACCATTCTGTACGCAGACAGCAGCAACGCGCTGATGACGGTTATTGAGGATACGATCGGCAAACATGATACGATCTACGGCTGCTGCAGCACGGCCAACAACCGGTTGCGGTACGGCGTGGAGACGACAGTGACCTGCTAAGCGAATTTTGAAAATATCTTGACGGATCATGGCTTTGGCAAAGACGCCATCGTATCCAACGTGAACTGGTTCATGAGCGTTCCGGTTCTGCCTGACGGCGTCGCCGGGATCACCCAGACCGAATTGCAGCCGAACAGCTATGTGTCCCTAAGGGCCGAAATTGACGTTCTCGCCGTGCTGTCGAACTGCCCGGAAGCGCACAACCCCTGCAGCGGAGACAACCCAACGCCAATCAAGGTGACGGTGTTGCAGGGCTAATCTGATGGCCAGTCCGTTGGATCAGGTGACGAGACGCCCAGGATCGGCAAGGTTATCGATCTGTCAGAAAGACCTCACATGACCTTTGTGGCGTCGGCGCCTTCCGGCGCCAATACTGTACCTTCGTCTCTGCCGCCTCTACCCCTCAGGCGCAGCCTTCGCCACGCCGACCAGAGCTGGACGCAAGAGGCGGCCTGAAATGGTGAAACCGGCCTGCATCACCTCAATCACCGTGTTCGGTTCCGCGCCGGGAATGGGCGCTTCGAACATCGCCTGGTGAAAGTTGGCGTCAAATTTTTCGCCGACTTCCGGTGCAACCTTTTCGATCTTGTGCTTGGCGAAGGCTGAAAGCAGCCCGCGCTGCGTCAGTTCAACGCCTTCAATCAGGCTGGCGGCATGTTCCTTGGCCGCATCGTCGGCGGACGCCAGAGCGCGGTCGAAATTATCGTGCACTTCCAGAAGATCGCGGGCCAGCTTAGTGCCGCCGAACGCCTCGGCGTCCTTGCGGTCGCGTTCGGCGCGGCGGCGTGTGTTTTCTGCTTCGGCCAGGGACCGCATCAGTTTGTCTTTCAGCTCATCCCGCTCAGCGCTCAAATCGCTGATCTGGTTGATCAGGGCGGTGATCGTTTCATTCCCGCCCAGCGTTTCGCCGCCAAGCTCATCGCCAAACTCGGCGTTGAACGCGGATGCAAAATCAAACTTGACGTCGTCAGCGGCCTGCGCTTCGCCTGCGTCTGGGATTTCGACTTCTGGCGCTTCGGGCGCCTTGTCCTTGTTGCTCATATTCTCATCATCCTTTAACGGCCTTGCCGCGCCCCGCGATCATCTCGCCCATCATCCGGGCGGTATAGTCGACGATCGGCACGATGCGGCCGTAGTTCAGGCGCGTGGGTCCGATGACCCCGATCGCGCCCACCAATTTTCGCTCGGCGTTCATATAGGGAGAAATCACCAAAGTGGACCCCGAAAGAGAAAAGAGTTTGTTCTCTGACCCAATGAAAATTCTGACGCCATCGCCTTCCTTCGCGAGGTCCAGCAATTGGGCCAGATCGCGCTTGCGCTCCATGTCGTCCAGAAGGCTGCGCATCCGTTCCAGATCGGCGGCGGTGTCCTCCTCCAACAGATTGGATCGGCCCCGAACCAGAAGGCGGTCAGGCTCAATCTTACCCTCGCCATCCCAGACGGCGACGCCCGCCGCGATCAGCGCACGGGCGGTGGTGTCCAGTTCCAGACGGCGGGCTTCGATCTCGCGCGCAATCACTTCCTTGGCGTCCTGCAAGGTCCGTCCTACCAGCATGGCGTTCAGGAAATTCGCCGCTTCGCGCATTGCAGACGGGGTCATGCCGACAGGGGGCGAAATCATGCGGTTTTCGACATTGCCGTCTTCGGTCACCAACACGACCAGCGCTGAGGTCGGTGACAGGTTCACAAATTCCACATGCCGGATCGGCGCTTCGTATTTCGGCGCAAAGACCAGCGACGCGCAATGGCTGAGGCCCGACAGCATCGATCCCGCCTCTTCCAGCGCTCGGGCAAGGTCGCCATCCGAATGGTGCGTGAACTTTTCGATCTGCGTGCGTTCATCGGACGACACGTCGCCGATTTCCAGCAGCCCGTCGACAAACATCCTGAGGCCAGTTTCCGTCGGAAT
>CBFHXH010000141.1:0-9884 GCA_965659735.1 uncultured Pikeienuella sp.
CGCCACGGCGTCTCAATCATCTGTTAGAACGGTTTTGGAACAAACTGAGCCAGTTTGATCGAAAGCCGCCCAAGTAACTATCTTTTTTCATAATTATATCAATGACCATATAGTGTGTATCTCCAGTCACAGTTACAGTTTGAGCAGTGATGTTTGATAAATAAATTCAATTTTCGTATTGGTGGGTTAAATAATATCCTTCGTTATTACTGAAGCTCTATTTTCCTAATTATGTCTAAAGCCAAATTTATTTGTGATTTAATTTTATTTTTTAAAAGTTAAATTTCCTATTGGAGAATTTATTTATTTTATTGTCAATTTTTTCTAAAAATTCAAGACTATACTTTCCCTCTAATTCAACGGTACGGGTTGTATCTTGAATTGGCTGAGTGGTTTGGTGAAGTGTATTTGATAATAATATGTATGCTGTTATGATAAAGAGAGCGGAGGCTACATTATACACTTGAAATTTCTTCAATATTTTCGCCTACATAGGTCCATTCATAAGGAAGCATACGCTGGCGCAAAACTTCTAGAGATCAAATTGCAATCAAAAAACGAACATCAGGCTGATTTTAAATAGGGGCATCCTTTCAGGAGGCTGGGAGCTATTCGATCCAGCTGTTACTCTTTTTGCCTGAATCGCAGTCTGGTGGATGACGATGTTTCCACCATGGAAACTGAGGAGTTTTCGCCACCGCAACAGCTTCCTTATCATCGTTTAAAGTCCGCACGCGGTCATTGCTCAGTAGGCTGATGGCAGCCTCTAAACTCGTAATCAAGGGCTTTCAGCCTGTTACGCCTAGACAGCCTTCGCCTCTGCCCGCAGCGAGAAGTACCCGCCGCGTGAATAGCCAAGCGCGACCGATGGGTTGTGGTCAAAACCCATCACCTCGCCAATGACGATGTAATGATCACCTGCTTCGACCTGATTGCGCGTTCTGCAATCGAACCAGCCGCACACACCATTCAAGACAGCCCCACCGGCTGGCCCGATAGACCAGTCGACCTCATCAAACCGGTTCGCGATAGGCGACGCAAATCGCGATGAAAGGTGCTGTTGCGTTTCCGACAGGATATTCACCGCAAACGTGTCCGCCGCGCGAAACGCCGCCAGATTTTGCGAGGTTTTGGCGATGCAAAACAGCAAAAGTGGCGGGTTCAGCGACACTGACGTAAACGAATTGGCCGTAAATCCACGTGGTTGGCCATCGCCATCAACGGTCGTCACGATGGTTACGCCTGTCAGAAAGGCGCTGAAAGCAGCGCGCAGGGCGGTTTTGTCAAACGGGTCGTGCTGGGTCATATCAGGTTATGTGCTTCGCTTGGGCGGGCTTGACAAGCATGTGGCGTTATTATTTCAGCCTTATGGGCAAACCGGCGGCGACAAATTCAACCTGATCCGCTGCGGCGGCGATGGTTTGGTTCAACCGGCCCTGCGCATCGCGAAAGTCGCGGGACAGCTTATCCATCGGGACCAGCCCCATACCGATCTCATTCGACACCAGCACCACATCTGCGGGTGAGGCTTTGAGAGCGCCGATCAGGTCTTCTGTCGCCGTTTCAACATCTGCTTCCTGCATCATCAAGTTAGATAGCCACAACGTCAGACAGTCGATCACGACGCCACCATCGACTACATCCGCGAGGGCGCTTGGCAAATCAACTTCCGCTTCGATCAGCCGCCAGTCAGCGCCGCGTTCAGCCTGATGGGCGGTGATGCGGTCAGCCATTTCGCCATCACCCGCAGTCGCAGTGGCGATATAGGTTTTGGGCGCCACAACCAGCGCAAGCGCATGCGCCGTTTTGCCGGACCGGGCGCCACCTATAACGAAAGAGATCTTACCCATGCGAAACCGCCTGTGAAATGTGGATGGGAGAGGCGAAGGGGATTTGCCTGGCGAATACATCCTGAAACGTGGCGCCGCCCAGGATCATCATTGCGGCGCGGATCGGACCGGCATGAGCCACGATGCATGCCGCGGGTCCGGCGTCTTCAATCGCCCCAGTGACGCGTGTCGTCAGCGCAGCGAAAGTTTCGCCATTGGGTGGTGCGCGATTATAGACATCTTCCGCCCATGGGTCGCTTTGCCGACGATCAATTTCAGTCCAGAACTGACCTTCCCACACGCCAAAATCCATCTCCCAAAGCCGTTCATCAATGGTCAGTGGCGCCCCTATCGCAGCCGCCAAAGGCTGCGCCAGGGCCATGGCGCGCTTGGCGGGGCTGGAGATGACTTTTGCGGCTGTAACAGGGGCGGCGCATGCCTTCTCTACTTGCTGTTCGCCTTCAGCGCTGATATCAAGATCCAAACGGCCATAGCAAAGGCCGGGCGCGGCCTCGGGCTTGGGGTGACGATAGAAAATCACGCCCAGAATCCTGCAAGGATAGCCAGTGCGATAACCTGCGAAATCTGCTCAGACGCCCCGAGGCCATCGCCTGTATAGCCGCCCAGCTTGTAGGTGAGCCAACGCAGCCACAACGCTGTCGCCACCAAAGCAATCGCAAGAGCGCATAGTCCGGCAAGACCGCCAAGGCACACGACGATAACGCCTGCCAAGATCAACGCGAACATGCACCCGCCTTTAGTGACGCCGTCTTTCACGTCGCGGGCCGCCCCATCCGGCCGGGCATAGACGCCAAAGCAAAGAATGCCGGTCATCGCCATGCGCCCAACCACCGGCGCTATGATCATAGCCGCTAAGCCTGATGCGGCGTCCAGCTCAGACAGGCCGGACCATCGCAGGCCGATCGAGCCGATCAGACCGACGCCGCCGTAAACGCCAATCCGACTGTCGCGCATGATGGTCAGCGTTTTTTCCCGGCTAGCGCCTCCGCCAAGGCCGTCGCAGCAGTCTGCAAACCCGTCTTCGTGAAGCGCGCCTGTGATCAGGATCATCGACATAAGGGCGAAACCCGCTGCCAGCGCGGGGGGCAAGACGGTGATCAGCAAAGCCCAGATCAGACCGGACAACAGGCCGATCGTGACGCCAACCAGCGGAAAATACTTTGCCGCGCGGCCGAGGTCACCTGGGGCGTAAGGCAGTTTGGGGCTTGGCAGCCGCGTCAGAAATTGCTGCGCGACAAGGTATAGCGTCGCCTCACGCGATATCCATCCGGGCCGTGCCGCCATATCAGGCACCTTTATCAGTGACGCCTGCGCTTTCAAACGTCGCCATTTCCGCCAGCATCGCCGCCGCCGCCTTCAAAAGGGGCGCAGCCAACAAGGCCCCGGTTCCTTCGCCAAGGCGCAGATCCAGGTCCAACAGGGCGGCGGCGTCCATGTGGCGCAGCATTTCGACATGGCCCGCCTCATAGCTTTCATGCGCAAACACCAGCGCGCCGCGGCATTCCGGGCGCGCCTCTACCGCCATCAGCGCGGCGGCGGTGGCGATATAACCGTCAACTAGAACCGTTGCTTTGCTGGATGCCGCGCCGATCACGGCACCGGCCATTACAGCGATTTCAAAGCCGCCAAAGGCGCCTAATGCTTCGTATGGGGCAAGCTTGCCTAGCCTGCGGGTGCGAACAGCTTTCAGAATGTCGATTTTGCGGGCGACGCCCGGTGCGTCAAGCCCTGCGCCGGCGCCAACCAAATCTTCCAGCGTCGCGCCAGTGACGACATGCGCCAGCAGCGCGGCAGCCGAGGTGTTGCCAATGCCCATTTCGCCGATAGCGATAACCTGTGCGCCATAGGCCACGGCGTCAGCGGCGCATTTGCCACCGAAAACCAACGCGGCCTCGACTTCTTCAGGGGTCAGCGCGTCTTCCTTAAGTGAATTGCGCGCGCCTTTGCGGATGTTGGCGCGGATAAGGTCCGGGTGATCTGGCAGGTCGGAAGATACGCCCGCATCGATGATGCGAATGTCTGCGCCCGCCGCGCGTGCAAACACATTGGCTGCTGCGCCGCCGCCCAGAAAATTCAGAACCATCTGCGCCGTCACTTCTGATGGCCAGGCGGACACGCCTTCCTCGACCAGTCCATGATCCCCTGCGCAGAGGAGAAGCGTTGTCCGGGCCCCGGGTTCCGCAGTGTGCTGAGACAACGCCATCTGCAACGCCAATCGTTCGATCAGGCCAAGGCTGCCAAGCGGCTTAGTCTTGGCGTCAATCATGCCCTGTACTTTTGTGCGCAACGCGTCTGAGGCGGGGTTGATTTCGTAATCGGCCATGGTCAATCAGTCCTTCGGTCTCGCAGCGCGGGTGGATCGTGATTCCCTCGCTGATGTCGTCGCCTTGATGTCTTAATTCCTGCCGGGGGAAAAGGGATTGTGCGACTTAAAGCGCTGCGATCGCGACGGTCAGGGCCAGAAGGCAACCCCAACCTGTCCATAACCTGCGCACTGCTGCCCTTACATCGCTTGCATTGATGTCTTTCCGCCCCTCCGCATGGACAAAGGGGTCGTCAGTCGCAGCGCCATGATAGACCCGCGGCCCCGCAAGCGCGATGCCCAGCTGAGCGGCCATCGCCGCCTCGGGCCACCCGGCGTTAGGTGACCGGTGCAGCCCGGCATCCCGCCAGGTGACGGTAAGCGCCCTCGCCATGCCGGGACCGATGGCCAGCAGAACAGCGGATAGTCGTGAGGCTGGCAAATTCACCAGATCATCGAGATGAGCGGCCGCCCATCCAAACTCGCGGTGCCGATCCGTGCGATACCCGATCATACTATCCGCCGTATTGATGGCCTTATAGATCAGCATGCCGGGCAGTCCTGCGATCAGAAACCAGAATGCCGGCGCGACGATGCCGTCCGAAAAATTCTCCGCCGCGCTTTCGATTGCTGCACGCGCAACACCGCTTTCATCCAAAGCGGCAGTATCGCGCCCGACGATGTGGGCGACTGCGCTGCGCCCGTCCGCGAGACCGGCGTCGAGGCCGTCGGCGACAGCAGTGACATGATCAGCAAGGCTGCGCTGCGCCAGTAGGATCGCCGCGGCAATTATCTCAAACACAAGTCCGAAGGGCAGGGCGGCGATTACAAGACCGATCGCGCCCGCGGTCATGATGAAAATAACAACAGCCAACACCCCGCGCGCGCGCCGCATGGTGCCGGTATTCAGACGTTCATCCAACGCTCCGACGAGCTTGCCCAACAGCACTGCCGGGTGCGGCAGGCGGCGCCACAGCCAGTCAGGTTCGCCCAGAATGGCGTCCAGCAGCAGGGCGAATGGCAGGGTCATCAAGGGTCCTTTCCGCGCGTGTTAGCGCAACGCGCCTTCAATCAGACAGCGCCCTGCGTCGTCAATGCTGCGTTCTGCGCTTGACCTTTGCCCGGTGCGCGCGCCTTGTGCGCCAATCTGCAGGAGATCCCCTTGTCACAGCGCCCATCCTTGCGCCTGATCGCAACCTTGGCGGCCATCGGCTCGCTCGGTCCGTTCACGATCGACACTTACCTGCCCGCGTTGCCGGGCATGGTCGATAGTCTGGGTGCGCCTGTCAGCGCGGTGCAGTGGACAATTGCCGCCTATCTGGTTGGTGTCGCTATCTTTCCACTGTTTATCTCGCCGCTCTCCGACACGATGGGGCGAAAGCCGGTGATGTACGGCGCGCTGGGCGCTTTCTGCGCGATCAGTCTGGCCTGCGCCTTTGCGCCGACCATCGAATGGCTTATCGCGCTGAGGGTCGCGCAGGCGGCGGCGGGCGGGTCGGTCATGACGTTGGCGCGCGCGGTTCTGGCGGATCTGTACCGGGGTGATGCGCTAAGCCGGGCGATATCTTACCTCATGCTGGTATTTACCACCGCGCCAATCATTGCGCCGCTGATTGGCGGTGTGGTGCTGGAGCTAGGCGATTGGCGCTGGATTTTTGGCTTTCTCGCAATGATCGGTCTGGTGATAACCGCACTGGCGACAACCCTGCCGGAGACGCTGCCTGATGAGGCACGAAAACCATTTTCGATTCGCGGCGCTGTGGCCGGCTATATCAGTATCGCAAGCAATCCAATGGCGCATCGCTATCTGGTCGCTACATTCTGGTCGGCGGTGTTTTTCTTTGCGATGTTGTCAGGCGCGCCGTTCATTTTTGTCGATCACTTTGGCGCTACACCGCTTGATTTTGCATGGCTGTTCGCCGCGATTTCTGCGGCGGCGCTGATCGGGAACATGGTCAATATGCGCCTCGTTATGCGTCGGGGCTATCCCCGTATGATGCGGGACGCGTTTTGGATGATGGCTTTCCTGTCTATCGTGATGGGGGTCGTCGCAGCGACGGGGTGGGGCGGTCTTTGGGGCGTGTTTGGCGTCATGGTCTGGCTGATGGCTGCGTTTCACATCATAACGGCAAATACGACAGCCGGGCTGATGGACCAGTTGGGCCATAAAGCTGGCGGTGCGTCGGCGGTGCTGGCGCTGTTCCGGTTTTCAGGCGGTGCGATTGGCAGTGGCGTGATTGGGCTCTTCGGGTCGAGCCACCCCTGGACCTTCGCCGTAATGCTGAGCGTGGCGACTGCAGGGATTCTCAGTTCGCTGTTGCTTGGGCGTCAGTAACGGCCGAGCCGTTCCGTCAACAGCGCAAAGAAACCTCCATCATCGACGTCGCGGATAAAGGTTGCATTAGGTTCGCGGTTAGATACGCGCCACCAGTCTGCGACCGTGGATCCAAGTGTCAGATCAGAACCGGTTTCAATCTCGACATTGATGAAACGGCCGCTGAAAAGGTTCGGCTTCAGAAGGCAGGCGATCACGCATGGGTCGTGCAGTGGCGCACCGGCGGACCCGTATTTTTCCTTGTCGAACCGTTCGAAGAAATCAGTCAGGCCTGCCACCGTATTGCCAACAGGGGAGCCGAGCGCGCGAAAGGCGTCGACGCGGTCGCGATTTGTCATCGCTTTATGTGTGCAATCAAGCGGAATGACTGTCAGCGGAATTCCGGCCTTGAAGACCATCTCAGCTGCTTCAGGGTCGACATAGATATTGAATTCGGCGGATGGAGTGATGTTGCCCTGTTCAAAATATCCACCGCCCATCAGGACGATTTCCCTGATTTGTCCGGCAATATTAGGAGCTTTGGTCAGGGCGGCGGCGATATTAGTCAGCGGGCCCAAAGGACAGATGGTAATCTCGCCCGTTGGTGCAGTGCGGAGCGTATCGATCAGATAATCGACCGCGTGCTGATCCTGCAGCGGCATCGCAGGGTCTGGCAATTCAGCGCCGTCCAGCCCAGTTTTACCGTGCACATGTTCCGCCGTGATCAACTTGCGTTTAAGGGGGGCCTCGCAGCCGGCAAAGACTGGCATGTCGCTGCGACCGGCAAGTTCGCATATCTTGCGTGCGTTCACCTCGGTCAGTGGCAATGGCACGTTACCAGCGACTGTCGTGACCCCGATCACCTCAAGTTCCGGTGAGGCGAACGCCAACAGCAGCGCGACAGCGTCATCCTGGCCTGGATCCGTGTCGATAATGATCTTGCGAGCACTCATGCTGTCGCACCCCGCGCTGTCGTCAGGCGAAACAGCGCCATTCCCGCAATCATCGACGCCAGTAACAGCCAAAGGCCACCACTCCCAAAGCCGAGTGCCGCCAGCGCCGGGCCGGTGCAAAAGCCAGCCAAACCCCAGCCTGCGCCAAACATAGCACCGCCGCCGACAAGGCGGCTGTCAATCTCAGTCCGCATTTCAGGGGAGGCTTTTCTAAACAGCGGCTTGCGGCCTTGGGTTAGCCGCCAGGCGATCAACATAGGGGTCATCGCACCGCCCATCACGAACGCCAGTGTTGGATCCCAGGCGCCGAAGGGGTCAAGAAAGGCCTGAACCCGCGCCGGGTTCACCATGTCTGCGATAACGAGGCCCAGTCCGAAAATCGAACCGGCGTCGAGTGCGACAAGCATCCGCATGATCAAAGTCCCCCGATGATATGACGGCCAAGCGTCACCGTCAGAACGCCAACAAACATGAAGTTCGCCACGCCAATCAGCGAGCGGACGGAAAAGCGGCTGAGACAGCAGACCCTGTGCCCGCTGGTGCAACCAGATCCCATTTGCGTGCCAACGCCGACCAACAGGCCAGCAGCGATCAGCACAGCCGGGTTCTCAGTCACTGAAATGGCGGGAACGTCCTTGAGGCTGACCCAGATAAAGGGTGCGCCGATCAAGCCCACAAAAAATGCCGCCCGTTCGCCCAGAAAACGGTTTGGGCCCGCTCCCAATACGCCGCCCAAAAGGCCGCTTATCCCGGCGATGCGACCATTGCCATGCAAGTACAGAGCGCTGGCCAGTCCGATCAGCAGGCCGCCTCCCAGGCCAAACAGCCAGTCCGCATAGTTCATCATCATGCTGGCATCCGTCGTTTAAACGTTGAGAAGAAGGTGTTCGCGTTCCCAAGGGCTGATCACCCGCATGAACTGCTCATATTCGCCTTTTTTCACCTCGCAGAAGATGCGGACGAACTCTCGGCCGAGAATGCGTACAAGGGGCTCGCACCCTTCGAGCAACGCGACAGCCTCCAGCATGCCGTGGGGCAAATCGCGTGTGTTGTCATAAGCGTCGCCGGTCGCCATTGGGCGCGGCTCAACCCTTTCAACCATCCCGAGGTATCCGCAGGCCAGCGCCGCGGCGATGGCGAGATAGGGGTTGGCGTCAGAGCCAATGATCCGGTTCTCAATGCGCCTAGCCTCGGGCGGGCTCTTGGGCGCGCGCAGGCCGACTGTGCGGTTGTCGATGCCCCATTCGAGGTTGGTTGGGGCAGACTGATACGCCACCAATCGCCGGTAGGAATTAACATAGGGCGCTGCGATCGCCATCGCAGCGGGGAAGTATTTTTGCTGACCACCTATGAATCGGTGATAGGCGGTTGAGGCGCCGCCGGTCTTCTTTGAGAAGATGTTGCGCTCTGTCTTCGTGTCGACGACTGACATATGCACGTGCATGGCGCTGCCGGGTTGATTTTCCATCGGTTTGGCCATGAAGGTGGCGTAGCACCCACATCGCAACGCAGCCTCGCGGATCAGGCGTTTGAAGAGGAATACCTGATCAGCCAATTCCAGCGGATCGCCATGGCTGAGGTTGATTTCCAACTGCGCAGCGCCCGACTCCTGAATGATCGTATCAATTTCAAGGTTCTGTGCTTCGGCATATTCATAGATATGCTCAATCACTTGATCATATTCATCGACAGCTGACAGAGAAAACGCCTGGCTGCCGGTCGACTGGCGGCCGGACCTACCGACTGGCGGCTCCAAAGGATAGTCTGGGTCAGTGTTGGGTTTGGTCAGGTAAAACTCAAGCTCTGGTGCAATGACCGGCCGCCAGCCCTTGTCTTCATAAAGCTTCATCACCCGACGCAACACGTGCCGCGGCGCAGCGGGTGCTGGGTGGCCACGCCCGTCATAGAGGTCGTGAATCACCTGCAAGGACGGATCACCAGCCCAAGGTACAGCGCGGGCGGTCGCGATATCGGGGCGCAGCGACATGTCAGCGTCCGCATCAATGTCTCGATGCGGCACTTCGGCCCAATCGCCTGAAATCGTGGCGAAAAAGATCGATGTCGGCAGTCTGACATCGCTACCACTGGCAAATTTGGCCGCTGGCATGACCTTGCCGCGCGCTATGCCGGCAAAATCTGTCGTGACGCATTCTATCTCATCGATGCGGTGTTCGCGTATCCAATCCGCCAGCGCCTCATGCGTCGGATCTTCTAAATTTGGCGAATGGTTCAGGCTGGTGGCGGCGATTTTGGTGGTCATACAGGGGCTCGCTTTGGCAGGTGGCGGTGATCAGCCCCACCTGAGTTGTCCAATTTGATTGTTAGTGCATGACAGGCCTTCGGTCCATCGGCACGATGGTTTCAGGGGCTGGTGGGCGGTAGCCCAGAGCACTATGTGGTTGTTTCGTTTTGTAGTGTTTCCTCCATTGTTCGATCAGGATTTGTGCCTCACGCAAGCTGTAGAA
>CBFHXH010000142.1:0-9876 GCA_965659735.1 uncultured Pikeienuella sp.
TCTGAATTGCGAAATGTCGGTGCCGGCCGCGAAAGCCTTCCCTCCAGCCCCAAGGATGATCATGGCCCGCACCGAACGGTCGCCGCTGACGCCTTCGCATATCCTCGCCAACTCTTCATACATCTCGAAAGTCAGCGCATTGCGCGCCTCTGGGCGGCTGAAGGTGACCCACATGGTCTGTCCTCGTCGTTCAGATATCAGGTCTGTTGTCATATTGGGTCTTTCCATAATTGCGGCGGAGGCAATATTGCAGTCCATCAACCGAACTTCGAGTGATTTGTTTAGTTTAAGATCAGGAAGGTCGATCTGAACGGCGATCCGACTGAGAGGCACTGGACGTTCTCGCGCATTCGGTTCACGATGCCAGCCATGAGCATTGCAAACGCAGTCTTTGCCGTAGCGGCGCGTCAGCCAGATCACCCAGCGATCGTGTGGGAGGGCGGGCGACTGACATATTCCGGCCTGGCGGGTCAGGTCGACCGTATTGCGGGCGGGCTCATCACGCGCCATGGGCTGAAACCCGGCCAGCGGGTCGCGATAGCCATGGAAAATTCCCCGGAGTTCCTGCCGTTGCTGCTTGGCATCTGGCGAGCTGGCCTCGTAGCGATCCCGATTAACTCCAAGCTTCATCCGCGTGAATTCGCCTGGATATTCGAGAACTCTGACGCGGCGCTGGTCTTTGCGACCCCTGCGCTTGCGTCAAATCTGGAAACCGCACTGCCGGTGATCTCGACGAACAGTGGGGATTACGCCGCGCTGACTAGCGCCGAAGCTGCGCCCGCGCCCGAAATGGATCTCGGCGACCTCGCTTGGATCTTCTATACTTCAGGAACGACCGGTCGCCCCAAGGGGGCGAAGCTCACCCATCGCAATCTGCTGTCACAGAGCCACGCATATTTCGCGGATGTCGACTTCATCGGGCCAGAGGATGTTCGCATCCACTCCGCCCCGATGTCACATGGTTCAGGCCTCTACGCTTTGCCGTTCCTGCTGCGCGGGGCGCAGAACCTGATCCTGCCGGGCAGTTTTGATCCCGAGAGAGTTTTCGAAATCCTGCGCACCCATCGCAATGTTAGCTTTTTCGCTGCGCCCACAATGGTTACCCGAATGCTGGCGCACCCCAATTCAGGTGGAGATACCAGCGGTCTGAAAACCCTCGAATACGGCGGCGCGCCCATGTACTTCTCTGACCTGAAGCGGGCGTTGGAGTTGTTCGGGCCAACGCTCTACCAAGTCTACGGTCAGGGCGAGAGCCCGATGACCATCACTAATATCACCAAGGATCAGCACGCCGAGACCTGGCGCGATGACTATGACGCGCTGCTGGGGTCCGTCGGATACGCCCGTACCGCCGTGGACGTTCAGATCGTTGACCCGGACGGGGCGCCGTTGCCAGTCGGTGAAATCGGAGAGATCACAACGAAGTCCGACAACGTCATGGCAGGATATCTGGACAACCCCGAAGCCACCGCCAAAGCACTCCGGGACGGCTGGCTGATGACCGGCGACTTGGGCGTGATAGATAAGACCGGCATGCTGACGCTTAAGGACCGGACCAAGGATGTGATCATTTCAGGTGGCAGCAATATCTACCCGCGTGAAATTGAAGAGGTTCTGCTGACCAGCCCAGCCATTCACGAGGTCGCCGTGGTTAGCCGCCCCCACGCGGATTGGGGTGAGGAAGTTGTGGCTTTCGTGGTTGGAGATGCCGAGTCTGAAGCGATGGACCGGCTTTGTCTGGACAACCTTGCCCGTTTCAAGCGCCCTAAACGATATGTGTTCGTCGACGCTTTGCCGAAGAACAATTACGGCAAAGTGGTAAAGACGGAGCTTCGTGAACGGCTAAAGGGCGGTTCGGAATGAATGGCGACGGCGGTAATCCCATGGTCGACCTAGCCGTCGCACAGCATCAGGAGAAGACTTATGCGTAAAGCCGTTATCGCTGGGATCGGCTCCACCGCTTTCGGGCGGCATCAGGACAGATCCATTCAGTCGCTCGCCGTCGAAGCTGGCCGCGCCGCATTGGCAGAAAGCGGCGTCGACCGGGCCCGGATCGGCGCATTGTACCTTGGCAACTTTACCGCCGGACCGCTTTGCGGGCAGGAGGTGCTCGCCGGCATCACGGCGGATGAGCTTGGCCTTGGCCCGATACCCGCGACGAAAGTGGAAGGCGCCTGCGCCTCAGGCGGTATCGCTTTTCGCCATGCAGTCATGGCTGTTAGGGCGGGGTTGTGTGATGCGGCGATCGCGTTGGGCGTCGAGAAAATGTCCCACGCCACTGGCGCGAACGTGACCGCCGCACTGAACTGCGCGATGGACAATCGGTCGGACGGACCTTCTGGCCTCACCTTCCCTGGTTTCTATGGGTTGGCCTGGCGCAAATATGCGGCGAACGGGCGGGCGAGCCGGGATGACGTGTCGGCGGTCATCATCAAGAACAAGGCGGCGGGATTGAAGAACCCGCTGGCGCAGATGGGCGCAGACCTGGACGCCGAAGCCATCGCCGCCAGCGCATATATCGCCGATCCGATCCAGTTATACGATTGTTGCCCGGTCAGTGATGGGGCGGCAGCCGTCGTTGTAACTACGCCTGAATTAGCCGACGATGCGGCTGCGCAGCCGCTCGATGTTATGGCGGCAGTCCAGACCTCTGGCGCGCCACGTATTGCAGGACATAAGGACATGTGCTCGCTGGGCGCGACGGTCGCCGCAAGCGCCCAGGCGCTGGACGAAGCTGGCCTTGGGGTGGATGACCTCAGTCTGGCAGAATTGCATGACTGCTTTTCCATAGCTGAGATCCTGAATAGCGAAGACCTTGGTCTTGTCCCTCGCGGCGAAGGGGCGGCCTGGGCCGCTGAAGGTCGGACGGGGTCAGACGGCGACCGGCCCATCAATCCATCTGGCGGGCTTCTGGCGAAAGGGCACCCCGTCGGTGCAACAGGGCTTGGGCAGCTTTACGAGGCTGCAAAGCAACTGCGCGGGACGCATTCCAATCAGGTGCACGATGCCAGGTTTGCCTTGACCCACAACCTGGGAGGGGCCGGCGTCGCGTGTACTGTTTCGATCCTTGGCCGGCCCGATGCCTGAGATAATAGATGTTCTGTGCTGCCAAGCCTGTGGGCAGCTGGACCCCGGCCCCCGGATCATTTGCCCCGGCTGCGGCGCGGAAAGTTTTTTGCCGCACACCGTGCAGGGCAATGGAGAGCTTCTGACATGGACAGAAATTCGCCGCCCACCAGCTGGGGAGAAGGTTGATGGCCCCTATCGCGTCGCAGTTATCGCGTTGGACTCAGGCGTTCAGATAACAGGGCGCCTCCTTGGGTCGTCAGAACTTGGGGACAGGTTAATCTGCACAAGCGCCGGACCCCCGCCAGTATTCGAAAGAGATAAAAATGGCTGACATTCGTATCGACAAGGACGGCCCGGTGTGGCTGCTGACCATACAGCGGCCAGCCAAGATGAACTCGCTCGATTTTGATGCGCATTACGAACTTGTAGACGCATGGAAGTCATTCGATGCAGCGACGGAAGCGCGCGTTGGCGTCATCACAGGCGAGGGCGATAAGGCATTTTGTGCGGGAGCAGACCTGAAAACCTACACTATGAACTTTGCCACCCGGCCACCTCATGAATTCCGGGATCAGTTCGTCGATGGCTATGGTCTGGGCGGCATCACTCGCGGTCTCGACATCGACAAACCCCTTATCGCTGCAATTAACGGATTCGCCGTCTCTGGCGGGTTGGAGATCGCTTTAGCGTGCGACCTGCGCTTCTGCTCACTCAATGCCGAATTTGGGTTGCAGGACGTGAAATGGGGGTTTCACGCATGTGATGGCGCGCTGATCCGTCTGCCAGGTATCATAGGAACGGGCAACACCATGGAGATGGTTCTATCGGGCGATCTTATTGATGCAGAACACGCCTATCGTATTGGATTGGTGAACCGCGTCTGGGATCAGGAAGTATTACTGCCTAAGACGCTGGATTACGCCGCCAAACTCGGCTCCCGCGCACCATTGGCGATCCGCTACGCAAAACAGACGCTTAGGAGGACAGCCGCCATGCCGCTTGACGTAGCTTTGAAGGCGGAGGTTAGCTCGTTCTATGATCTTGGTCATTCCGCGGACCTTGCCGAAGGCACAACGGCGTTCAAAGAACGTCGTGAGGCAAAGTTCCAAGGCAAGTAAACTGAGGCGATTGAGATTGGACTGAGCTTCGACATAACGAACTATTATGAGCGGTCGCTGTCACACAACTGCGGACTTTCAGTCCACTAGGTCGAAAGGCAGGTTTGTCCGCTGAGTGTGAGTTGAGTAGGCTGTTGAAGTCGCACCAGCCGCGAGTGTCTGCTTTGGGGAAGTTGCGATGCAGCATTTGGTTAGGCTCTGAATGGCAACTATGGGCCGTCTTCGACGAGCCGTAGCGCCTCGCGATGACGGATCCGTCGCCGGCACCGAGGTCCGTTGAGAGCCAAAATGCGACACTAGGACGTCGATCTTCCTTCCCTAGGGCAGCAGTCGGACCAGCCGTTTGCCGCCGCTCGTAGGTGCTAGTATGCATAGTTGTCGAGGGTTACTTTTCTTCGATTTGAAACTTTACCGAGTATTGCCCGAGAACGGCTCGGATCAGGTCTTTGGAAACGCCTCCGCGATCTGACAGGATAATAACTGTTGCAAGTGTTCCAAAATCTTTTTGACTTTCGGCAACGATGTCGAAATCCGCGGTAAGCCGTTCTTCTTTGACCAAAGTCTGAATGAACGTATACGGGGTCGCGTCGCAGCGAAGCTCAGGCTTAAACACCTTGTCAAAACCGGTCAGCGGTAGCTTTTCCATGATTTTAACGTATGCGGGCGCAGCTGCGCGTTTGGCGATATTGTTCCGGGCAAATTCGGCAAGATCTTCGGAACTGGCGTCCAGCCCCTTCTTTAACTGAACGTATGCGACGGGTAGTTTGCCTGCATAGGCGTCGGGTTTGCCGGCCGCAGCGGATATCTAAACGGCTGGATGCTGCGCCAGGGCCTCTTCAATGATCATCGGGGCGATGTTATGGCCGCCGCGAATAACCATGTCTTTCGCGTGGCCAGTGATCCAAATTTCGCCGTTCTCGTCCATTTGGGCCAGATCTCCAGTGATCATCCAGCCATCGTCGGTAAACGTCTCTTTCTGCGCTCGGCCGCCAACATAGCCGGGCATGGCGCAAGGGCCCTTGAAGCACAGGATGCCTGATGAATTGGTCGGCGCTTCGCCTGATACCGTTCTGTCAGGCGCTTCGATGCCGATTTTGACGTCCACATAAGCTGATCGCCACGCAGGCTTCTGCCGCAGAGCCCTATGGCGTCTGGCAAACGATAACCGATGAAACCGGCGCGCATCTTCTCGTCAACGTTCACCCGTGCTAGACGGACGAAGCCAAACTTTGCGGTACAATCGCTGAAGTTGTAAATTCCGACAATCCAGGGGCCAATGATCTGATCAATCGTCCGATTTTCTGGGATCTTGAACCAGCCGAAGAAAATCACTGGGACAATGGAACCGTCTTTGGTGTCCCATCGGGCAAAGAATACAATTTCCGCGTAATCCTCGGCAAAACAGCGCTGCGCGTTGAAGGCTGTGTTGCAACATTCTGCGACGGACAGAATTGGAAGCGCCCGAAAGAATGAGACGCGTGGGCTTTTTCGTTTGGAACCACATCACATGGGAAATTGACGATGTTGCGCTTTGTCCCCAGCAGCTTGCGATCATTCGACGATATCCTCGCCGACAGATCTGTATGAAGCGTATATGCACTCGAGGCGCATTCTTGCTGCGAGCGGCTCTACCTAAAAAGCTGCAACTACGCGTGAAACATCACGTGGGATCATTATTTAAGTCGACACATAATAAGTCTGCTTATAATTTGCTGGCATGACATCTGCTCTCGACCCAGATCTAAATGTGGGCTTCCTGATCCACGACGTGTCGCGGATGATGCGGGCGTGGTTCGATGAGCGCGCGCAGAACCTGGGGCTGACTCGCGCGCAGTGGCGTGTGCTGGTTCATCTCGCAGGCCGCGAAGGTCTGAATCAGTCATCGCTGGCCGATATCCTCGAACTAGACACCGTCACGCTTGGACGTCACATCGACCGGTTGGAGCGCGACGGTTGGCTTGAGCGGCGCTCAGACCCGACTGACCGCAGGGCTTGGCGACTGTACCTTACGGAAGCCAGTCGCCCGACGCTAGGTAAGATGGAGACCGTTGCTGCCGCTACCATCGCCATAGCGTTGAAAGATATCGACGAGGACGAACGCGCCCGCTTTATGAATCTGCTCTTGCAGATCAAGTCTAATCTCGCCGATACGTCGGCAGAGGCATAGAAGATGCTGGCTTTTCTGCGCAAATTAATCGCTTGGGTGCTGCGAAAAACGCTTCTCATTGGCGGCCCGGTCGTGGTGATGCTTGCGGGGATGTACATTTATTTCAGCTCTGGCCGCTACGTGACGACTGAGAACGCCTACGTGAAGGCGGATCTGATTATTCTCGCGCCCGAAGTCTCGGGTCGCGTCAGCGAAGTCCATGTCGCCGATAACCAAGTCGTCGCGCCAGGCGACCTCCTTTTTCGCATCACGCCGGACCGGTTCGAGGCGGAGCGTGTGCGACGCGCGGCGCAACTGGCCAGCGCACGCCAGCGTGTGGAGAAAATGAAGGCGCAGTATCAAACACGGTCCACGGAATTCGAAGCCGCCAAGGTCGAAGCCGAATTCGAACGCGACGAACTCAGCCGCTCAACGCAACTTCGCAAGAGCGGCACTATCTCGGAATTTCGTCTGCTGGACGTGCGGCGCGAAAGCGATCGGGCGGCGAACCGCATCAAGGTATTGAACAAACAACTGGCGGAAAGCCTTGTGGATCTGGGCGGCGATCCTGAGAGGCCGACGGATTCGCACCCTGAAGTCATGCAAGCGCTCGCAGAGCTGAAACACGCAGAACTAGACCTCGCCGCAGCGAGTGTTCGCGCCAGGTCCCATGCAGTGGCCGCCAATGTGCGCCTTCAACCCGGTGAATATGTCGAGGCGGGCGATCCTGTCCTGAGCCTTGTCGGCAGAGAATCCTTGTGGGTGATCGCCAATCTCAAGGAAACGGATCTGACCAATCTTGAGGTCGGACAGATTGCTGAACTCAGGGTCGACGCCTATCCGAGCGTTACGTGGAGAGCGACGCTAACCTCTCTATCGCCCGCGACCGGCGCAGAGTATGCGTTGCTGCCGCCGCAGAACGCCTCTGGCAACTGGGTAAAGGTCGTTCAGCGTGTTCCTGTACGCCTTGATGTCGAGGTGGACGAAGGCGCGCCAAAGCTTCGCGCGGGGATGAGCGTCGCCGTCAGCATCGACACGGGATATGAGCGCCCCCAGCCGGACGTCCTCAGCAAGGCCCGCGCATTGGTCGCAGACGTGGACAGCCGGTGACCCAGTCCGTCGCCGCAGAGGGAGCGATGGGGGACAGCCTGTTATCGAAGTCCATGCTTCTATTGACCGTCACTTTTGTGACAATGCTCTATGCGATGACGGTGACGATTGCGAATGTCTCGCTCCCCCAAATGCAGGGATCACTGTCGACAACACCTGACCAGATCGCCTGGATCGTCACCTTCAATATCGTCGCAACTGCTATTGTCACGCCGATTGCTGGCTGGCTGTCCAACCGGTTTGGACGGCGGCGTCTGATGATCTGGGCCATCATCGGGTTTGGCGTTGCATCCGTGCTCTGTGGACTGGCGACATCCGTCTCTGAACTTGTCGTCTATCGTATCGCGCAGGGCGCATTTGGCGCGCCGCTGGTGCCACTCAGTCAGGCGATCGTCATCGAAAACTTCGATGAAAAGGTTCGCACACGGGCGATGTCGATATGGGGCACAGGCGTGATCATGGGGCCCATCATTGCGCCAGCCATTGGCGGCGCGCTTAGTGAAGCATACAACTGGCGCTACGTTTTTTTCATGCTGGTGCCGTTCACGGCTCTTGCCCTTATCGGCACACTCGCCTTCATCAAGAAGCGCGATGCCGGAACGCAAAGCGCGCAGGTCAGGCTCGACTGGACAGCCTTCGCCGCGCTGGCCGTTACAATCGCCGCACTGCAGGTCATGCTGGATAGGGGCGAGCGGGCGGGTTGGTTCGATAGCCCGGAGATCCTGATCTATCTCGGCGCTGTTATGGGCGGGTTGTGGGTTTTCACGGTTCGGAATTTTCAATCCGACCGTCCCTTTGTGAACCCTGCACTTTTGGGAGACCGCAACTTTGTCGTCGGACTTATCCTGATCTTCATTTTCGGGATGCTGAACTTTACGCCGATCACATTGCTACCGACTCTGCTTCAGAAGGTGCAGGGTTATCCGGATTCGGTCATAGGGCAGATTTTGTCGGCGCGCGGCGCAGGCACTTTTGTCGGCTTCGCCGCCATGATGTTCTTCACCAAGCTCGATATGAGGATGATGATGGCCTTAGGCTTTTTTCTACAGGCCTGGTCAGGGTGGATCATGGCCGGGTTCGACCTCACCGTCCCGACTGAGAACGTTCTTATTGCTTCGGCCATTCAGGGTCTGGGCGTCGGTTTTGTCTGGATCCCGCTTTCCGTCGTGACGTTTGCGACGCTGGACAAGGCTCTCGTACCCGATGGCACGGCGATCTTTCACCTTGCGCGCAATATGGGCAGCTCGATCTTTATATCGATTTCTGTCGCCGTTGTTCTTCGGCAAACCAAAACAGCCTATGCCGACTTGGCTGAGCATGTGACGCTGTTTTCCGAGGCGTATCAAATGCCGGGATTGGCGGCGATGCCGGATATCAACACGGTTGAAGGCATGATGCGGATTGGGCGCGAGGCGACGCGGCAATCGACCATGATTGGCTATGTTGACGGTTTCGTCCTATTCGCGATTGTTGCCGCCGCGGCGATACCGCTGGTCGCATTGGTGCGCACAAAGAAGCCTGAAGCCGCCTGAAGTCCAGCTCATTCACATAGACACTGAACGCCTTATACCCGCGGCCGCGGCGGCGATCAGCCTGTCGAGAATAGCCGCCAGATAAAGCCAGCCTTCCCGGGTCCACACATAGCTGATGTCACCGGCCCATTTCTGATTAAGTCTATCCGCATGGAAGTCCCGGTTCAAAAGGTTCGGTGCGATGTTGAAGGCGTGGTTGCTGTCGGTCGTGGCCTTGTATTTCTTGGATCGTTCGACGCGAATACCGTTTTCACGCATCAGCCTGCCAACGCGGCGGTGCCCAATGTTCAGGCCCAGCTCTTTCAACTTTTCCGTCATCCTTGGTCGTCCATAAGTGCCAAGACTGAGACGGGATTGTTCCTTGATATGTGCCAGGACGATCATGTCGGTCCGTTGCCTCTGGCTGGCAGGTCGGCTGCGATCGGCGCGCAGACCGCGTTCGCTGACATCCAGAACCTTGCAGAGGCGGTTGGTTGGGAATTAGTGTCCATGTTCTTCGATGAACCGAAACCTCATGGCCTTTGGCTCGCGAAGAAGGCCGTGGCCTTTTTTAGAATATCCCTTTCCTCCTTCAGGATACGATTTTCCCGTCGAAGCCGCTCATTCTCACGGGCAAGGTCCAAGTCTTTGTCGGACACAACATCAGCATCGCGATGCGCCATCACCCACTTGTTCAGCGTCGACAGGCCAACGCCCAGATCTGAGTCTACATGCTTGCGTGTCAGCCCACTGGTCAGCGCGATACGCACCGCATCAGCTCGGAATTCCTCCGTCCGTTTCAATCCCGTAGTTTGTCTCCTTCGTTGCTATAATTGCTATCAAAGGAGCGCCACCAAACCGCGACAGGTCCATATGGCCGCGAAATCCTTAGCGAGCACTGTTACTCGCCTGAGCGAATTCA
>CBFHXH010000143.1:0-9641 GCA_965659735.1 uncultured Pikeienuella sp.
CCTTGGCAATGGTGGCGCTGACACGATGGCAGGCGGACGTGGCGATGATACGCTGACAGGCGGCGGCCGTGATGTGTTCGTTCTGGAGCGGAAAACGGGAGTGGATTTTTTTCGGACGTCAACTTTCTCAAAGACAAGGTTGACGCATCGGGGCTGTCTGCCGTGTCATCGCTGGATGACCTGGCGGTTAGGGATACAGATACGGGCGCTGAGCTAAGCCTTGGGGGCAGCTCGCTTGCGACGCTGAATGGCATTGCCGCCGATCAGGTCACGGCTGACCTGTTCATATTCACGCAGCTTGCTGCGACTGAAGAGGTGGCGGACGACCCAGCCACGCCGACCGCGAGCAACGAACCTACAGATCAGTCATCTGCAGGTGGCGACGACGCAGCTGCCAGAGACGATAGCTCGCCTTCGGCGTCTCAAGACGATGATCATGAAGGTCACGATGACGACCACTTTGACCATGACCATCATCACGACGATGATCACGATCACGAGGAGCCGCGCCTGCGCTTTGAAGAAGAGGGCGACGACCACAACCACAACCATGATGATGGACATCTCCACATCATTTTAGAGCCCCATTGGACAGACGACTTGCTTTGAAGCAGCGCCTCTGAGCGGTGAGGCGCTACAACGATATTCGCCCAAACTACCTCAGTTTGGGCGTGTGGCCCGGCAGCTTGAAACGCGGCCCGTCAGTGCAGTCCAGCGATGGCGCTTTGCGGTGTTGAAAACGGACGGTGCATCGCCAACAGGCGCTGCGCTTCGTCGCCCTTGCCCTGGCGCAGCAATGCCGCCGCCAGCGCGAATTCCACCAGATCCCGCTGTGCGCGGCTGCCGCCGAGGCGCTCATGATCGGCGATACATGCCGTCAGATGCGCTGTCGCTTCGCTCCAATCCTGCGCAGCGATGGCGCCGAAGCCTGATGCAACGCGCCTGACAATGTCCGCCGCCGGTCCCTTGGCGTCGCGCACGATCTTTTCCAACCCTTCGCAATCGCCCGCCATCGCATGGGCCAGCGCTGCGTGAGCATCCGCAAAGGCCAATCCCGGGTTCGGAAAGCACTGCGTCGCATAATCGGAGATTTTGGCCCATCTTTCCGGCGCGACATCGACACCCGCTAATTCCGCCCGATACAACAAAGCCGCGGTGTCGGTCATGATGTTGATCGGTGGGGCGACCGCGCCATGCGGGGCGACGTCTGCATCCAGAACCGCCCACATCTTGTCGATGTCGCCCTGTTCCAACGCCCATAGCGCGACATGCCATGACACATGGCAATGCAACAGGCCGTTCTTGTCATAGTCCCGTCGCCAGTCGTCGATGTATTTCAGGCCTGCGCTGGATTCCCCGTTTTCGTAGTAAAGATGCGATCGGATATGCGCGCCATTGGCGCTGCGCGGGGCGGTTTGCAGTGAGGTTTCGATAAAGGGCTCAGCCTCAGCCGTGCGGCCCACTTCCAGTAAAGCGAATGCATGCTGAGACTGAAACCACCAGTCTTCGCCGAGATGCGGTGCAAGGCTGGTTGTGAAAGCGAGTTGTTCAGCGTCGCGGCCGCGACGGCCCGAAAACCCGATCAGGCTGAAGACGCCCATACAGGTCTGCGCAATCATCACATCGCGCGGGTATTCTGAAAGGTGGGTGCGAACGGCGGCGTAACCTTTCGCCGGTTGACCTTCCATCAGCAAACCAAGTGCGTGGATTTGCGACTGTTCGCGCGGGGTGGCGTCTGCCGCGCGTTTGCGCGCTTCAGCCAATGGCGCGGCGATATCTGCAGCGCGGCCCTTCATCTGATATACGCGGGCCAGCGCGACATGGGGCAGGGCGAACGCCTCGTCCGCGGCGATTGCTTCGGCCATTACCGCCTCAATCCCACCATCCGCTGCTAGAAACCGCCTCACCCCTTCGGCGTAGGCGTCCCGTGCAGTTGCGGAACCTGTCGTGATCTGAAGGCCATAATTATCAAGCTGCGTCATCATCTTTTCCCCTGTTTGGTCCGACTATACCGGGAAAGTACGGTTCGTCAGGGGATGAATTGGGATCGCTTGGGATTTTCTTCTGATCAGCTGTTCGAAGAATATAAATAGAACAAAAGGTGAATAAATTGTCAAAAAGGCCTGTTTCAGTTGAACTGACCTCTGAAAATGATGGAAATATCCAAATTTCAGGCAATAAATCCCATGATTTGGACTTGAATCCCATCAAATCCCATGTTACTTACCCGTTAGAAGCGCAGTTCTGGCAATAACCGATAAAAAAGCAGGTTTCATACAGGTGCCGGAACCGCTGCTTCGAGGCAAATGACCGCAAAAATGCGGCGAGGCGCAGTCAAAACGCCGAGGGAAAGTCCACGGGCCGCGCATCGGGCAGGGTGCGCGGCCCGACCTTTTTTCACGCGCGCGCAGGCGTGCAGCAGGAGGGCCCGGCAGGGGCGACAACAGGATGAAGTTCTTTTCTTCCAGCGCGACCAACAAGGTCGATGCGAAGGGCCGGGTGTCGATTCCCGCTCCTTTCCGCAAAGTGCTGGCGGGTGAAGGCTCCCCTCTCCTCCATCTTCGCCCCGAAGTTCAGGGCAAGCCTGCGATTGAAGGCTTTGGCGACGCCTATTACGAAAAGACCGCGATGGAACTGGGGCGCATGGCGCCGACGGATCCCGCATTCGACGCCCTGACCGATCTGATGATCTCGCGCACAAGCTCCATGCCGCTGGATGAAACGGGCCGCATTGTTCTGCCTGCGGCGCTGCGAGCAGCGGCTGGGATTGAGGGTGAGGCGATCTTTGTGGGCCGCATCCACACCTTTCAGATCTGGAAGCCTGAAAATTACTACGCGTTGCAGGCGGACCTGCGCGCCACCGCCGAGGCCAATTTTGACAAAATGCCGTGGGGCGGCGCCTGATGGTCGGGGCGGCTCATGTGGCGCTGGCTGAGGCACGGGCGTTGCATGCGCCGGTGCTTTTGAATGAAGTCATCGCAACCCTTTCGCCTGCGCGCGGCGGGGTTTTCCTGGATGCGACCTTTGGCGCGGGCGGCTACACCACCGCCATTCTCGACGCAGGCGCAGATCGCCTGATCGCTGTTGACCGCGACCCAGAGGCGATCGCGCGTGGCATGACATGGGCGGACGCCTATGACGGCCGGTTGGACATCGTCGAAGGCCGCTTTGGTGATTTAGAATATCTGGTTGAAACGCCTTTGTCGGGCGTTGTCTTTGACATTGGCGTGTCCTCCATGCAGATCGACCAGCCTGGCCGGGGGTTTTCCTTTCAAAAGGATGGCCCGTTGGACATGCGCATGGGGCAGGCGGGCCCATCCGCCGCCGACATCGTCAATTCCGCCACACAGGCGCAACTGGCGGATATCTTCTTTCTCTATGGCGAGGAACGCGCATCCCGCCGGATCGCCAAGGCCATTGTCGCAGCCCGGGCGGAAGCGCCAATCGCCACGACGCTGGCCTTAGCTGAAATCGTTGAACGTCAGTTGCCTCGTCCCAAGCCGGGGCAGCCCCACGCAGCCACGCGGGTTTTTCAGGCTTTGCGCATCGCGGTGAATGATGAACTGGGTGAGCTGGCCCGCGGCCTCGCGGCGGCCGAGGCGTTGCTGACCGAAGGCGGCGTTCTGGTCGTCGTCACTTTCCACTCGCTTGAAGATCGCATCGCGAAACGCTTTTTCCAGTCTCGCGGCGGCCGGTCCGCTCGTGGATCGCGCCACCAGCCGGTGGTGGAGGCGGACGCGCCGGGCTTTGAAAGCATGACCAACAAGGCCGTCACCGCCACAAAGGATGAACTGGCGGTCAATCCGCGCGCCCGATCCGCAAAGCTGCGGGCAGGCCGCCGCACCAGCGCACCCGCCAAGGTATTGACCGCCAAGGATATAGGTCTTCCCGTATTGCCGCAGGGTGGGCGCTGAGATGCGTGGCGTGATCTATCTTTTCTGCATCTTTCTTGTCGTTGTGTCGGCCTACTGGTCCTATTCCGTCACCTACAAGACCCAGGACAAGGTTGAGGTTGCGGAGCAATTGCGCCGCAAGATCAACAAGGAACGCCGCGCCATCGCCGTCCTTCGGGCGGAATGGGCATATCTGAACGCGCCCGAGCGGTTGGAGGCGCTGGTTGGTCAGCACGCAGCGCGCCTCGGCTTGAAGCCGATGGTCCCGGAACGGTTCGCCGAGCTTGGCGATATCGAGCCCCCGCAGCCCGACGACGGGATGGAACCTGTGGCGATCATCGACCTTGATGAACTGATCCCCTGGCTTGGCGCATCCCCCGTGCCGACGCCGCGGCCGGTCGGGGTGAGGCGACAATGACTGACCATGATGAAATTGGCCGTGACGATGATCTGATTCGCGTCTTGGCGGAGGAGGCCGGCGCCGAACAGGTACTGGCCGATCGCGCGTCTGAGCGTCGCCGCCGTCAGGCTGAGCGGCGCAAGCTTTTGGGCGACCGCGCGCAGTTGCGACTCGCCCTGATCAGCCTTGTGTTCCTGTTGTGCTTTGGCGCCTTGGGCGGTCGCATGGCAATCTTGGCGGCGTCAGAGCCGTCCGAACCCCGTATCGCCAGCGCGCGATCCGGCGATTCGGTTCTGACCGGACGGCGGTCCATTGTTGATCGGCGCGGCCGTTTGATGGCGGTCGACCTGCCAGCGCATGCAATTTACGCCCACCCGCGCGAATTGCGCGCTGCAGGCGTGTCGCCGGAATACGCGGCCAAGCGTCTGGCGGAAACGCTATCGGGCGTTGACGAGGCGGAAAATCGGGAAAAGCTCAACAAACGCATAGGCTTGGTCTGGGTCAAGCGCCCCGCCACGCCGGAAGAGCGCCAGGCGGTGCATGATCTTGGCCTACCGGGTGTGCACTTCGGTGACCGCGAAACCCGCGTCTACCCCGCCGGGCGGATCGCGGCGCACATCCTTGGCGGCTATAAGGTCGACGAAGAAACTGTGTTCCACGCCACGCTTGCCGGACGGTCCGGCGTTGAACGTGCGCTGGACGATGAATTGCGTGACCCAAACCTTCTGGGTCAGCCGCTGGAGCTGTCGATTGACCTGACCGCGCAGACCGCCCTGACCAAGATCATGGAGGCGGCGCTGGAACGCTATCGCGCCAAGGCGGGCGTTGCCGTTCTCATGGATGTCACGAATGGCGCGGTTGTCTCGCTGGTGTCACTGCCGGATTTCGATCCGAACAATCGCCCCGACGCCAACGCGAACGAGGTAAAGGCCGTGCGCCCGATGATGAACCGCGCCGCCGAGGGTATGTTTGAGCTTGGCTCCATCTTCAAATTGTTCCTTGCCGCGCAGGCGATAGATCAGGGCGTCGCGCGGTTGGATACAATGGTCGATACGACCGGCCCCATTGTCATGGGCGGACACACGATCCGCGATTTCCATCGCATGCCCCCGCGGATGAGCCTGCGTGACGTGATCATCGAAAGCTCCAACACCGGTACATCGCGGCTGGCGCTGGCGATTGGGCCGGATGCGCAGAAGTCTTTTCTGGGCCAGCTTGGGTTTCTGGACCCAACGCCGCTTGAGATTGCGGAAAGCCGCCTTGGCCAACCTATCCTGCCCCGCCGCTGGGGACGGTTGCAGGCGATGACGATTTCCTTTGGCCACGGCTTGGCGGCGACCCCGCTGCATCTTGCGGCCGGGTATGCGGCGATGGTGAATGGCGGCCTGCGTGTGCGCCCCACGTTGCGCAAGGGTGGCCGGCACCCGACAGAGGCTGATCGCGTCATCTCTGCCGAAACCTCATTGGCGATGCGCGATCTTCTGCGCGCCATCGTGTCTGAGGGGACGGGCGGCAAGGCGGATGTGCCGGGGTACGAAGTGGGCGGCAAGACAGGCACAGCCGACAAGCCCAAGCCGGGCGGATACCACAACGATAAAACCATCAGCACATTCGCCTCGGTATTTCCGTCTTCAAACCCTAAATACGTCCTGATCGTGACGCTGGATGAACCGGTGGAATACATTAACGGCAAAGCCATTCGCACAGCGGGCTGGACCGCGGCCCCGGTGACGGGCGTCGCTATACGCCATCTGGCGCCGATCCTTGGCATGCGGCCAAAGCCGAAAACTGCGCCAGCCGTCGCGATTGTCGAAGCGAGGACTGACTGATGCCAAATCTAGCCGATCTTGGCCTTGGCGGTCTGTCTCACGAAGGGCCTGCGCCGGATGTGACGGCTGAGGTCGCAAGCCTTTGCGTCGACACTCGTGAGACGCAGCAAGGATCCGTGTTCTTTGCGATCAAGGGTGAAACGCTGGACGGCGCCGAATTCGCCCAGTTCGCCGTGCGCATGGGCGCCGCGGCGGTTGTCTGCACTGCAGAAGGCGCAGAGCGCGCCAGGGCGGATATTGGCGACTGGCCTATCCCGTTTTTGATCACGGACAATCCTCGCCAACTGCTGGCGGTCGCGGCGTCGAAGTTTTTCCCGAAGCAACCACGCACAATTGTGGCGATCACAGGCACTAACGGCAAAACCTCGGTCGCCAGCTTCGTTCGCCAGATCTTTACGGCTTGCGGGCGTCAGGCGGTCAATTTCGGCACCGTCGGCGTCGAAGGCGCCATCCGCGCACCGCTGAGCCACACGACCCCTGAACCGATCACCCTTCACTGTCTCTTGAACGAACTCGCAGAAGAAGGCGTCACCCATGCTGCCATGGAGGCGTCGAGCCATGGTCTTGCACAACACCGGCTTGACGGCGTGCGTCTGTCGGGTGGGGCCTTCACCAACATCTCGCGTGATCATCTGGAATATCATGAAACGGCAGAGAAATATCTGGCCGCCAAGCTACGGCTCTTTGCTTCTCTGCTGCCGTCGCACGCCCCGGCTGTTCTGAACGCGGACGATGACAGTTTTGAACACGCAGTGAATGTGGCGACGTCTGAAGGGCTGAGCATTCTGCCTTTTGGTCGGGATGAAATCTGCGACAAAGGACTTAGGTTGTGGGATGCGCGGTTTGACGCCGAAGGTCAGGAACTGGACCTGACCTGGTTGGGCGATCCGATCACGGTCAGGCTTGATATGATTGGCGGATTTCAGGGCCTGAACGCCATTACCGCCGCAGCGCTCGCGATCGGATGCGGTGAAAAGCCGGAGGAAGTCTTTGCCGCCCTTCCCGCGCTGAGCGGCGTTCGCGGGCGGATGGAACATGTCGCGACCCGCGCCAACGGCGCCGGCGTTTACGTCGACTATTCGCATACGCCTGACGGGCTGGCGACGGCACTGGCCGCGCTGCGTCTGCATACGCCGGGTCGCCTGATCTGCGTTTTCGGCGCGGGCGGCGACCGTGATCCGGGCAAACGGCCAATGATGGGGGCCGCTGCGGCGGCGGGCGCGGACGCGGCAATCGTCACCGATGACAACCCCCGGTCCGAAGATCCTGCTCTGATCCGAAAGGCCATTCTGGCGTCCTGCCCCAATGGCGTTGAAATTGGCGACCGGGCTGAGGCGATTCTCACCGGCGTTGACGCATTATCGCCCGATGATCGGCTATTGATCGCTGGAAAGGGGCATGAGACAGGCCAGATTATCGGGGGTGAGATGATTCCCTTTGACGATGCTGAACAAGCGCGCGCTGCAGTCGCCGCGCTGGACGGAGACGACCTTGATGGCTGACCCTTTGTGGACTTCTGAAGCCGCCGACGCCGCCACTGGCGGCAGGTCAGGCGCGCCGTGGTCCGCAAATGGCGTTTCCATCGATACGAGGTCCCTTGCGCCTGGCGATTTGTTCGTCGCCCTGAAAGACGTTCGGGACGGGCATGATTTTGTCGGAGCGGCGTTCGAGGCTGGCGCCTGCGCCGCATTGGTGAACCGTCGGCCAGAAGGCGTGGCGGACGACAAACCCCTACTGATCGTCCCTGACGTCTTGAAAGGCCTCGAAGGTTTTGCCCGCGCCGCCCGCGCGCGCACCAACGCTCGGGTCATTGGCGTGACGGGTTCGGTTGGCAAAACCGGCGCCAAGGAAATGCTGCGCGCTTGCCTGTCGCCATCAGGGGCGACCCATGCCCCTGAAAAGAGTTTTAACAACCATTGGGGCGTGCCCCTGACGCTGGCCCGGATGCCGGTGGCGACGGATTTCGCAGCGATTGAAATGGGCATGAACCACCGCGATGAAATCGCGCCCTTGTCGCGGCTGGCCTGTCCGGATGTGGCGATCATCACAACGATCGCGCCGGTTCACCTTGCGGCCTTCGCGTCCGAGACGGACATTGCCTACGCCAAGTCGGAAATCATGCAGGGTCTCACCCCATCCGGTGCAGTGATCATGAACTGCGACAACCCGCATTTTAACAGGCTGAGGGCCGTCGCCCGAACGCGTGGTCAGAAAGTCATCGGTTTTGGCGCCGCTGATCATGCCGATATGCGCATGGAAAGCGTGCGTATCGTCGATCGGTCCACAATCGTGAAATGCGTGATGCATGGGCGCGAGTTGATGTTCAAGATCGGCTCCCCGGGCCGCCACCTTGCGATGAACGCATTGGCGGTTCTGGCGGCGGTTGACGCGGTAGGCGCCGACCTTGGCCGCGCCGCGCTGGCCTTGTCGACCTGGACGACGCCGGATGGCCGTGGCAGCCGGCTGCGCATCGCCCTTGGCGAAGCGGGCATCGACGGCGCGGTCGAGCTGATTGACGAAAGCTATAACGCCAACCCCACCTCCGCCCGCGCGGCGCTGGAGGTTCTTGGCACCGCAACGGTTGAGGCCAAGGGCCGCCGCATCGCCTGCCTCGGCGATATGTTGGAGCTTGGCGCAGACGAAGCCAGCCTGCACGCAGGCCTGTCAGATGCCGATGAACTTGCCAAAGTGGATCAGGTCCATACCTGCGGCCCACTGATGAAGCATCTGCACGAGGCGTTGCCAGCCGCGAAACGGGGCGCCTGGTTCGAGAATTCCGAAGAGATGGCCGCGCAGATCGGGCGCAAGCTGGACGCCGGCGATGTTGTCATGGTCAAAGGCTCGCTCGGGTCGCGAATGGCCAAGGTGGTCAGCGCAATCAAACATATGGGCGCAGTACAAAGCGCCAAGCAGACCGAAGGGGCCGCTTAGATGCTTTACGAACTATTTGTGCCTCTGTCTGATGGCGGCGACGTCTTTAACCTGTTCCGCTATATCACTTTTCGGGCAGGCGGCGCGTTTTTCACCGCGCTCTTGTTCGGGTTCATCTTTGGCAGACCGATCATTGACCGGCTTCGCCGCATGCAGGGCAAGGGCCAGCCGATCCGCGAGGATGGCCCACAAAGCCATATCGTCGAAAAGAAGGGGACGCCGACGATGGGCGGCGTGATGATCCTGGCGGCGCTGCTGATCTCCACCATCCTTTGGGGGCGGCTCGACAACGGATATGTTCTGTTGGTGCTATTCGTGACCTTTGGCTTCGGCGCCATCGGGTTCGCCGATGATTATGCAAAGGTCAAAAGATACTCGCACGACGGCGTGTCCGGGAAAGTCCGCCTCGCGCTGGGTTTCGTGATCGCCGCCATCGCTTCGGTCTGGGCGATTTGGCTACAGCCTGAATCGATGCAAAACATGCTTGCGATGCCAGTGCTGAAGGATGCGCTGATCCCGTTGGGTGTTCTTTTTATCCCTTTCGCCATGCTGGTAATCGTCGGGTCCGCCAATGCAGTGAACCTGACC
>CBFHXH010000144.1:0-9637 GCA_965659735.1 uncultured Pikeienuella sp.
ATAGGCGAAGCCGGCGCGCGGGCGCTGGCCGCCAGCGGCGCACATGTTGTTCTGTCAGGACGGCGATTAGATGAGGTCGAACGGGTGGCGGCCGAGATCACGGCGACCGGCGGATCAGCCGAGGCGGCGGCGCTGGACGTTGTGGATGCAGACGCGGCGCAGTCGATTGCGGATGATCTGGTCAGCCGTCACGGCGGCGTCGATATCCTTTTCGCTAATGCCGGGATCAATATTCCGAACAGATATACGGCGGATGTCACGGCTGCGGATTTCGCCAAGGTTGTCGACATCAACCTGACGGGTGTGATGAACTGCGTGTTAGCCGTCTTGCCGGGGATGCGCGCGAAGGGGCGGGGTACGCTGATCCTCACCTCGTCCTGGGCTGGGCGGTATCCGTCGCGGCTAACTGGCCCCGCCTATAGTTCGTCCAAGCATGCGGTCGTCGCGCTGAGCCATTCCATCAATCAGGATGAAGGTCAGAACGGCATTCGTTGCACGGCGTTGATGCCGGGCGAAGTTGTGACGCCGATCCTGAATTCGCGGCCCAAGCCCCCTTCACCAGAAGATCAGGCGAAGATGTTGCAAGCGGACGATATGGGCGACCTGGTGCGATACATCGCCGAGGCGCCGCCACATCTGTGCCTGAACGAGGTTCTGGTCAGCCCGACCTATAACCGCGCCTTCTATGGTGTCGCAGAATTGGGCGGCAAGACGCTGTAACGCAGACGCTAGTTGCGTTCCGGCGCAAACAGCCTCATAGGCGGGATGTGAGTAAGCCTTCGAACACCATCCGCGGCATTCTGTTCATGCTGGCGGCGATGCTGATTTTTTCGGCCCAGGACGGGATATCCAAATATCTCGCAGGCAACTATTCGACCGTCTTCATCACCATGCTCAGATACTGGTTCTTTGCTCTGGTGGTGATTCTGATCCTGACGCGGGTCGGGTTTCGGGCCGGATTGCATAGTGCGCAACCGAAACTGCAGATGTTTAGGGGCGCGTTGTTGTCGTTGCAGATCATCATCGCGGTCTATGCGTTTCACGCCCATGGCTTGCTGGAAACTCATGCGATCTTCGCCTTTGGACCGCTGCTGGTGGTGGCGATGTCGGGGCCTATACTGGGCGAAAAGGTTGGCTGGCGACGCTGGGCCGCCGTGGGCGTTGGTTTGTGCGGTATGCTGATGATCCTGCGGCCGGGAACGCAGGTCGCCTCAACCTCCATGGCGATTGCGATCGTGGCCATGGTCGGATTTGTGATCTATGGGCTGGCGACGCGGCGCGTGGCGAAGACCGACGGCGCGATGACCAGCTTTTACTACACTGGTCTTTTTGGCGCGATCACCATGACCCTGATCGGCCCCTTTTTTTGGGAGGTCATGACGCCCGGCGACAGCGGTTTGATGCTGATGCTGTGCATCACGGGCATGTGCGGACATTATTTGCTGATCAAGGCGTTTGAAGCCGCTGAGGCGGCGGCGATCCAGCCCTTCGCCTATCTTCAAACGGTCTTCGCCAGCGCCATCGGTGTCTTCTGGTTTGGCGAGGCGTTGTCGCCCTGGACGGTCGCAGGCGCATCGGTCGTGATTACTGCGGGCCTCTTTGCATTCTGGCGGGAACAGGTGGCGGCGCGCGAGGCGCGGGCGTGAGCATCGGCCTCATGAACGAGGCGATATTCGCCGGTATGCTGATTTCGGGCATTCGGATGATTCACAATGGCTTGCGCCCTGTTGCGGCGGACGAGCCTGAGGCTGAGCAGCGCGAAACCTATCGCACGCTTGCTGCGTTTGCAGCAGAGCGAGGGGCGAAGGGTGACTACCTCGAAATTGGCGCTGGTTTTGGCTCCGGGTTGTCGTTGATCCAGGCAGCGGGGGATTGGCGGGTCAGCGGGCTTGATGGCAGTCGGGTCGCGGTTGCGGCGGGGCGCATACAGGGCAGGACGCTGCGCCATGCGGATAACACGCGCATGCCTGTCGCTGGTAACAGCATCGACCATATCCTCGGTGTTGAATGCGTCGTCTGTCTGGAACAGCCAGAAGCCGGGCTGAAAGAAATTGCCCGGACGTTGCGACCCGGCGGGGCGCTGTCGATCGCCGAATTCCGTAAGGTCCAGCCGCAGGGCACCGAACGGCGGCTGGGTGAGTTGGCTGCCAGTGCAGGACTGCAGCTGGCCGAATTTCGGGATCTGACTGATCCGGCCCGCGAGAGCGTGCTTGTCCGGGCGGATGCGCGGGGCAGCCGCCTGAACCGCATTCCGCCGCCCTTGGCCGCTGGGCGCATGAGCTGTCAGCGGTCAAAGGGTCCGCGCGGTATGAGGAATGGGTGTCAGGCAAACGATGCTATTATCTGGCCCGAATGGAAAAACCGATGTGAGAGGGGACGACAGCATGACTTGGATCGACACTGTGCCTTATGACCAGGCGACCGGCCGCCTGAAAACGCTTTATGACCGTGTGAAAGGGCCAGATGACAACGTCGACAACATCATGATGTCCCACTCTCTGCGTCCCCATACGATGGAGGCGCATATGACGATCTACAAATACGTTCTGCACCATTCCGCCAATCAGGTGCCCAAATGGTTTCTGGAATGCATCGGCGTTTTGGTTAGCCATCTGAACGGCTGCGGGTATTGTTTTGATCACCACTATGCAGGCATGGCCCGGCTGATCGGCGATCAGCCGCGGGCCGAGGCGATGAAGACCGCCATCGTTTCGGGCGACCGCGGGCTGTTCGATGCTGCGCAGGCGGCGGCGTTGGCTTATGCTGAGAAGCTGAACCAGAACTGCGCAGCCATGGCCCAAACGGATGTTGAAGCGTTGCGCGCCGCTGGCTGGTCGGATGGTGAGATATTGGAGATTAACCAGGTCACGGCCTATTTCGGCTACGCTAACCGCACTGTGCTGGGGCTTGGCGTGTCGACCGAAGGGGATATCATTGGGCTCAGCCCGAATAACTCCGACGATCCTAATGACTGGGGACATACCTGAAGAAAGACGACTGATGGGACTGATTCTGAAAGATAAAATCGCGGGCCCGTCCGCGTGGAACGCGGCGGACATCGCAGCGGATGACGGGTGGGCTGATTATCTGACGGCGGCTGAAATTGCTGATATCGATAGCGCCTTGGCGGCCCTGAAATCCGCCGGTCTGGCCTATCCTGCCTTTCAACGTGTGGACTTCCCACTGCCAGTCCTCGCCCCGCGCCTCGCCGCCCTTGCAGAAGAGTTGGAGGAAGGGCGCGGCTTCGCCCTGTTGCGCGGGCTGCCGATTGAGCGATACAGCGATGCTGAGATCAGGGCGATCTATTACGGGTTGGGTTTGAACCTGGGCCAGCCTGTCGGGCAGAATCCGGCAGGGGACCTGCTTGGTCAGGTGATGAATGTTGGCGATCTGAACGACAAGAACACCCGCGTCTATCAAACAAACCTTTATCTGCCGTATCACACCGATCCGTCGGATGTTGTGGGTTTGCTGTGCATCCGGCCCGCCAAGATCGGTGGGCTGAGCAGCCTGGTTGCGGTTGCGTCAGTTTATAATGAGCTGTTGGCGTGGTTCCCCGAATATCTGGGGCTGTTCTACAAACAGTGGTTTTACGCGCATTTGGGCGAAGATCTGCCAAGCGCGACCTCGCTGTTTGCGATGCATGAAGGCAAGCTGAACTTTCGCTATCTGCGCCAATATATCGAACTAGGCCATGATCTGCGCGACAGCCCATTGTCAGCGGTGGAGGTTGATGCGCTGAACATCCTCGACAGCGTCATCCAGCAGCCCGAATTGCGCGTCGACATGATGCTGGCGCCGGGTGACATCCAACTGGCGAATAACCATTTGGTGCTGCATTCACGCACCAGCTTCGAAGATGAGGACGACGTCGCGCGCCGTCGCAAGCTCTATCGTTTGTGGCTCAAAATGCCGAACGCGCGGTCGCAGCCGCCGGGCTTTCCCGGTCGCAACGGGTTCTATATGCCAACGTTAAGTTTCTGAAGCGCAACGAAAAAGGGGCCGCCCAATCAGGCTGCTCCTTTTTGTGCAAGTGGATGGATCAGAGCTTACGCTCAACCATCATTTTTTTGATCTCAGCAATCGCCTTGGCCGGGTTCAGACCTTTCGGGCAGGTTTTTGAGCAGTTCATGATCGTGTGGCAGCGATACAGACGGAACGGATCTTCGAGGTGATCCAGACGTTCGCCCGTGGCTTCATCGCGGCTGTCGATGATCCAGCGATAGGCGTGCAGCAGCGCGGCTGGGCCAAGATAGCGGTCGCCGTTCCACCAGTAGGACGGGCACGAGGTTGAGCAGGATGCGCACATCACACACTCATAAAGGCCGTCCAGCTTTTTGCGGTCGTCAATCGACTGGCGCCATTCTTTCTGAGGCCGGTTTGTCGTTGTTTCCAGCCATGGCATGATGGATGCGTGCTGCGCGTAGAAATGTGTCAGGTCCGGGATCAGGTCGCGGACAACTTCCATATGCGGCAGCGGGTAGATTTTGACGTCGCCCTTCACCTCATCCAGGCCATAGATACAGGCGAGCGTGTTGATCCCATCGATGTTCATCGCACAGGATCCGCAGATGCCTTCGCGGCAGGACCGGCGGAACGACAGGGTTGGATCAATCTCGTTCTTGATCTTGATCAGCGCGTCCAGAACCATTGGACCGCATTTTTCCATGTCTAGGAAATACGTGTCGATGCGCGGCAGTTCGCCGGATTCTTCGTTCCAGCGGTAGATTTTGAAGGCCCGAACATTCGTCGCGCCTTCAGGCTTTGGCCAGGTTTTCCCGACAGAGATTTTCGAGTTCTTTGGAAGAGCGAATTCAGCCATTTCGCACAGCCCCTAATGTCACTTCTATTTCAGCTTAAGATGTAACACATCAATATGGGTTAGCCCATGATTTCATGCACTTTGCGGACAATTTGGCGCGCGCGGGTCTGAAAACTGTGCTCTGCTCGCACTGTCTTCGCAAACTCAACCCGGGCGGCCTGTTTTTTGGGTGATTCTGACAGGGCGGTGGTGACCGCGTCGCGGAATTCTTCCTTGTTCGACCAGAGGTAAATCCAGGGCAGAAACTCCTCGGGCAGGCCCTGTATGGTGTCAGACACCAGGGGCCTGCCGCAGGCCAGCACGTCGAACACCCGGTTCGAGATATAGCCAGACAGGCGCATGTCGCGCCAATGGTCATTCAGAATGACGCCGGTGCCGGCGTAATAGCGGCCCAGTTCCTCGTTTGGGATCAGGTCCTTGATGTGATACTTGGCGAAATCTTTATGGTCCGCCCAGCCTGATCCATAAAGCGCGACATCCATACCCGCGTCGTTGGCGTGTACAAGCGATGGCCGCCCGCCGCGACGGTTGATGCCGACGAATAACAGATCGTGCTGAACTGCGTCATCATAGGGATGCATGATGGCGGGGTCGGTTGCTTGCAGCAGGGTTGATACGTTGAAGCGGCCAAGGCCGCGCGCCAACTTGCGGCGATGCAGCGCCGATGAGCTGAACACATGGGTGTAAAGCTGCATCTCTTCCAACGGGATGTTGGCTGGGTGCGAAATGATCCACATCAGACTGGTGCGTCCAGCGATTGGTTCGAACCCGCCAAAGCCCCGCAGAAAGATGTCCGCCTCATTCTCAAGCAGGTCATCATACCAAGTGTCACGGGCCACGATGCGGGTGGGGCAACCTGCGTCCTCCAACGCTTTTTGCAGCGAGACTGCAAAGAAATAGTCGCCCCAACGCTTGCCGCGGTCGAGGTTGGGTGGGGCGATCAGAATGCGGAATTGGATCGGATTAACCATGGCGGATGTTGGGGGTAGGGGCCATCAAATTCGCGTCTCTTAGGTGGCGACGGGGATGTGTCGCCGAAGATTTAGCGCAGATTAGGGCGGGCGTGTTGCCGAACCCTAAACGCAAACGGGGCGGATCACCCGCCCCGTTGCAATTCAAATGTTCGCCCGGCGTCAGTAAACGCGGGCTTTCGGCGCGATCTTCTTCATGTCGATGCCGCCCTCGGCTTCAGGTGTTAGCGGGTCCAGTTTGACAGGACGATAGCTGAGATCGACTGTGCCTTCCGCCTCGTTCAGGCGAGAGATCGTGTGAACACGCCAGTTTTCGTCGTCGCGTCCGCCCATCGGGCCTTCGTTGTAGTCGTCGCGGGCATGGGCGCCGCGGCTTTCCTTGCGCGCCTCGGCGCCGAAGACGGTGGGAAGGGCGTTGGCCATCAGGTTTTCCAGCTCCAACGTCTCCATCAGATCGGAGTTCCAGATGAGTGTGCGATCGCTGACCTTCACATCCCTCATTTCCTTCCAGATGTCTGTCATGGTCTTGCAACCATTTTCCAAAGTTTTCTGGATGCGGAAGACTGCGGCGTCTTTCTGCATGGCGCGTTGCATTTTGTCGCGCAGGTCAGCGGTTGGGATCTGGCCGTCTGCGTGACGCAAGCGATCAAACCGTTCCATCGACGCTTCGACGGACGCTTC
This sequence comes from uncultured Pikeienuella sp., assembly GCA_965659735.1. Lineage (GTDB taxonomy): Bacteria > Pseudomonadota > Alphaproteobacteria > Rhodobacterales > Rhodobacteraceae > Pikeienuella. The sequence goes on from CBFHXH010000144.1 coordinate 6,475, forward strand.
GTTCAGCGGGCGGTTTGGTTCATTCGGATCAACGACCTGACCCGCTTTGATCGCCGCCGCGCGGCCAAAGACCACGAGGTCAATCAGGGAATTCGACCCAAGGCGGTTCGCGCCGTGAACCGACGCACAACCTGCTTCGCCAACCGCCATCAGACCTTGCTGCAAACGATCGGGATCATCCGCTGTCGGATCGAGCGCCTCCCCCCAATAGTTCGTTGGAATGCCGCCCATGTTGTAATGAACGGTCGGTAGCACCGGGATCGGTTCTTTTGTGACGTCCACGCCGGCGAAAATCTTGGCGGATTCGGAAATGCCCGGCAGGCGTTCGGCCAGCACCTCGGGCGGCAGGTGGTTTAGGTGCAGGTGGATGTGATCGCCGTCAGGGCCAACGCCGCGGCCTTCGTTGATCTCCATCGTCATGCAGCGCGAAACCACGTCGCGTGATGCGAGGTCTTTGGCTGAAGGCGCATAACGCTCCATGAACCGCTCGCCTTCCGAGTTGACCAGATAGCCGCCCTCACCGCGAGCGCCTTCGGTGATCAGGCAGCCTGATCCGTAGATGCCGGTGGGGTGGAACTGCACGAACTCCATGTCCTGCATCGGCAGGCCCTGTCGCGCGACCATGCCCGCGCCGTCGCCGGTGCAGGTGTGCGCCGAGGTGGCGGAGAAGTAAGCGCGGCCATAGCCGCCCGTCGCCAGCACGACCATCTTGGCGTTGAACCGGTGCATGGTGCCGTCGTCCAGCTTCCAGGCTGTGCAGCCCTGAATGACGCCATCTTCTGTGCGGATCAGGTCGATCGCGAAATACTCGATATAGAATTCCGCGTTATTCTTCAGCGATTGGCCATAAAGTGTGTGCAGAATGGCGTGGCCTGTCCGGTCAGCGGCGGCGCAGGTGCGCTGTACCGGTGGGCCTTCGCCATATTCGGTCATGTGGCCGCCGAATGGGCGCTGATAAATTTTGCCATCTTCGGTGCGGGAAAACGGCACGCCGTAATGTTCCAGCTCATACACAGCCTTGGGCGCTTCTTGGGCCAGGTACTCCATGGCGTCCGTATCGCCGAGCCAGTCAGACCCTTTGACAGTGTCATACATGTGCCACTGCCAGCTGTCTGGCCCCATGTTGGACAGGGACGCGGCAATGCCGCCCTGCGCCGCCACTGTGTGCGACCGGGTCGGGAACACTTTCGTGATGCAGGCGGTGCGCAGGCCCTGTTCGGCCATGCCGAGCGTGGCGCGGAGCCCCGCGCCGCCTGCGCCAATGACGACGACGTCATATTCGTGATCGATGAATTCGTAAGCGGCCATAGGTCCTACCCCCAGGGTGATCTTGCGTCGCGCGCCGCCATAGGCGCGCGGTGATATTTTAAAGCGCTATGCGCGCGATCGCGAAGACGCCTGCAAAAGCGAACAGGGCGCAGAACGCAGTGTTCGCCAGCATGGCGGGCGTTTTCAGCATGCCATGGACATAGTCCTCGATCACGACCTGCAAACCCAGTCGCAGATGATTGAACGTGACCAGAATGAACAAGCCCGCGATGATCGCATGCAGCGGATGGGAATAGAGGGCGATAACAGCCTCGTACCCAGATCCCAACGCGCGGGCGAAAGGGAAAATGAACAGAAGGCCGAGCGGCACAAGCGCAACTGCGGTCACCCGCTGATGCCACCAGTGGTCGGCGCCTTCCTTAGCGGAGCCGTGATTGTGGGCGCGGGCGCGGTCGGTCAGAAAGCTCATGTCAGATCCCTCACATCACCAAAAGAAGAACGATGGTCATCACGCTGGTGCCAACCAGCACTGCAATGCCGGACTGGGTGACCTGGTCAACCTCCATCCCCCAGCCGATATCCCACCACATGTGGCGGATGCCGTTGCAGAAATGGTAAAAGAACGCGACAGCGGACGCCAACATGATCAAGCCGCCCGGCGTCGACGTCAGAATACCGTCCACAAATTCAAAATATTCCGGCCCTGTCGCAGCCGCCAGCAGCCACCAGACGACCAGCGCAGCCGATGCGGCCATCGCAACGCCCGAAGCGCGGTGAAAGATAGACAGCACGGACGTGACCTGGGGCCTGTAGACGCTGAGATGTGGTGAAAGTGGGCGTTTACTCGATGATCCGGCCATGTTGGCTCCCCCATTATTAAAGCACCCCGAAACTGGGGGGCGTTCGGGATTTTAGCTAAGGCGACATCGCGCTGGTTCGCCGTGGCGAAACCGATGCTTGTCCCCCATGCGCGCACCGTTCGGTCGGTTCATCGAACGGTAAGCAGTCCTCAGCTACATAATAACCACGAACGCAACCAAAGGCCAAGCGCGATCACGGGGCGAACGGTCGCGATGTGCTGGGATGCACGGGTTTTTTTGCCTCACTGGCCCAATCCACGACGCCCCCACGGGTTGAGCGCGTCGCACATGCTTCGCTTGCGTCCGCGCTTTTGAACAAACCCTGCTCTTGCTTTTCCTCAGTGATAGGAGCTTTGCCCATGAAAGGTGCCCTGAACCGACGCTTTTTCTTCGAAGAATGCCGCCGCCGTCTGTTCGATGGGCGGCTCAGCGCCCGGCATGTCGCGGGGCTGACCATGATTCTGGATTATTGGGGTCGTCATTATCCGGATCATGACGACCGATGGCTGGCCTATGCCTTGGCCACCACCCACCATGAGGTTGACCGCACCATGCGCCCGATCCGCGAATATGGCGGATCGCGGTATTTCACCCGGATGTACGACATTACCGGCGACCGCCCGCATGTGGCCAAGCGTCTGGGCAATTTCGCCAAAGGCGACGGGGCCTTATTTCATGGGCGGGGGTTTGTGCCGCTGACCGGTCGGGCGAATTACGCGCTTTGGCAGAATCGGCTGGGCGTCGATCTGACCAGCAGCTACGCAGCGGCGGATCGGGTGCTGGATCTGGCCATCGTCACCCGCATACTGTGCGAGGGCATGATCATCGGCGCTTTTACGGGGCGCAAATTCGCCGATTATTTCAACGCCGCGCGCGATGACTGGGAAGGTGCGCGGCGCATTATCAATGGACGGGACAGGAAGGCGCTGATCGCGGGATACGCCCGGTCATACTACGCCGCTCCGTCCTACATGTCTTGAATGGCGGCAGGTCGCCCCGCCGCCAGCCTGATCAACCTTCGCGCAGAACCCAGC
>CBFHXH010000145.1:0-9574 GCA_965659735.1 uncultured Pikeienuella sp.
GAACGTTCGCGCAGCGCGAACCCACCGGCGGACACTGACGCTAGCGTCAAGCAACTGGCGGAAGTTGCCAAAATCAGCGTTGAAACAGCTCTCACAACGTAGTCTCCCTGCTATCCTAGCATCAAATACCCCAACCCCAACCCCATCACAGACCTGACACTGGTTCACGGCGCAGTGCGAATTCGCACGTTAAATCACCTGCGCTTCATCAGAAATTGCGCGCCCTTGGGGGTGGACCACCCGCGCCGCTATGGTACATGAAGGACACGTAATTTTCCGTCGGAGGCGGCATGAGCCTGTTTACGCAAATCTTCACCTGGTGGAATGGTCAGACCATTGGCACCCGGTTCTTCACCAACCGCAACGGTCAGAAGGTTGGCGAGGATGAAGAGGGCAACGTGTTTTACGAAACCTCTGACGGCAAGCGCCGCTGGGTGGTTTATAACGGTTACGCCGAACCCAGCCGCGTTTCGGCTGACTGGCATGGTTGGCTGCACCACACCTACAAGGATGCGCCAACTGATGTTCCGCTGACCCGCAAGGAATGGGAACGCGACCACAAGGCAAACGGCACCGGTTCGGCTGACGCCTATGTTCCGCAGGGCAGCCTCAGAACACTGGAAAGCCGCCCGAAAGTAGGCGGTGACTACGAGGCGTGGACACCCTGATGGCCAGCAATGTCGCCGAGACGATCATTGGCGCAGCCGTTCTTGCCGCTGCAGGCGGTTTCCTCGTCTATGCGGCGCAAACCGCCGACATTGGCGGGGTGGGCGGCAGTTACTATGAAATCGACGCGCCGTTCCGAAAAGCCGAAGGGCTAAGCGTTGGCGCAGATGTGCGCGTATCGGGCGTGAAGGTCGGCACCGTCACCGGCCTGTCGCTGGATGCGGCGACCTACCGCGCAGTTGCGTCCCTGTCGATCGACAAGACGTATCAGATCCCTGAAGACAGCACCGTGTCCATTGCGACAGAGGGTCTGTTGGGCGGCAGTTTCGTCGCCATCGATCCCGGCGCATCCGACTTCTACTTCGAAGACGGATCTGTAGCTGAATACACCCAGGGGTCGGTCAGCATCCTAGAACTTGTCGGCCGCGCGATCGCCGAGTGATCCGCCGGGCGTGCATTGCGGCCATGGGCGCCATTCTGCTGGCTGCGCCTGTGATGGCGCAGGACGACAGCGACAACGCCGCCAAGTTCGAAAAAGCGCCAGAGGGCGTAATCTACCTCGGTGATCAGTATGTTGAAGAGGTGATTGAGGTTGAAAAGCCGATCTCACGCTCGATCAGCCAACCGGTCGCCCTGTTGCGCGGGCTCGACAAAATCTCTGGCAGGGTCACGGATTTTCGGGCTGAGGTTGGTGCGCCCACCGTCTATGGCCGCCTGACGATCATTGTGGAAGACTGCCGGACACCGCCTGGCGAAGATGCGCCGGACGCATTTATTTTTCTGAGGATCGCAGACACAAAACAGAACGGGGCAGAGGTGTTTTCCGGCTGGATGTTCGCGTCCAGCCCCGCGCTCAGCGCGATGGACCACCAACGCTATGACGTTTGGGTGCTCAGCTGTAGCGCGTCATAAGGCATGTCGCTTTCCAGCGCCTCAAAATCTGCGGGCGACTGAACAGCGACTTCCAGCATATCCTGATAGCGCCGCCGCAAGATGGCCTTGGCCCCGAACTTCGCCAGATGATCGGTTACGAACTGTGCGTCGAGCAACCGGAAACCGCCAACCCTGAGACGCGCGACAAGGTGAACCAACGCGATCTTCGAGGCGTTGGGCGCGTCTGAAAACATGCTTTCGCCGAAGAAAGCTGCACCCAGTTTTACGCCATACAGCCCGCCGACAAGCTCTCCATTGATACGCATCTCAACCGAATGAGCGTAGCCCATGCGGAACAGCGCAACGTAGAGCCTACGAATTTCATCGTTGATCCAGGTTGTTTCGCGCCCGGCGCAACCATTGATGACAGCTTCAAAATCCTGATCGATTGCAATGGTGTAGCCGCCCCGTCGCATTCGTTTGGCCAGGCTTCTGGGCACATGGAAACGGTCCATCGGGATGATACCGCGCAATTCGGGGTCGATCCACAGGATTTCGTCTGCCTCGGCGTGCTCCGCCATTGGAAAAACACCGGCCGCATAAGCGCGCAGCAGGACATTCGGCGTCAGGATCAGAGGCTGAGTGCGATCGGACATGGCTTCAAAGATTGATCGACCACCGCTGGCCTTCAAGGCTTAGTTTGTGAAATTCACCGAAAATTCACCCGGATGATGATTATTCATCACCCTGTTCAAGCCATTTTTCTAGCCAGTGGATGTTATAGGCCCCGCTGATCACATCTGGTTCCTGCAGCAACGCCTGATGCAATGGACCTGTGCTGTCGACGCCTTCGATGACCATTTCGGCCAGCGCGCGGTTCATCCGGCGCAGGGCGGTTTCCCGATTCTTACCATGCACGATCAGCTTGCCGATGAGGCTGTCGTAATAGGGCGGAACAGAATAGCCCGCGTAAAGACCGCTATCCATCCGCACGCCCAGACCACCCGGTGCATGATAGGCCGACACGCGGCCTGGCGATGGGGTGAAGTTCGGCAGGCTTTCGGCGTTGATCCGCGCTTCGATCGCGTGGCCGTTCACAACCAGATCTTCTTGAGTAAAGCTCAGCGGTAGGCCTGACGCGACGCGGATCTGTTCCTGCAACAGGTCAACGCCAAAGATCGCCTCGGTCACCGGATGTTCGACCTGCAGGCGGGTGTTCATCTCAATGAAATAGAACCCGCCATTTTCGTAAAGGAATTCGATAGTGCCAGCGCCGCGATAGTTCATACGTGCAACGGCGTCAGCGCAGGTTTTGCCGATCTCGGCGCGCATTTCGGCGCTGATGACCGGCGATGGCGCCTCTTCCAGCACCTTTTGGTGGCGGCGCTGCAGGGAACAATCGCGTTCGCCCAGATGTACTGCGTTGCCTTTGCCGTCGCCAAAGACCTGAACCTCAATATGGCGAGGACCGCCGAGGTATTTTTCGATGTAGACGGTGTCGTCGCCAAAGCCGGCCTTCGCCTCTGACCGGGCGGAGGAAAAGGCGATGTCGATCTCAGCTTCGGAATTGGCGACCTTCATGCCGCGCCCGCCGCCGCCAGAGGCCGCCTTGATGATCACGGGATATCCCATGCCGCCGGCAATCTCGCGCGCCTCTTCCACGGAGTTCACGCCGCCATCCGACCCCGGCACGCAAGGCACGCCCAGCGTTTTCATGGTGCCCTTGGCGGTGATCTTGTCGCCCATCAGGCGAATATGTTCGGCGGTAGGGCCGATTAACGTCAAATCGTGTTCTTCGACGATCTGCGCAAAATGTGCGTTTTCCGACAGAAAGCCATAGCCTGGGTGAATCGCGTCTGCGCCCGTAATCTCGCACGCCGTGATCAGCGCCGGAATATTCAGATAGGACTGCGGGCTGGGTGGTGGGCCGATGCAGACGCTTTCATCTGCAAACCGCACATGCATCGCGTCAACATCGGCAGTCGAATGCGCGGCGACAGTCTGGATGCCCATCTCCCGGCAGGCGCGCTGGATGCGAAGGGCGATTTCGCCCCTGTTCGCGATCAGAACCTTGGTGACCATGCCCGATTACTCAACGATGACCAGCGGAGCGCCAAATTCGACCGGCTGCTTATCCTCGACGAGGATCCGCTTGATCGTCCCAGCGCGGGGCGACGGGATCTGGTTCATGGTCTTCATCGCTTCGACGATGATGACGGCCTGGCCTTCGGCGACCCGATCGCCAACCTTCACAAAGGCGGCGGCGCCGGGTTCGGGCGATAGGTACACCGTGCCAACCATGGGTGAGGTCAACGCGTTCGGGTCCTGCGCAGGGTCGGTGGCTGGCGCTTCGGCCGCCGGGGCGGGCGCTGCGGCAGGGGCTGCAGCGGGCGCAGCGGCGGCGACAGTGGCCGCCATGACCGCAGGTGCGGCCTGAATGGTGCGGGCGATCCGAATGTTCAGTTCCTGATCTTCGCCGGTCTGGCGCGACACCTCCAGCTCAGTCAGGTCGTTTTCGCGCAGCACAGCCGCCAGCGCCTGAATGAAATCGACATCCTTGTCGTTGTGATCGCCCATTTTGATCCTCACATATTGCCGTCTGCTATTTCGTCAGACGGTCAGTTCATGCAGCGCCTCAACGCACTGTTCCGCCGGGGCGCCTTATAGGCCTCGCGTGCGGCGAATTCAAACGCCACGCGGCGATTTAACCCTGTTCGCGTTGATCTTCGACAATCTCTTTCAGGTCGTCGTAGGGCAGGAACCCGCGTACGATCTGACCGCCAATAATGAAGGCGGGCGTGCCGGAAATATCCAACCGCCGCGCCAACGCATAGGTTTCGCGGATATTCGCGGCGATCGCCGGGTCCTGCACATCCTGGCTAAGCCGTTCGATATCAACGCCGACCGAATTGGCAATCCGCATCACCGCGCCCTGATCCAGTTCGCCCCGGTGGCGCATGAACGCATCGTTCAGGCGCATGTACAGATCACTGCTTTGGCGCATTGTCGCCATGGCGGCGCGGGCGGCGAAGGTGCTGTCAGGGCCAAGGATCGGGAATTCCTTGATCACCAGCCGGATATTGCGATCACCGGCGACCAGCGCCTGAACGCCGTCATGCGCCTGCTTGCAGTAGCCACAGCGATAGTCGAGGAATTCCACAACCGTTACGTCGCCATCCGGGTTGCCGGCGACATGGCTGTAGCCGTCATTGGTCAGATCATCGCCCAGCGACGCCAGAAGATCGCGGTCCGCCTGGGCCTGCGCGTCCTGATTGCGCTGTTCCAGCACTTGCATCGCCTCGACGATGATTTCCGGATTGTCGAGGATATAGGCGCGGATCTGCGCGTTGATCGCGTCCTTGTCCGCATCGGAAAGGGATTGCGCGGCTGCGGGCAACGCGAAAAGCACCAGAAGAGCTGCGAAAAGCTGTTTCATGCGAATCATCCTGTTTAGTCGCCTAATTGTTTGACCTGATTGAGCGTTCGGCGACAGCCCGAATATCATCCGCCTTCAGCCAGCCTGGCGATCCGACTGGCAAAAGATCTAGCGCCCGACTTGCATGCCGAAATGTATCGCGCGCCGAACCCTGCAACGCGTACCGTTCCGCCGTCGCAAGGGCGGCGCGCCCTTCCTGTCCGTCGCGGGCGTAGGCGAGCGCCAGGTCACGCAAGATGGCGATTTCGCCGGGATCTTCGCGTGTAGCGTCTTCCAGCGCGGCCAGCGCCTCGGCGTCAGCGTTCCGATCGTTCAGGGCCAGCAGCGCGCGGCCAAGGCTGCCGCGGATCAACGGCTCGCGCGGGGCAAGCTCGGACGCTTTGCGATAGGGGCCAACGGCATCCGCTGCGCGCCCGTTTTCGAACAGGATCTGGCCTTTCAGCTCCCAGTAATAGGGGTCGTTGGGGCGCAGTGCGATCAGCCGGTCAACCTCCACCAGCGCTTCCGCAGGGGCGGGCAGCAGGTGAAGCGCGATCGCGCGGGTCATGATGTTGAACTCGCTATCCGGGTTTTCGACGGTTTCCAGAATGCGCAGCGTGCGCGCAGGTCGGGCCAGAAAGCCCGCCAGTTTGGCCCGCATCCGGGCGTGCCAGTAATAGAATTCTTTCGGGGCCCTGCCGCCACGCGCGGGCGACGACGTAACACGGTCTTCAAGCAGTTGCAGACGTTCGGAGCTGAGAGGGTGTGTGCGGGCGTAGGGATCGACATTGCCGGCCTGAAACACCTCTTGCCCGCGGAAAATCTTCAGAACGACCAGCGATGCTTCGGGGTCCAGTCCCACCTGTTCCATGTAACTTACGCCTGCCTGGTCCGCCGCAGCCTCTTCCCCCCGTGTATAGGCGAGGAAAGACCGTTGCGCCGCGCCCCGCACACCTAGCGCGCCAGCAACGGCGACATCGCCGCGCCCCGCCGCCGCGCCTGCAACGGCAGCCAGTATGGCGCCGACCAGCAGGGGGCCTTGAAGCGCCTCTGCATTCAATTGGCGCCGTGTCAGGTGACCGCCTGCGATATGGCCTGCCTCATGCGCGATCACGCCCATCAGCGCCTCAGGTCGATCGACGCGGGTCAAAAGCCCAGTGTTCAGGATCATGTTGCGGCCGCCAAAGACGAAGGCGTTGATCGCCTGGTCGTTGATCAGAAGGATGTTGATACTGCCTTCTGGGAACCCAGCTGCCTTGAAAATCGGCGCCGACAGCATCGCGATGGTGCGTTCAATCTCGGCGTCGCGGATCAGGCTTTGGGCGGAAGCTGACACGGCCGACAGCGAAATTGCGGCGGATGTTGCGAGCGTCGCGAGACGGCGAAGTTGGGTTCTCACAATCACTCGTCGTCCTCTCGCACTGGTTTGGGCCAACCGGTCTTGACCCGCCCGTCGCGGGGCCCCAGTTTCGTGCTGGTGATACCTTAGATAGGCGCTTAACCATGCGGTGTTCAAGACGAGGCAATGTCGATCCCTTTATTGTGATGGACGTAATGGAGGCTGCGCGCCAGGCGGAGGCCGCGGGCGCGGACGTGATCCACATGGAAGTCGGCCAACCCGCCACGCCCGCGCCGCGTCTGGCGCGCGAGGCTGCGGCCCGTGCGATTGGGCAGGACGCGCTTGGCTACACCGTCGCATTGGGACTGCCTGAACTGCGTGAGCGGATATCGAAGCTGTATCGCGACTGGTACGGGATCTACGTGCCCGCATCGCGTATCATCGTGACCGCTGGGTCGTCAGCGGGGTTTCTGCTGAGCTTTCTTGCGCTGTTTGATGCAGGCCAGCGGGTCGCAACCATCGCGCCCGGCTATCCAAGTTATCGCAACATTCTTAAAGGCTTGGATATTGAGGTTGCCGAGCTTGAAGGCGCGGCGTCTTCGGGTTGGCGTCCGACGGCAGAGATGATCGCCGCCGCCGGTGATATCGACGGACTGTTGGTTGCAAGCCCTTCAAATCCAACGGGCGCGATGCTGGATCGCACATCGTTGAAAGGCTTGATCGATGCGGCGGCGGCGAAGGATGCGGTCTTTATCTCGGACGAGATTTACCATGGTCTGCACTATGGCGATCGCGCCGTGACCGCGCTTGAGCTGTCGGAAGACGTGGTCGTCATCAATTCCTTTTCCAAATACTTCTCTATGACCGGGTGGCGCATCGGCTGGATGGTGGTGCCTGAGCCGATGGTGCGGGTGGTTGAGCGGCTGGCGCAGAACTTCTTCATCTGCCCTGCCCATGTCAGCCAGATCGCGGCGCTGGCGGCGATGGATGCGGTGGAAGAATGCGAAGCCAAACTGACAGTCTATCGCAAGAACCGCGAGGTTTTGTTGGAGGAGTTGCCAAAGGCGGGCCTGAAGCGACTGGCACCCTGCGACGGCGCGTTTTACGCCTATGCGGAGGTCGACCATCTGACGAATGACAGCCGCGAGTTTTGCAAGCATATGCTGGCTGAGGCCGGCGTCGCCGCCACGCCGGGGCATGACTTTGATCCTCTGCGCGGGGCGGGGACGGTCAGGTTTTCGTTCGCACGGTCAACCGAGGATATGATCGAGGGCGCGCGCCGCTTGAAAACCTGGTTGGGGTAAAACTGCGTGGTTCTGGGCGCCCGTGCGACACGGATCGGCAGGTCTAGGTTTCAGTGACGTTTCGCAGCGCTTTGATCAAGGCGGACTTTTCCTCAAAACCGACGCCCGGGCATTGGTGAAGGCCGACCTGGCTGTTTTCGACGGGGGTTCTGTCTGAAAAGCCGCCAAAGGGCGCAAAGACGTCCGGATAGCTTTCGTTACCGCCAAGCCCCAGGCCCGCGGCGATGTTCAGCGACATCTGGTGGCCGCCATGGGGCACGCAGTTGCCGTTGGAAAATCCGTATTCCGGTAGCAGGTCGAGAAATCGCTTGTATTCGACCAGACCATAGCTGAGCGCACAATCGACCTGCAGCCAGTCGCGGTCTGGGCGCATGCCGCCATAGCGCAGCAGATTTCGTGCGTCCTGATGGCTGAAAAGGTTCTCGCCAGTCGCCATTGGGCCCGGATAGTGATTTGCGAGTTCCGCCTGCAGGGCGAAATCCAAGGGATCACCCGCCTCTTCATACCAGAAAAGGTCATAGGATTTAAGCGCTTCGGCGTAGGCGATGGCGGTTTCGGCGTCGAACCGGCCATTTGCGTCAACAGCCAGGTTCCGACCGCCGCCGACCACTTCCAACGCGGCTTCGATACGGGGGATGTCTTCCGCCAGGCTGTTGCCGATTTTCATCTTGCAGACACGGTATCCTCGGTCGAGATAGCTCTGCATTTCATGCTTTAGCGCGGTGACGTCTTTGCCGGGGTGATAGTAACCTCCCGCTGCATAGACAAAGATGCTGTCATCTACATCGCCACCGCGCCATTTGTTCGCGATCAACTGATAAAGTGGTTTGTCCTGCAGTTTGGCCGCAAGGTCCCAGAGCGCCATGTCGAGAACGCCGACCGCGACGGATCGTTCGCCGTGACCGCCCGGTTTTTCGTTCGTCATCATCGCATCCCACGCCGTGATGGGATCGATTTCGCCGCCAAAATCATGGGCCTGCAGACGCGGGATGAACCGTTCGCGCAAAAGACCATCAGGGGCGTAGCGGCCGTTGGAATTGAAGCCATAGCCAACGACCGGCTTTCCATCGCGATGGACGTCCGAGACGAGAGCGACGATGCTGGCGGTCATCTTTGAAAAATCAATATAGGCGTTTGATATCGCTGAGGATATCGGCGCGACGGCGGATCTGATTTCGGTAATGGTGGCCATTAGAGCGACTGTTTCGACGATTGTTTCGCCAAAGCAGAACGTTTCATCTGGCGCACCAATATCGCACGGCTAAAAGCCCTGCGCACCGGACTTTGGTTGTCCGGTGCGCAGGGTGTCATCGTGTCAGGACCACCAGCCAATGCGCTTTTTCTTTGGCTTGGCGGGTGGGGCAGGCTCAGGTCCCGGCGCAGGCTCCGGTTCCGCCTCTGCTGCAGGTTCGGCATCCGGCGCAGGTTCTTCCACTGGCTCGGGCGTCGCTGTTTCCGCCGCTGGTTCTTCGGCGGGGGTGTCCGGCGGTTCCTCGGCGACAGGCTCCTCCGCCACGGTTTCCTCGGCGGGTTCCGCTGCAGGCGCCGCGTCAGCCGCTGGGGCGTCTTCGGCCTGCGTCGCATCTTCTGCCGGCGCAGCGTCCTCCGCATCTGCCGCCTTACGGCGGCGGGCGGGGCGTTTGCGCTTGGGCTTCTGGACCGGCTCGCTGGCTTCGGCGACGACATTGTCCTTGGCCTCGCCTTCTTTCAGGTCGATTACTTCGCCGAAGGCGTCGGCCTCTGCTTCAGGTGCAGGGGCGTCGCCTTCGCCGTCAAGCGCAGGCACACTGTCATTCTTGCGCCGACGCCGACCGCCACGTTTGCCGCGGCGGCGTTTTTTCTGGCCGCCATTGTCATCATCGCGCTGGGCGTCGTCGTTCGTCTCGACGGGCTGCGCCTTAACTTCCGCGTCGTCTTCGATAATTTCAGCCTCTTCAAAGCTGTTTTCGGCTGTGACAGCGCGCGGCGCTTCATTTC
>CBFHXH010000146.1:0-7516 GCA_965659735.1 uncultured Pikeienuella sp.
CGACCGTCCCGGGCTTGACCCGGGACCTAGAAAAACGAAGCGCCCAACCTATCGAGGCCCCAGATCAAGCCCGGGGCGGTGGTAAACGATGGTAGCTGATGCGTGAGACAAGCCGTGGGCTGACGCAGCAAAATTTGATCTTCTTGATTTATCTCAGCAAACCTAATCCGGACTGCGCGCTTAGCGCCCGTCCCCAAAACGTCATACCGTCCACCGCCTGCCAGTGGTTTGCATGCAAGCCGCTGCTGGGCAGTGGACGGCTTCGCCTTGATTCCGATGCGGTCAGCGCCAGCATCGAACGTCCATTTAGCACCAATGACTAACAAACCATCCCATCTGAACGTTTATCCGGGACCCAAACCTGCCCTTGCCGCGCCAACCGCGTAGCAACCTTCTCAAGAAACGCCAAACCTTCCACCAACTCGCCAACGGTCACATACTCATCCGCCTTATGCGCCCGGCTGATGCTGCCCGGTCCAAAGACTACCGTCGAAAACCCCGCGTCGCTGAAATACCCTGCATCCGTGCCGAACGATACGACATCGCGGCTGTTCAGGCCTGTGATGTCAGCGACAAAGCCAACCGCCGCATCGGCGTTCCGATCATCAAGCGCTGGCACGGCGACCTCGGTGATGATGCGGATGTCAGCCTCTGACGCCGTCGCCTGCATTTCAGGCAGGATCTCGCGCTCAGCGTAGGCTGCAATCTCGGCGATCACCGCGGCGCCATCCTCGCCCGGCATGGGGCGATATTCCCAGTCAAAAGCGCACCAGCCCGCCGTAACATTCCGCGCGATGCCACCTTCGATCTTGCCGATGTTGAAGGTCGAATACGGCGGCTGAAACGGCGATCCGCTGATCGGCGCGGCGGCGCGGGCGGCGCTCATATCCTCTATCTTCGCGATCAGCTTCATCGCGGCTGAGATAGCGTTGACGCCATCGTCCGGCACGCTGGAATGGGCCGCGCGGCCGGTGATTTCCGTGCGCATTTCATAGCCGCCCTTATGACCAGTGATGACCTTCATCTCCGTCGGCTCACCCACGATCACGATGCCGGGCGTGGCCACATGGGCCGCCATCCAGTCAAGCAGGACAGGCATGCCATAGCCGCCAATTTCTTCGTCGAATGAAAATGCGATGTGGATCGGGCGTTTCAGATCAGCGGCCTTGAACATCGGAACAGCGCCCAACACACAAGCCAGAAATCCCTTCATGTCGACCGAACCCCGGCCATAGAGCCTGTCGCCATCCTGCGTCAGCTGAAAGGGATCAGTACGCCAGTCCTGCCCTTCGACCGGCACGACATCCATATGACCGTTCAGGACAACGCCGCCATCAACCATCGGACCGATTGTGGCGAAGGCATTGGCCCGCTCGCCAGTGTCTTCAAAGCTGAGCGCGCTTTCGACCCCGTGGCCTGCGAGGTAGTCCTGAATATAGCCGGTGATGTCATGGTTGGGGCGGCCGGATATGGTCGGAAAGCTCACCAGCTTTTCCAGTATCGCAATCGTGCGGTCCAGCGTGTCCGACATTCTGCGCCCTCTGTTTGTCTTGCCAAGCGGCGGCCTCTGAGACACGAATGACCGACCTTCGCCGCAATGACAACAGACAGACAGGGTTCGACATGGCGCCAGCTTTTCCAGCATCAGAATACCAAGACCGACTTCATCGCCTGCGCCAGGAACTAGGTGCCCGCGACCTCGACGCGCTGGTCATCGGGAACCCATCCAACATCAACTGGCTGACCGGCTATGACGCCTGGTCGTTCTACACCCCACAGATCATGGTGGTGGGCGCCGATCTGCCGCCCACCTGGATCGGGCGAGAAATGGATGCGGGCGCAGCGAAGTTTTCAACGCATCTGCCGCCCGAACAAGTCATCGGATGGCCGGAACCATTGGTGCAGCGCACCGACACGCACCCCGCCGTGTTTATGGCGGACTGGATGAAAGGTGTTGGTTTGGACGGCAAGCGGATCGGATATGAAAGCGACGTCTATTATCTGACCCACACCGCAACCGGTCATCTGCATGCAGGTCTGCCCAACACGGCCTGGATCGATGCGGACCTCTTGGTCAACTGGCTCCGCGTCGTGAAATCACCGGCGGAGCTGGCGTATATGTGCCAGGCTGCCGAAATCGGTGGCCGCGTCATGCAAGTTGCCTATGACGGTGTCGCGCCCGGCGTTCGTCAGTGCGATCTGATGGCGGAGATTTCGGCGGCGCAGATCCGCGGCACACCAGAATTTGGCGGAGACATACCAGCGCTCCACCCGCTTGTGCTTGCTGGCGAGGCGGCCAGCACCGCGCATCCGATGTGGACCGATGACCCCTTCGAAGCGGGCCAGATCATCGCATTCGAACTAGGCGCCTGCCGTAAACGATATAATGCCGGTCTTGCGCGCACCGTCAGCCTCGGGCCTGAAACCGAAAAGCTGAAAACCACCGCTGATGCAGTGAACGAGGGGATGGAGGCTGTCGTGTCCACCCTCAAATCGGGCGTCGCCTGCCATGATGTGCATGCCGCCTGGCAGGCTGTGCTGGACCGCTATGGTTTGGAAAAGAAAAGCCGGATCGGGTATTCCATTGGTGTGAACTATGCGCCCGACTGGGGCGAACATACGCTTAGTTTCCGTCCCGGCGATATGACGCCGGTGCCGGAAAACGCCGTCGTTCACATCATTCTGGGCATGTGGATGGATGATTGGGGCATGGAGGTCAGCGAAACGATCCATGTCCGCGCCAATGACGCAACCTGCCTGACGCAGTTTCCGCGCGACGTGTTTGTAAAAAGCTAACCCGGTTAAGGCCGCCGACGCCGGTCCCACCACCAGTGTCGGCGCCTCACCCGTCAAGCGGATGGTTGGGGGTTACCCACCCGACGGAGAACTTTAAGCAGCCCCTTATTTAGTGGTGATGATCGCCATCACCAATTGACCGTCGATCTTGATCGGGCCGTCTTCCTTGGCGCCGAGCATGTATTCGAAAATGCCCGTCTGCGTGCCGCCGGTTTCCGCGTGGATCATCAGCATCAGCTTTTCACCCGTCGCGACTGGTTCCGTCAGGATCGCGGCGACGTCGTCATTCACGCCAGCGCGCAGTGGGGCATGGCCGACTGCAGGGCCCGGCTTGCCGTTCTCTTTGACGCGGTGAACGACCATCCAGCCGTTTTCGCCGGCGACGATTTCCTGCGCCGATACGATGCAGTTTGAAACGCTCTGACCGACCGCGGTGACCTTCGGAGCGGCGTGTGCGGCGGCCATGGCGGTAATGGCGTTCGTGACCGCTGCGCCAGTGACGGCGATCGCAGCGACGAGGGGCAGATAATGGGCTTTCATGATGGGAAACATCCTTTGTAAGGGGCGATCCGCGGCGGGTCCCAGCCGCAGTGGATCCGGTTGATCCATGTCGGTGTTTCGCAGTCTCTGTGAGAAAAGTTTCAGACGGATGGTAAATTTTTTGCGTGTTTGAAACCGCGCCAGCCTTCAGTATGGATTACGCTTCGACGCCAGCTTTCGCCCGGAGCAAAAACGCCCTTGACCGACGCATCCGACCTCCAAGGCCTGCTGACCGCTGTCGCCAAGCGCGACCGCGCGGCGTTTCGCAACCTTTATGCGGCGGCAGGCGCGAAACTTTTTGGCGTATCGCTGCGCATATGTCGTGACAGGTCGCTGGCTGAGGACGCATTGCAGGACGCTTTTGTCGATATCTGGCGCAAGGCTGCGGATTTTGACGCCGGGCGCGGCGATGGGTTGGATGGCGGCAATCGTGCGAAACCGATCCATCGACCTGATCCGCCGACGCGGGCGCAGACCGCAAACGGTGGAAGGCGACGCAGACGCGGCACCGGAACCAGCCGACCCAAAGGTTGCTACCGATGGCGGCGCATCTGGCATCGCACTGGCGCAGTGTCTGGGCGAATTGGCACAACGGGAAAGGGAAATGGTGGTTCTGGCCTATTGCGAAGGCTATAGCCGCGAAGAATTGTCGGAACGCTATGACGCGCCGGTCAATTCTGTGAAGACATGGCTGCGGCGGGGGCTCGCCGCGCTGAAAGACTGTTTGGAGCGATAAGGACGCAATGGCGGACGAACGTGATCTTAACGCTGCGGAACGCGCGATCGGCCATGCGCCGACAGGCGGGGATTTCCCCGCCGACCGCGCCGCGCGTGAGGCGTGGGAACGTCGCCTGTTGCCTTTGCTGACAGATGCGCCCGCCATAGAACCGCCCGCCGACATGATGGCGCGGATTGAAGCGAAGCTGGGTGATGATATGCCCGGCGCTTCGACGGAAGTGATCCAGCTGCGCCGCAGCGTTGGCAGGTGGCGAGGGTTCACTGGCCTGGCGGTGGCCGCAGCGGCGGCCATGGCGATCTATGTCGCCGTTCCGCAAACGCCAGCGCCGGTCGAGGCCACGAAATACGTCGCCGTGGTCACTGCTGACGACAGTGGCCAGACCGGTCTTTTGATCCACTTCGACACCGGATCAGGCGTCGCGACCGTGATCCCCGCAGGCGCGCGCCCGCCTGATGGGTCATCTTACGAGATGTGGCATCTGCCCGAAGGCGCAACAAAACCCGTGTCGCTGGGGCTGTTGCCCCAGAACGCCGTTTCGCGCGCGACATTCAGTGCTGGCGAGGGCGACCTTTTCGCCATCAGCCTTGAACCCCTGGGCGGCTCGCCCTCGGGCCAGCCCACACAGGGTGTCTATCACGGAACCGTTGTCCGCGTGGAATGACAGCACGCCGCTGAGACGGCGCACCAAAGGTTAAAACATCAGCCGATTTCGATGACGACTTTGCCAATCGCTTTGCCCGATGACAGCCGGGCGAAGGCGGCACCCGCGTCGGCCATGGCGAAGACCTGATCATCCAGCAAAGGTTTCAACGCCCCCGCATCCACAATCGCGGCGATGTCAGAGAGGATCGTGTGATGCGCCGCGCGGCCGTGATCACGCAGCATCGGGATCAGCATGAATACGACGTGGATCGACAGGCCTTTGAAATGGGCCGGGGTCAAATCAAGCTCCAACATCGAAACGGTTGTGGCGATCTGCGCATTCAGGGCGGCACCCTCAAACGAGGCTGTCATGTTGGCCCCGCCCACGCTGTCGAACACAACGTCGAACGCGCCGCCGCCGGTGTGTTTGGCGACGTAATCCGCGACGCTGTCTTCGCGATAATTGATCGGCGTTGCGCCCATATCGCGGATCGCGCCCAGTTTTTGGTCGCCTGAGCCTGTGGCGAAGACGTCGGCGCCGAAATGGCGGGCGAGCTGTGTTGCGACATGACCAACGCCGCCGCCGCCGCCATGGACCAGCACCTTTTGGCCTGCGCCGACCTGGGCGCGCTTCAGACCTTCATAGGCCGTGATCCCAACCAGCGGCAGCGCCGCCGCTTTCGTCATGGACAGCGTCTTTGGTTTCTGAGCGATCAAACGCGCGTCTATTGCCATGTATTCAGCCAAGGCGCCTTGAAGATCTGCGAGGCCACCCGCGCAGCCATAAACCTCATCACCAATGCTGAACCCAGTGACGCCCTCGCCAACGGCTTCAACCGCACCGGCGAGGTCCATGCTGAGAATGGCAGGGAAGGCGGGGGAAAAGGGCAGATCTTCGCCCATCGAACGGATCATTGTATCGACCGTGTTCACGCTGGTCGCGGCGACCCGCACCAAGACCTGGCCCGGCCCGGCCTCTGGCGATGGCAGGTCAGCCTCGGTGAACGTCGCTGCGTCACCGTATTCGTTCAAGATCATCGCTTTAATGGGGGTCGTCCTCGCAAACTAGGTGTCTGCGAGGTTAGATATTAACACGTTCAATCAGGATAAATGGCCAATACGTGAATTGACTAGGCCGAAATCTGGTATAACGAATCTATGTCTTCGGTGGCCCTTCGCTGCTAACCGGCCACTGACCCGTCGCCGTGGCGATGATGCGGGCGCGACGATAGCTGCTGAGAACCTCGTTTACGTCGTCGAAGCCGGCAGGTTCTTCTTTTTCCACCTCATCGATTACGCCTTCCGGGCCGCCCGACCGGTTGGCTTTGACGATCTTTGCCGTCGCCTTCAGGCGGATCTTTTCATATTCGTACAGCGCCTGCATCGGATGTTCCGCTTTCACCAGCCAGTCGGCGAGACAGCGTGCGTCTAGAATTGCCTGGCTCGCACCATTTGACCCCACCGGATACATCGGGTGGGCGGCGTCACCCATCATCGTGATCCTGCCAAAGGACCATTGCGGCAGCGAATCACGATCAGCCATCGGGTATTCATAGACATCCGTCGTCGATCTGATCAACGCCTCGATATCCACACCCGGAACCTTGAAACGCAAACCATAAGGCAACACCTCATCCAGACGCCCTTTGCGCGACCAGCTGTCCTTGGGCGGCGGCTGCGTAGCGCCGTCAGCGACTTTTACGTTTACGACCCAGTTGGTCAGCTTGCGGCCCTCGCCCGCATCGGCAATCGGGTAAAGGACGAATTTCGCACCCATGCCGCCGCCAATAAACATCGTCTGACCGTCAAGGTACTGAGGAAATTCCGCCGCACCGCGCCACATCAGAACACCGTCCCAACTGGGCGCGCCTTCGTTCGGGTAGAAGATCTTGCGGGCTGCGGAATGGATGCCGTCCGCCGCCACAAGAATGTCCCCGCGTGCAGTTTCTGAGCCGAGCCCGTCGGACGCGTCCACAAACTGAACCGTGACGCCGCCGTCATTCTGGACAAACCCCGCCAACCGCCGCCCAGTACGAACGGCCTTTGGCCCAAGCCGTTCGATCACAGCGTCATAAAGTGCGCGCTGAAACCGCCCGCGATGGATGGAAAATTGCGGCACAGGCGCACCGGCCCACATGCCCCGCCATTCGCGCCATACTTCCTGCCCAAACCGGTTGAGGTAGATTAGTTCCTTGGTTCGGATCGCAATGTCATCGAGCCGTTCCAGCAGGTCCAGTTCAGCCAGTTCCTTGATGGCGTGGGGCAACGTGTTGATGCCGACGCCCAGTTCCCGCACGGCGGAGGCTTGCTCATACACCGTCGTCTTGATGCCGCGTTTGTGCAGCATCAGGGCCAGCGTCAGCCCGCCGATCCCGCCGCCTGCTATGATGACGTGCATCAGCTTTCCTCGGGCGGGGGCAGGAAATCGACCTCATGCTTCGCGGACATGGCGACCACTTCGGCGGGATCCGCCCCGCCCATATTGTTCAACTGCCAGAAAAGGTCATAGAGACGGCGCGACGGCGTCACCCAGAACAGGCATTTGACCGGACGCGGACCATTTGAAAACAGGCCATGCGGGATGCCGCGCGGCAGGCGGATCAGGTCGCCGGGTTCGGCGAAATCTTCCTCGCCATCCAATATCAGGTCCAGCCGCCCTTCCAGCATGTAAACAAACTCATCCTGTTCAGGATGGATATGCGGCGGCACAAAGGTGCCCGCGGGCATGAAGGCGTGCCAGGAAAAGCTGTCTTTGCACAACTGCTTCGGCACATAGGTCTGGCCCAGGATGTTCCAGGA
>CBFHXH010000146.1:7526-9537 GCA_965659735.1 uncultured Pikeienuella sp.
TCCATCCCCTTTCCAGCCTCGGTCACGCCTGGCGGCATCGTTTTCATCATTTACCTCGCATTCAGCCCTTAGCAGATGCTAGGCGCGCGAGGTCAGGCAGGGCAAGTGTTTTGCCCCTCAGGCGAATACATGACCGCAGGATAACTATTCCCGGACTAAGTGAAGCATTGCCTGCGCAGTCCTGTCGATGCACCGTTAAAGGATGAGCGAGACATTCGACTATATCATCGTCGGCGCCGGGTCCGCCGGATGCGTCATGGCCAACCGGCTATCATCGACCGGCAACAAGGTTCTGCTGCTGGAAGCCGGGCCAATGGACCGCAATCTGATGATCCACATTCCAGCAGGGGTCTATTCGGTTTACCGCGATCCCAAGATCAACTGGAACTACAAAACCGAAGGTGAACCGGCGCTGGATGGGCGCAATGTCGACATGCCGCGGGGCAAGGTTGTCGGGGGGTCATCCTCCATCAACTCCATGGTCTATATGCGCGGGCATCCACTGGATTATGACCGTTGGGAAGCCGACTATGGTCTGCCCGGCTGGTCCTACGCCCATTGCCTGCCGTATTTCAAAGCCGGGGAAAGCAGCGACCGGGGCGCGGATTACTGGCGCGGCGATGCAGGGCCTTTGTCCGTTTCGCGCGGCGGGCTGGACAACCCGCTTTACGACGCCTTTGTCGAGGCGGGCGGCCAGGCGGGCCAGGGCCAGTCCGATGACCTGAACGGATACAATCCCGAAGGCGTTGCGCGTTTCGACGCAACCAAACGCGATGGCCGACGATGCAGCGCGGCGGTGGCCCATCTGCGCCCTGCGCTTGCCCGCAAGAACCTGACCCTGATAACCGAGGTTCTGGCCCGGCGCATCCTGTTCGATGGCGTCCGAGCGGAGGGGATTGAGTTCGAAATACGCGGATCAAAGCAGCAGGCATTCGCCGCAAAGGAGGTGATCCTATGCGGCGGGGCGATCAACTCCCCCCAGTTATTGATGTTGTCAGGCGTTGGACCTGCTGATCATCTGCGCGAACACGGGATTGACCCGGTGCTTGACGTCAAAGGCGTTGGCCAAAACCTGATGGATCATCCAACCGTCGTGGTGCAGTACGCTTGCAAAAAGCCGGTCACGATCGATTATCTTCAGAACCCGATCTACAAGGCGATGGCGGGCGTGCGCTGGCTAGCGAACCAGACCGGCCCCGCCGCTTCAAACGTGTGGGAGGCAGGTGGGCTTGTCCGCGGCAACGCGGATGTCGCGTATCCGAACCTGCAATATCATTTCGGCCCCGTGGGAGCGGAATTTGAAAACGGGCGCATGAAACTGTTTCAGGCGTTTTCGATCCATATCGACCAGCTCCGCCCCCGGTTCCGCGGCGAGGTTCGACTGCATTCCGCCGACCCCAAGGTGAAGCCGGCCCTGCACTTCAACTATTTGACGACAGCGCATGACGAGCGCGAGATTGTCGAAGGCGTCCGCAAATGCCGCGAAGTGATCGCCCAGCGCGCCTTTGACGAATTTCGGGGGGAAGAGATGATCCCGGGCCCCGGCACCCAGTCAGACGCCGACATCATGGCGGCGGTCCGGGGGATGACCGAGACCGACTATCATCCCTGCGGCACCTGCCGGATGGGAGGCGACGAAGACGCGGTGGTCGACGGCGAAATGCGGCTGCGCGGGGCGGAGGGGCTGCGCATTGTCGACGCATCTGTCATGCCGCATATCATCAGCGCCAACCTCAACGGCCCGACCCAGATGATTGCGGCGCGGGCGGCGGACTTTGTTCTCGGGCGGCCGCAGTTGCCGCCGTTTCATGCGCAGTTCAGCTTTCAGGCCTAGGCGTCAGGGTGCCGCCATGCCCCCCCAGACCAAACCGACGGCCATCGCCGCCGCGCTGAGCAGCGCTGAATACCCCGCCAGCTTCCAGTAGGAAAACGGACGCTCGCCGAATGTGCGGCCCTGCATGCCGCAGACAACAACCTTCATTGCCTCGCCACGATAGGTGTAGTGCAGCAT
>CBFHXH010000147.1:0-9493 GCA_965659735.1 uncultured Pikeienuella sp.
GCCAGATCCATCAAACGCTCGATCACATAGGTGACTTCAGGTCGACCGGCGCCGCGAAAGACAGAGGTCGGAACGGTGTTTGTATACACCCCGCGCACTCGCACATTCATTGCAGGAACGTCGTAGGGTGGGCCCGCCATGCGCAGGAGGTTTGAGAGCACCGCAAACGAAAAGGGATGCGCGCCAACGTTGCCGACATAATCGAGATCGACCGCCAATATCTGGCCACTTTCATCAAATGCCAAAGCGGCGTCACAGTTTAGATCGCGGCTATGAAGATCAGCCAAGAAGCTTTCATTCCTGCTGCAAAGCCATCTGACTGGCGCGCCGCAACGCGCCGCGGCCCACAGAAGCAGAGGGTACTCATTGGTGCACGGGATACGGACGCCAAAACCGCCCCCGACATCAGTTGTGACCACGCGCATGCGGTCAACTTCCACCCCCAACACCGCCGCCAAGGCGCGCTTATAGCGGTGTACGCCCTGGCTCGGGGTGCGCAGAGTATAGCGCCCCGACGTATCATCGAACTCGGCAATGACGGACCGGGGCTCTAGTGGGCAGCCATGGATGCGTTGGTTGTGAAAAGATGTCCGCACCACATGTGGCGCCGCATTCAAGGCTGACGACACCTTATCGGCATCGCCGCGCTGAGCTGAAACGCAAAGGTTGTCGTCATTCCAGATCTTGGGCGCGGCCTCCGTAAGCGCTTCGATCGCGTCGGTTACCGCAGGCAACGGCTCGAAATCGATTGAGATTGCCTCAATAGCATCAAAGGCGGCCTCTGCCGTACGGGCGATCGCCATCGCAATGATTTCTCCGACATAGCGCACCCGATCAACCGCCATCGGTGGCGGGGATGGAGCCGGGGCCAGTTCATCGAGCGAGAAGGTCGGAACCGTGGGATCGAGGTGGTCCGGCAAGTTGTTCAGATGAACGAGAGGCTGGTTGTTGTCCGCCAGATATTCTTCGCACGTGAGAACCGCGACGACATCTGGAAGGGTCTTTGCGGGCTCGACATCCAAATGAGAGATGTGAGCATGGGCGTACTGAGAGCGGAGGAAAGCCACATGCAAGTTGCCTTGCGTCTGATGATCGTCCGTATAACGCCCTTTCCCAGTCAGGAAACGTTCGTCCTCCTTTCGAAGAACTTTGGCGCCGATCAGCTTTGAAGCCATCTCGCTTCCTTTTCGTTCACGCTATCACCTATCATTCAGTCATGAGGTTGCGCCGCGCTTCTCGCAATAACCAAACGTTACGCGACGAGATTGCACGATCTTGCTCTACACGGTGACCGCAATTTCGAGCATCCCACCTCGTGGAGTCATGTAGAAGCAATAGTTCCAAAGCGAATTCCTTAGTTCGTCCATTGTTGTGCCAGAAGCATCAGTTCTCGGCCTTGGAAGGCGACCCCCGGCTTGAGTTTTGGATTGGCGGTTTTGTTTCACGAATGCGTGTGCAACGCTTGGCTTTCTCCGGAAATTGCAGACAGCCCGAATCTGAAGAGGCCTTCAACTTTCTCGGCGTTCGCATTCTCCTTTTGCATCCTCATCACACCGGCACGGAGCGCGTCGAGTTGGTGCATCGCGACTGTTGTTGGAACGGATCGACAAAACTGTTTTGTCTGTTTGGAGGCATCTATCCATTCGGCGAAACTACGCAAAAAATGGGCGCGCAGATGATCCAGCGCAGCCAAGGTTTCGGGCCCCAAACGTTCGCGCTGTGCGCGCATGGTGTGGTGTCCGTCGTCAGATAATTTGGGACAGCTGAGCGTCCTTTCGTTTCGCAAGCGGCTGCCTTGCTAATCACAGTCGGTAATGTGGAGCCAGCCGCAGCCGTCCACGAATAGACAGTATCTTGTTCTTTCAATTGTCTGACGTCAGCACCAACGTCGGCTTTCGGGAACGCGGGTGCAAAATCCGACCTTTGCTCCGAGCGGCAGGAATGGGCCGATAACGCCAATGATAGGATTCATTCAGAGCGCATGCTTGCTCCCAAAGCAAAGCACGCGCAAATCTTCGGTTCAGAAGATCGAGCGCCTAGGCAGATGCCATTTGCGCCGCTTCTATTCCTTATAGTCTGGCTCCTTACGGTCCAAAAGTCGTTTCAGCGCATCAAAGTGCCACTGAGCAGTGGATTTGTCGCCGTACTTTGGCGCGGTTTTGCCCCGGAACGCTTCATAGGTTTTCTCAATCACCGGCTCGGGTAACTCACGTAGCTTCTCGCCAGTCCACATTGCATAGATCTGCACTTGGGCCACACGCTCCAGATAGTACAGCCGATCATAGGCCTCGGCGACATTGTTGCCAAAGGTCAACGCCCCGTGATTGGCCATCATCAGGATCTGGTTCTTGCCGCACAGTTTAGCGAGCCGATCGCCTTCGCTCGGGTCAAGGCCAGGGCCGTCGTAATGGTCATCATAACCTGTGCGCATCGCCATCGCCAATTCGGTTTGCCCGATCGGTTTGATACGCTGATCCTCCAGTCGAGTCAGCGCGCTGGCGAACGGCATGTGAGTGTGAAAGACTGCCGCTGCATGCGGGACATCACGATGAATAGGCGCATGGATACAAAAGGCAGAGCGCTCAACGATGCCTTCCCCCCTGACAACCTCACCATCGAAGTTCACCTCCATGAAGCATGATGCGGTGACCTCGGCCCAGTGGGTCCCGAACGGGATCTGATAGTAACGATCATCATATCCTGGTACTCGCAAGGTCAGATGGTTGAAGATGCCCTCGTGCAGCCCGTGTGAGACAGCAGTGCGGTGTGCAGCGGCCAGATCGACCCGAGCCTGCCATTGCTCTTGCGTATGTCCTGCAATCTCGCCTTTGGTCTCGACGTTCATGATGCCCTCGCTGGATTTTTGCTGAACTGACTGTCTACCTGCCCTGCGGTTACGTCAACATCGCTCGTAACAAGTAGCCATATGGCTCTCGCGTCGTGAACGCTACTCACCGGTTTTTGTGCGACGAGCACCAAGGTCTGGATAGGTAAGTGGCGCGCCGAGGAGGATTCGAACCCCCGACCCCCAGATTCGTAGTCTGGTGCTCTATCCAGCTGAGCTATCGGCGCTATCGCCGCGTTTCAGCGGCGTGGCGCGTTGTCTATCTACGGCGTAACGGTTTGGCAAGGTGCAAACAGCGTATAAATGAATAAGCATTCCAATGCTTCGTTTAGCCAGGTAAGGTCAGCCTGAATGTTGTGCCTTCGGTCGTGCTCGACACCAGTTCCAGCACACCGCCGTTTGATTTTACGAGTTCTGCTGCGATGGACAAGCCGAGTCCAGAACCGCCCATCTCCATACTGCCCATGAAGGGCTGGAAGATATGCTCCATCGCCTTGGCGGGCATACCAGGACCATTGTCTTGGACGATAATCTCAACGTAAGTTCCAGCAGACGCTGCGGAAATTGAAACGAAATCGCCCTTGTGTGCGCTCTCCATTGCCTGAACGGCGTTGCGGGTGAGATTACCGAGGATGCGGAACAAGTGTTCCGGGTCGACCTTGGCGGTCATTGCAGGATCGACTTTATTGCCCATGGCTACAGGGCCTTCCTCTGCAAAAACGGCGTCGCCAACCTCGGCCACCAGGCGGTGGAGGGCGACCTGCTTAGGTTCTGGCGAAGTTTCCTCGGCCTTGCCATGTTTCAGCGTTGATACGCAAAGGTTTACGGCGCGGTCGATGGAACCAATCAGTTTTGGACCGACACGAGCGACGATGGGATCCTGACTGCCATCCAGGCGGTCAGCCATCAGCTGGGCGCTGGACAACATGTTGCGAAGGTCATGGCTGATTTTGGCGACTGCACCGCCAAGTTCCGCGAGGCGCGACTTTTGTTTCAGTGCGCCGCGAACATGGGTCTGCATTTCGCCCAGTGCAGTTTCGGCGCGCGCAATTTCGCGAATTCCGGAATTCCCTGCAGGGGCGATTGGCGCGTGTTCGGGATCCTTTTGAAAACTGATGATATTCTCGACTACGCCTTCAATCGGCCGGACAATCAGACGTCTGCAAATCAGAAAAACCAATAGACCGGTGGCGGCTGAAATGATCAGAGACAAGAACAGGATGCGCTGAGCATAGGCGCGGATTGCGCGGCAAAGCTCGGTTTCAGCAAGAGTGATCTCGATCACTTCGCCGGCGTTTAGAACCGGTTCGCCGATTACCCGCACAACGCGGGATTCAGTGCGCACCAGCGCAAGCAATGCGTCCATGACAAGATCTGCCGCTGTTGCGTCACGTAGGTCATATGTCGTCGCGATCATGTTTTGGATCGGCGCCCGCAAGATCAGCTGCCGGGCGCTATCGCGGCGTAAGACTATGGTTGAGACGCCAGCGTTGGCGAGAAGTTCAACCTCCAATGCTTCCTCAACCATCTCATCATCAGCGGCGAGCAGCGCAAGCGATGCGATCTGCGCCATTTGGAGACGTTCCAGCAGGAAATCCTGCCGAAAGCGGGCGACAGAGGGCAGAAACACCAGAATTTCGACCATCATCACGATGACGATCGTCAAAAGCAGAAGCCGCCCAGAGAGCGTACGCGCCAAAGCCATAAAGCCTCGCTCAGTTAAACCGCGCCCACCTAAGGGACTTCAGCCGAGGCGCGCAAGTAAACTTACGATCCACTTAAGTCGGTCATTTTCAAACAGACGATGGGTATAAAAGCTGCCCGCGACGCGCTTGCTCACCTCCATCTTCGTCGGATAGGGCGCGACGAAGCCTGCCATGTCCGAGATTTTCAACCCTTTTGACAGCGCCAACGCCCAAAGTGATATCTGCTCACCCGCCGCTTCGCCGACGATCGACGCGCCGACTGGTTTGCCTTTCACAACCATGACTTTGATCAGGCCTTTGGTTTTCAGCTCAGCCCTCGCCCGGTCATTTTCAGCGAAATCAAAGCGCAAGATTTCTAACTTTGCGCCATGCTTTTTGCGCGCTTCGGCTTCCGTTAGGCCAACCTGCGCTAATTCTGGATCTGTATAGGTCGCCCACGGAAGGTGATCCGTCCGATTGGTGACTGGCATCCGGAACAAGGCCGAACGGATTACCAGACCCGCCTGATACCCAGCGACGTGCGTAAATTGTAGCCCGCCAGCGACGTCGCCAATAGCGTACACCCTTCGGTTCGTCGTGCGCAGGCCCTTATCGACAACAATGCCGGTTTTGTGGGTTTTGATCGACGCCACTTTCAGATTCAAATTTTCGAGGTTGACCCGACGACCAACCGCCGCCAAGACGACGTCACCGGTGACTGCGTCCTGCCCTTCAAGTTCCAATGTGACCCCATCGCCGCTGCGGCTGGCGGAGATGACCTTGGCTCCGTCGCGGATATCAATTCCTTCAGAGCGAAGGCTGTCCAGTGCGATGGCCGCCAACTCCGGATCGTCTTTGCCGAACGCCTTGAAAGCCTCCAACACCGTAACATCACAGCCGAGGCGGCGATGCGCCTGCGCCATTTCCAGGCCGATGGGACCGCCTCCGATCACGAGCAGATGCTTGGGTTTATCCTTCAGCTCAAAGATGGTTTCGTTGGTGTGAAAGCCGACATCATTAAGCCCGGGTATGGGCGGTGTCCAAGGTGATGACCCGGTTGCGATGACGAAGCGGCGGGCCTTGATGGTCTTGCCGCCAGCTTCGACCGTCCGGGCGTCAGCAAAGCGGCCATAGTCTTGAATGACCGTGCACCCGAGCCCTTCGAATCTTTCAACGGAATCGTGTTGTTCAATGCCTGCGATCACGCTTGCGACATGATTTTTGGCGGCGGCGTAGTCTATTGTCGGTTCAACCGGGGCTACGCCAAAGGGCGCCCCTGCTGTCATTGCGTAGGCCGCTTTGCCCGCGGCCAGTAGCGCCTTTGACGGCACACAGCCATAGTTCAAGCAATCGCCGCCCATTTTGTGCCCTTCGATCAGCACGACCGAGGCGCCCATCTGCACAGCGCCAGCCGCCACTGACAGCCCGCCGGAACCACCGCCGATCACGCATAAGTCGGGTTTCAAAGCATCCATCTCGGTGGTCCTTTCAGGGCCCAGCTTAGCGGCTGCGCAGTTTCTTGATGACGATGGGCAACGCCGCCAGCGCGGACAAGCCTAGCAGCGGGCCGAGGATGTGTGGTTCGAAGATTACGCCCAGATCTGGCGTCTCACCCGCTGCGAAAACTTCGCCCAATCCTGCGCCAACAGACGCGTAGACTACGGCGCCCGGTATGATGCCGACAAGCGTGGTCCAAGCGTAGGCAAAGGTGTTTGCCCCCAACACTGCTGGTACGATGTTGGCGGCGAAGAAAGGTATCGCAGGAACAAGGCGCATGATCAAAAGAAAGCTGATCTGGTTTTCGCGAAAGCCTGCTTCCGCCTTTTTTACGAAAGGCCCAGCACGTTCCCCTAGGCTGGCGCCAAGGCCCGATTTCACTGCTAGGAAGATCGCCACCGCGCCAATTGTGGCGCCAATTACCGCGAAGGCTCCGCCGATGAAGGCGCCGAACATGAATCCGCCGGTCAATGTCAACGCGAGGCCGCCGGGGAAAGACAATGCGGTCGCAACGGCGTAGATCGCAACATATGCCAGCGCGGCGAGCAAATAGTTGTTGTCACGCCAAGCTGTAAGCGCCTCATGATTATTCTCTAACGCGGCGAAGGACAGGTAGTCAGACCCAAAAAAATACAGCGCAAATGCGCCTACAATGGCCAGCGTCAGAGGCAGGAAGCGTTTGAAGGCGCTGGGCTGGGTTTGTTCGGCCATGACGTCTCTGCTGCTCATTGGGGCATTCTTTACATGGGTATACCGGTCTGGTTCGCCCGTTACCTGCTGATTTCAGCTTGATCGCGCTAGTGTGATGCCGCGGATGTGAGCGGCTGTCAGGACGTCGTGCGCCAAATTTCGCTTCAGTCTAGCCGCGCGGACATCAGATGGTAATTGCGCCGCATCTGAAACCCTTGTCTGCCGTAAAGCGTTTGCGCCTTGGTGTTATTCACCTCGACTTCCAAATGGGCGGCTTTGATCCCACCTTCGCGCAGCGCATTTTTAGCTTGTTGAGCGCGGCAGTTCCAAGACCAGCGCCTCGGTGGTCGCGGGCGACGTATATTTCATCGATAAACGTATCCCGTCCGTTGAATTCGATTGAATAGCCAAAGGCGAAAGCGACATAGCCCGCCAGCTCATCGCCCGACTCGATCATCCAGATTTCAACAAAGGCAGGATTGTTCAGCAGGGTTTGAAAGGCCGTTTCACGCGTTTTTGGCGCTTGATTTACGCCTTCTTCTTTGTGGAACGCCGCTACCAAAGGCCATATCGCCTCAAGATGTTGCGGTTCCGCCCTGGTTAGACCTATCTGCATCACAACCTCTGCTGTTTTAGGCGCTTGGGCCTTGACCGGCGGTGTCTGCGGCGGTATCCGACGCCCTCTGAATTCACCGGCGCATTCCAACGTCGCCGAGACCGAAGGATACCTGCGATGAAACGCACCTATCAGCCGAGCAACCTCGTCCGCAAGCGGCGCCACGGGTTCCGCGCACGCATGGCGACCAAAAACGGCCGCGCGATCATCAATTCGCGCCGCCGTGCTGGTCGGAAAAAACTGACCGCGTAATCGACGCTGTGGCCGATAAGACGGGGCTGGGTACGCCAAAGACTGACACAGTCGAGGCGTCCCTGGCCCCTTCGTCGTTTCCGGGTGATCAGGTAGCACCCGTTGTCGTGATGCAGACACGGCGCGACTTTCTTGCAGCAGCGCGTGCCCGTCGCTGGGTCGCCAAGGGGATGCTGGTTCAGGGACGGCGTCGCCGCAACGGCGAGACGCCACCGCAAGAAATGATTCGCGTTGGCTACACCTGTTCAAAGAAAGTTGGCAACGCCGTCGCGCGCAATCGCGCCAAACGGCGCCTACGCGCCGCTGCGGCGGAGGTATTACCAGTTCAGGGGCAACCCGGTTGGGACTATGTCCTGATCGGCAAGCGTGACCAAACTGCGGCTCGTGAATTTACCGATTTAGTCGCCGATCTGAAGCTAGCCTTGGCGCGCCTGCATGAGCCAAAGAAAAAATGAGTCCACTCGCCCAGATATTCGCTTTGCCAATCCGGTTTTATCGGCTTGTGATATCACCGCTAATCGGACCGAATTGTCGGTTCCAGCCGACCTGTTCCGCCTACGCCCTCGAGGCGCTGAAAACGCACGGAGCCTTTCGTGGTGGCTGGTTGGCCATCCGCAGGATCGTTCGCTGCCACCCATGGGGCGGGTGCGGCCATGATCCGGTGCCCGAGCCAAAGTCCAAAAGCTGATACAAGGTCGCCGAAACAACGCGCAGGACACCACCTTGCTTGCCGGGTCTATGTGAAACGGCTAGGACCGCTGGCATGCTGGATGTTGTAGACGATCAACTGACCCGACTGTTTCAGAACGCGCCGCAAAGCGGCGAGTTTCAGAAACTACGCAAACGTATCATTCGCCAGACCCGCGAGGCTGTCGAAACCTATGCGATGGCGCGAAAAGGCGACCGTTGGTTGGTGTGCCTTTCTGGTGGGAAAGACAGCTATACCTTGCTGGCCACTCTGTTGGAGCTGAAATGGCGGGGCCTGTTACCTGTCGATCTGCTCGCCTGCAACCTAGATCAGGGCCAGCCTGGTTTCGATAAATCCATTCTCCCCGCATTTCTATCTGGAATAGGGGTTCCGCACCGAATCGAATATCGCGACACTTATTCCATCGTGACCGACAAAGTGCCCGAGGGCGCAACTTACTGCGCGCTTTGTTCGCGGTTGCGGCGCGGCCATCTTTATCGTGTGGCGCGGGAGGAAGGCTGCCGGACGGTTGTTCTGGGGCATCACCGTGATGATATTCTCGAAACATTTTTCATGAACCTTTTCCATGGCGGAAAACTGGCGACGATGCCGCCTAAACTGGTCAATGATGAAGGCGATCTGACGCTGGCTAGACCGCTGGCTTTCGTTGCAGAGGCCGATTGCGCCAAGTTTTCGAATGCAATGCAGTTCCCCATCATCCCCTGCGATCTCTGCGGCAGCCAGGAAGGTTTGCAACGCGCTCAGGTCAAGCAACTGCTTGACGAGTGGGAGGCCCGCAGCCCTGGTCACCGGCAGGTGATGTTCCGCGCCTTGCAGAATGCGAATCCAAGTCATCTTCTGGACCAATCCTTGTTTGACTTCTAGGGCCTCGCGCCAAAATCGGTGGACTTACCTATTTCCTTGCAATATGCCAACATCCCGCTTTGAATTGAGGACGGAGCGCTTGGGGGCAGCTCTGGTGTTTGGGTTAGGCGTTAGGAGGGGACGTGAGGAGACGCTGGTTGCGTATACCAATCAGAACGGCCCTGTTGATCGGCTGCACGGCGCCACTGCTTGCCTAATGGTACTGGTCCTATTCCGCAGCGCTCAGCAATAAGTATGACGAGGCGCGTGAGCGTCATTTACTGATCGCCCGCAACCTTAATGAGGCGCTTAGCCGATATCACCGGGATCTGATGTCGTCAGTTCGGGCCATGGCT
>CBFHXH010000148.1:0-9448 GCA_965659735.1 uncultured Pikeienuella sp.
CGCGCCCAGATGTTGCTGATCGGCCTGACCTGTTTGGTCGCATTCCCCTTGTTTCAATATGGCGAGGCGATTGGTGTGAACGCACGCGGCTATATCCTGCCAATGGGTGTCGCCAGCGCCTTTGGCGCATTCGTCTTTGGCGCCGGGATGCAACTGGGTGGCGGCTGTGCGTCTGGCACGCTATTCACCGTCGGAGGCGGGTCGACGCGGATGGTAATCACGCTGATCTTCTTCATTACGGGTTCCGTCATCGCGACGGCGCATTGGGAGTTTTGGACCCGGCCGGTCATCGATCCAATGCTACTGAACCCGAACTATGCGGCGCTGAAGGACATCGTCACCTACCGCATCAACAACAATCACGGCGTTAGTCTGGTCAGAGCGCTCGGCACCTTTGGCGCGCTGGCCCTGATGGCCGTGGTGCTTGGGTTGATCGCACTTGGCTCCGCCATGATCGAACGACGCGCACATGGCGTATTGGAGACGCCCAAACCCACCAGGTCACTGCTAACAGGCCCCTGGTCGCTGGTCGCGGGCGCAGTTGCGCTGGCGGTCGTTGGCGTTCTTTGCTTTTTGGTTTTGGGGCGCCCATGGGGCGTCACATCCGGCTTCGCACTGTGGGGGGCAAAAGCGTACACCAAGCTTGGCGGGGATGTCAGCGACTGGATCTACTGGTCCGGGTGGCGGCAAGGGCAACTGAACAACTCCCTCCTCGCCAATGGCACGTCAGTGATGAACTTCGGCATCGTCTTCGGCGCCATGGCCGCCGCTGCGCTCGCGGGCAAATTCGCGCTGGTATGGCGCCTTTCGACCCGCGACTTGCTGACAGCTGTGATCGGCGGCCTGATGATGGGCTATGGCGCCCGGCTCGCCTATGGCTGCAACATTGGGGCGTATCTCGGCGGGCTCGTCTCTGGCTCGCTCCACGGGTGGTGGTGGCTGCTTTGGGGGTTTGCTGGCAGCTATCTTGGAGTCTGGATGCGTAGAGTGCTGTCAATGGACCCGCCACTTGCACCAAAACCTGCAATCTGAGGAACCCTCATGCACCTTCTGACGCTGACCATTTTCGCCCTGACCGCCTTTGCAGCAAACGCCGATCCAAAGGCGCGTAATGGGTGGAAGGTTCATCCGACATCCTATGCCTATAAGGATCTGATCGACCGGCTGAAGGCAGCGACCAAAGCCAACAAGATGGGCGTGGCCACGCAGGCCGGGCCAACCGGCGCCGCAAAAAACCGGGGGATCACCATTCCCGGCAACCGCGTGATCGGCGTTTTCAACAACAAGTTCGCAGTTGAGATGATGGCCGCATACGAAAGCGCGATGATCGAGGCGCCGGTGCGGCTCTATGTGACCGAGCAGCCAGACGGAACCGCGACTCTGTCCTAAAAGACGGCATCCTTAGTGTTTTCACCCTATGCGGAGGATAGCGTCGAAGTGATGGAAATCGCGGCTCAGCTAGATCAGGTGATCGCAAAGATCGCATCGGATGCGTTGGATTAACTGCTGGTTTTCCAACCCGGATCTTTGGCGCGCCAATTGTCGTCAGGCAAATGCATTCAGCGGACTCCCGTCAACCCGCGTCTTGTAAGTTTCAACGCCGCCCACCAAGCCGCAACTTGTGCAGCACCACATAAACGGCGCTATCATCGGCAATGAATCAGAACACATTGCCTCAAACAGGGCGGCCTTCGATACTGCGCTCTCTGACCACAGCACCCAATTCTCCGGAAAGGAACGCTCAGCATGATCGCCTATGTCACGGTTGGAGTTGATGACATCGTGCGCGCAGAACGGTTCTATTCCGCGTTCCTGCCAGCCCTTGGGTATGAGTTGGAATGATATCACGGCGACCTGAGTTATGCGCTGCCCCAGCGGCCCAGCCAATCCATCGCCCTGCCGGATTTCTATGTGAAGTCGCCGTTCGATGGAGAGGCCGCTTCATCCGGCAACGGCGCCATGATTGCGTTCGAAGCTAAAACGCAGGCCCAGGTTCGCGATCTTCACGCGGCCGCCTTGGCCGCTGGCGGATCGGACGAAGGTCGGCCGGGCTTTCGCGCCTCATACGGAACGAATTTTTACGTAGGCTACCTGCGTGACCCGCAAGGCAATAAACTCGCCCTGTTTTCCAGCAACCCAGATGAGCCTGGGCGGGGCGGATAGAGTTCACTTTTCTTGCATGACGTCCATCTTCGGGTATCGTTTTTGAACGAGAGGTCTTGATATGCAGAATGTCATCACCGGCGGGTGTAAGTGCGGCTTGGTTCGCTACAGCGGCGCCCCCAAGGATGTGGACATGTTTCGCTGTCATTGCCGCGATTGCCAGCAACTGACTGGTGGAGGGCATTCCGAAATGATGCCTATGGAGTTGGACAGTTTCTCAATCAGCAATGCGCGCCAGATCTTTGAAATGACCGGAGGGTCAGGGCAAAGCACTTATAGCAGTTTCTGTCCGAACTGTAGCTCGCCGCTGACCCGTCAGTCTGAGCGGATAAGCGACCGCATTGACGTCCATGCGGCCTCGCTCGACGATCCGTCTAGCTATGCGCCCGCAAAATCGATTTATTCAGAAGACGCCCAGCACTGGGATGACGCGATCATAGTAGACGGCGGGTAAGGGAACCGGTTGCTCGGTCCCACTACATCTTTCAGGCGTCATACCCGGGGTTCGTCCGGTCCAGCTTTTGCATCAGACCTGGCCAGACAAGGTTGTCACCCATGCCTGGAATGAACGCTGGTGCGGTCTGCTGACCAACCGTGTCAGCCATTTCAGCGGGCTCCTCCAGCAGTTTGCTTTCATCACCAACTGACTGCGCAAGGATCTGCGTCTTGCAGGCGTTTTCCAGGAAATACATCCGCAGGAACGCAATCACGCAGTTCGGGCCGACCGTCAGCGTGACGTGGTTCTTCAGCATCAGAAGGTTCTTTTCGCCGAGGTCTTGGACGATGCGCTCACGCTCTTCCAGTTCCAGCGCGATGTCTTCGTAGTCGTGATAGCCGAGGTCGTTGACCACCTGCATGGCGAACTGGGTGTAGCGGCGCAGGCCGTCTTTTTGCACTGACACGGCGACGCCGTAGGGCGTGTGGACGTGAATGACACATCCAGCATTCTCACGCGCCATGTGAACGGCGGGATGGGTGGTGAAGCCGGCCGGATTGATGAAGTAGGGCGTGTCTTGGCAGATTTTGCCGTTCACATCGATCTTCATCAGCGACGAGGCGGTGATCTCATCAAACATCAGGCCGTAAGGGTTGATGAGAAAGCGTTCCTACATCTCGCCATTTTCGCCCGGTTCATCCGGCAGGCGGGCGGAGATATGGGTAAACACGAGGTTGGTCCAGCCATGCAGGGCGCACAAGCGATACGTCGCCGCAAGTTCTACCCGCATTTGCCATTCCGTGTCGCTGATCTTGCCCTGAAGGCTTTCGATCGTCGTTGGGCAGGGAATGGTGAACCCTGCTGAAATCGTCGCTGCGCCGTCTTTCGCCATGATGTTTTCTCTCTGATCATTTGCGTGTCGTTGTTCGATGGCCACCATTTAGCGATTTTCAGTCACAATGAATTTCAATCAGTTGACATTTAAAGGAAACAGCTGAACTTCCCACATATGGACGTCCCTCATTAGCTGGCGCTCGCCGACGATGCCTGAGTTCAGAACCTGCCTGGCCCCGCGCGCGAAGCGTTCGTCGCCGCTATTCGCGCCCGGCATTATCCCAACGGTGCCAAGATTTTCAGTCAAGGCGACGACGCCGTCGCCTATTACGGGCTTCTTCAGGGCGAAGCGAGTTTTACCAAGATCACCGCGGATGGTCGCCAGTCGACGCTGGCTCAGCTCAGCCGTGGTGAGTGGTTTGGCGAGCTGTCCTTCCTTGATGACGCGCCGCGCATGCATGACGCGCATTCGGCGGGCGGTTGCGTTCTGGCTGTCGTCAACGCACGCGACATGCGGCGGCTTTTGATCCAACATGACAGCCTGAAAGAAGGTCTGATCAAACAGCTCGCCCGCCACACGCGGCAGCTTTACGAGGCGGTGGATGACCTGCTTCTGATGACGCCCGATCGGCTGCTCGCAAAGCGCATCGCCGAGCGGATGGCGGGCGGCGCGACGGAAATCGAGATGAAGCAGGATGATCTGGCCGGGCTGGTGGGCGTATCGCGCCAAAGCATCAATCGCACGCTTAGGCTTTGGGAAGATCACGGCCTGATCCGGCGCGCATATGGCAAGATCATCATCCTCGATCCCGCTGCAATCGCGGCGCGCGCCGCCTGAGCACTTTCGCCGCCTTTTCCCTGGCGGCCCGCGGCGCCATATTAGGAACCATGGAACTTGCGCTTGAATTTCTCGCCTTCTGGGCCGCCGCCTATGTCATCGGCGCGACGATCATGTTCGTCGTTTGCCTGAGCCTAATTCAGGTCAACAAGCGCCATCCGGAGCGGAAAATCCAGACACGGCCAAAAACACATGATGCGCGCAAAGACATCCTGTCTTCGCTGAAGCAAATCGCAGTGACAGCGTTCTGCCTCACCATCGGGCTGTTCAGCCAGTGGAAGGGATGGACGATCACGCCGGTGGACCTGACCTGGTGGTCCTTCCCGCTGTTCTTCGTGATCAGCCTGGTGCTGCACGACGCCTGGTTCTATTTCGGCCACCGGCTGTTGCACACCAAGCCGTTTTACCGATTCCACAAGCCGCACCACATGACCGTAACACCATCAGTCTGGTCGAATGACGCCGGATCGACGGTAGATACGCTGTTCGCACATTCGTATTATGCACTGGTACTGTTCGTGATCCCGATCCCCGCGCTGGCCTTTGTCGCGCACCGTCTGTTTGACCAGATCAGCGCCATTATCGGCCATTCTGGATATGAGTATTTCGCGGGGCCGACATCACGTAAACCTTTCCCTGGCATTTGCACGACCTTCCACGACCAGCATCATTCAGAGTTCGTCTACAATTACGCGAACTACTTCAGCTGGTGGGACCGTATCTGCGGCACCATACACCCCCATTATGATCGGATCATCAAGGGTTGGGAGGAAACGGGCGCCCGCCCGCCGATGCCAAAGGCCAAAGAGACGGTCTGAGCGGCTACGCCCGCCCGCTGACCGTCGATGTCAGGAAGAAATAGTCGCCCGGAGGCGCTGCGCAGTCAAAATAGACCCGCAGGCCATACCCTTCCAGCTTGATCGCATGACCGACCCGAACGCCCGCATCCGAATGAAGGCCGTAGATCGGCGACACCCTGTCATTTGAGTAGATCGGAAACCCGTTGCGAAGGGGCAGCATCACCGCCTCGCCGCGGTAGAATTCGTAGGTCCGGATGCAGATCCGGCTACCTTCATGAATCACTTGTGGTCTGTTTTCAGGAGCCGCCGCAACACCAGCCTCGCCCTGAAGATAAACCGCACGCGCGCCCCCACGCGTGTACAGATTTTCCTTCACATGTCCTCACTCACACCGGTCGCCCGGCTATAGCTCACCAAAGTACTGCGACCAGCATGCCTGCCCCACAGCATCCTCTGGATCGAGGAATTGCAAGCTGGTCACTCTTTTTTGATGACGCAACGGACTGATTTGTGTCAATTTTAAAGAGTGCATGAACGCTATAAGGTGCACAACACACGCTTAAGGGTTTAATATGCAATCTGAGCAAGAATTTCTCAGCGGTTTTTGGGGAAGATTGGCGTCGCGTATCGCAGAATCGCCCTACTCGGACAGAGAATTATCCAAACTTTGCGGCAAAGGGCCGAACTACATCAACTCCGCCACCAAGAAGCAGGCGGATATTGGCGTGCGCGCGCTGCATTCGATCTGTCAGTTTCTGGCGGTGGAGCCGAACCAGCTGTTTGGCGTGGCTGAAAAGGTCTTTGTGTCCGACCGATCGCCGAAATCTGAAATCGAAATTGTCGAAACCTTGCTCCAGACAGCCCAGCGCCTGGCGCGGATGCGGGCGGAATCCGACCAGCCGCCGTCGATGGACCGGATCCTCGACGATTGGCGCACAGCGGAAAAGCACTGGGCGCGGATGGACAAAGGTATCCTCAGCTATTGCGACATCTATGCGCCCCCCATGGATGACAACACGCTGCGGATCCTGAATATCGGCGAACGTGGTCTGACGGCAGAGGTGCTCAGATCGCGCGACGTCGACCTGATGAACCGCAACCTCGCCAATTCGCACCCAGACATCAGCCGGCGCGCCGCTGAGGTTCAGCGAGAAGTTTTGACAGGGAAATACGTGATGACGGAAAAATCGCTAAATACGCCTTTGCTGGACGGCAAGCGGCTGTCGATCATCTATGATCAACTAAATCTTCTGATTTACGACGAAAGCGGCGACCCGAGGATACTGGTCTACCCCAAGTACGTATCTCAGCTGTGATTTTCTTCGCCAACGAGGATCAATCAAAGCGCGACATCGTGCGAATGTTTCAACCGCTGTAGCAATTTGATGGTATTTGGCGCGAACTCACTTTAGCAGTGAGCACCAGCAAGGGTGGGTATATGGCGTCGTTATCAGCGCATCAGAAGGCTGAAATCGCTGATTTGTGTAAGCGTTTGCTTAAAGAACGCGGGTTCGTGGTTGAACAGACATCTGATTTCGACCGCGTCATGTCGCTTGTTCCCACCCTCGGCAAACCCTACCTGACGCGCGAGCTTTCGCCCGCCTACAACGACTTCAAGGAACATGACAGTTTCTGGCTGCTGATCAAACGCCTGCCCAAAGCCGAAGAGGCGGAGGAGCCCAAGGTGATCGGCATGATCGGCTGCCGCTGCGACGACCTGAAATCGCAGAGCGTGATGCCCTACATGGCCCGCCAGCTAAAGCGGCTCTATGGCGAGGATGGGAACGAGGCGATCGACCCGGATCATTACCCGCCCGTGTTGGACCGGATGCACGGGCGGATCGTCTATATCGGCGATTTCTACGTCAAAGATACGTTCCGGGGCCTGAAGTATCTGCCCAAACGCGCGGTGATCTTCCTAGTCTACGCCTATGCTGCGATGGAATGGGACTTTGACTGGGCCTATGCAATGATCCGGCGCGAACATGCCGATATCGGCTTTATCACCACCTATTGCGGCACGATCAGCTATCCCGAAGGACGGTTCTGGACCAAGGTGCCGCCGCATCGCGACGACAGCGAGTTCTTCGTCGCGATGGAACAGGCCGATTTCCGGTATCTCGTGAAACTGTTCCTTAAGCAGCCACACATCTTCTAGGGATTAGGCGGCCCCCAGGATCGTCACCCTGTCCTGCAAGCCACGGATCTCCTGCACCTCAAACCTTGTGAAACCGTCGAGGCAGTGTTGACCTGTGGCGCAGCGTTAAACCGCTTGCTCCATTTCTTCGGTCATGGCGATCTGGACCCCTAGGTTGCGGGTCAGCGCCTCAACCCGGCTGGCGACGTTGACCGTATTGCCGATCACAGCGAACTCCATCCGGTTTTCGTCGCCAACGTTGCCCAAAACGGCGGGGCCGAAATGCAGGCCAAAGCTGGCGCGGACCTCAGGCTCTCCGCCAACAGCGCGTTCTTCGTTCCATTCACGCACCGCATC
This sequence comes from uncultured Pikeienuella sp., assembly GCA_965659735.1. Classification (GTDB taxonomy): domain Bacteria; phylum Pseudomonadota; class Alphaproteobacteria; order Rhodobacterales; family Rhodobacteraceae; genus Pikeienuella. The sequence goes on from CBFHXH010000148.1 coordinate 7,566, forward strand.
CGCCATGGCGCGGGCGCAGATCAGTGCATTGGCGGCGTCCTCTGGCCCAGCCACCGGCGTGCCAAATGTCGCCATCAGTCCGTCGCCCAGAAACTTGTCCAGCGTACCGTTGTGGCGAAACACTTCCTCCGCCATGCGGCGGTGCAATTCGCGTAGTGTCTTGATGACATCCTCCGGCGAGCGGTCGGCGGAATAGGCTGTGAACCCGACAATATCGACGAAGAGGACCGCAACATCCTGGGTGCGCACCTGTTTCAGGGGTTCATCGTTGTGCGAAAGCTCCTCCACCACATTGGGTGAGAAATAGCGGGCCAGGTTCGTCCGCTCCCTTTCCAACGCCGCGTGACCAAGCAACAGATCGCCAAAACGTCGAACGGCGATCGAAAGGATCAGAGCAACGAGAATGAAAACAACCACTTCCTGCAAACGGACGTCAAAGCGGAAGTTTTGCGGATCCAGCGTGTCGACCATCCGGAGATCATTTGGAAAGGCGGCCGCAATGGCCTCGGTATACGTCCGGTCCTCAGGCGCCAGAAACCAGACGATTGCGATGCCAATCACCCAGACAATGGCCGTCATGGTCCCGTACCCCCGAACCGTGCGCTAGGAATAGACCAGCGTGCCAAAGGCGAGGAATACATAGAAATACTGGTGCGCATGGAACCTGAATTGCATTTCCAGCGGCCAGTCGACCGGCGCCAGTGCGTTCGGCACCATCACGACAATCGCCATCAAAGCAAGATCCACGAACAGAACGAAAATCTCTGTCCGCGACTGGCCCACGGTTGCGACCTTCATCTGCGCCCAGCCGTTCAGCATGAAGCCAACCAGCAGGATTTCGTAGTAGATCATCTCCCACTGGAAATTGACGATCGGCAGCATGATCGCGATGACGCCCAGCACAAAGAACCGCGCCTGGACGGCCAGGATCATGCCTTCGTGCTTGTGCCGTTCCAGTGAAGCCATCGCGAAATCATCCGCTGGCAAGGTCGGCGCAGGTGCCGGGCCGAGCCCTTCAACAAAAGCCCGCCAACTGGTGCGTTCATGGTCCGCCATCGCATTACCTCATCTCAGCCGGGGCGACGGGCCCCGCTTGGATCACGTCAGACCATCAGGACGCCCGATACGCAGGGTCGCTTGGGTTGAAGATGTCTGGTTGCCCCATACGTAGGGGTGTCTTCGTCGAAATGACAGCACCCCAGCCAGAAAGGCGCTCCATGTCCAATCCAGTCTATGAACCCTCCGCTCCCGTCATGGTGACCGGCGCGACAGGTTATGTCGCGGGATGGCTGGTCAAGCGCCTGCTGGAGGAAGGTTTCACAGTGCACGCACCCGTGCGCCGCCCGGACGATGCCGCAAAGACGGCGCATCTGTCAGAAATCGCCGCAGGGGCGCCCGGCGACATCCGTTTTTTCCAAGCAGATCTGCTGGAAGAAGGTTCATATGCCGAGGCGATGGCCGGGTGCGAAGTGGTTTTTCACACCGCATCCCCTTTTACGACCAAGATTACCGACGCCAAGCGCGACCTGGTGGACCCCGCGCTGACCGGCACGCGGAATGTGCTGAACCAGGCGACCCAGACGCCAAGCGTGCGGCGGGTGGTGGTCACCAGTTCCTGCGCGGCGATTTATGGCGACAATCAGGACGTGGCCAAGGCCCCTGGCAAAACGCTGACCGAGGCGCAGTGGAACACCACGTCGACCCTGACGCATCAGCCCTATTCCTATTCCAAAACGGTCGCGGAGCGGGCGGCCTGGGAAATTGCAGACGCCCAGGATCAGTGGCGACTGGTCACGGTGAACCCATCACTGGTTCTGGGGCCGGGCGTGACGGCGGCGCATACGTCAGAAAGTTTTTCGATCCTTCGCCAGTTCGGCGACGGC
>CBFHXH010000149.1:0-9284 GCA_965659735.1 uncultured Pikeienuella sp.
AATCCGTTAAGATAACGCGCTCGTGTTCCTGTGTTTCTTGCCCCGTTGCTAAGGCCCCGCTAGGTCAGGTGTGCTAATGCGCACCGCCAAAGGACGCGTCCCCGTGAAACTGACCCTGATTGACCGCTATCTGCTGCGCCTGATGGCGACGCCCATGATCGCGGCGTTGCTGGTGACGCTTAGCGCGCTTTTGCTGGAACGTGTGCTGCGCCTGTTTGAATTGCTCACAGGCAAGGGAGCGCCGCTCGGGCTGGTTGTCTCCATGGCGGTCAACCTTGTGCCGCATTACCTGGGCCTGGCGCTTCCTGCGGCTTTTGCAGTGGGCATCATCGGGGTGATGGCCTCGCTCAGCTCAGAAAACGAAGTGGACGCGATGGAGGCGTCGGGATTGTCCGTGCGCCGCATCGGAGCGGGCTTCGTCGCGTCCGGCGCGGTTCTGGCGGTCGTATCCATTGGGCTCTTTGGCTATGCCCAGCCCTACAGCCGCTATGCATTTGCTGATGTGCGCCACCAGCTGATCAACGCCGCTTGGGACGCCCGGGTGGAAGAGGGGGTGTTCGTCGAAGCAGGCGAGGGCATGACCATTTCCGCACAAGAAGTCGATCCAACTGGCCGCTTCCTGGAAAAGGTGTTCGTGCTGCAGGAAACCCCCGCATCTGAGCGCATTCTGACAGCCGAACGCGGCGTTCTTATTCCGAATGTCGAGGCGGGCCTTGTCCGCCTGCGTCTGGTTAATGGCGTCGCCGTGTCGATTGGCGAGGATGAAGGCGAATTGTCCGCGACCTTCGACAGCGTGATGTTGGAGAGGACCTTTGACACCAACACCCAACCCTTCCGCCCCCGCGGCGGGTCTGAGCGGGAACTGACGCTGAATGAGCTTTGGGTACGCATAACCGGCGAAGACGGCCTCGCCTCGCCAGAGCCGCGCTATGCGTCGGAACTTCACGCCCGGCTGGTGCGGGCGTTGGCGCTGATTGGCGTGCCGCTGATCGCGGTGCCGCTGGCGGTGGCCGGCAAACGATCTCCCGTGTGGCGGCGCATGGTCGTCGCAATTGCGCTGCTCGTGATCTTTCAGAACCTGACTAAAACGATTGAGGCGCTGGCGGACAATGGCGGGATCGATCCGGCGCTGGGCATTTGGTCGCTCTGCGCCGTCTATTTCGCGATTGGGTTGTGGCTTTATTCCAGCACAGCCAGCCAGGGGTCGGGATCGCCCGCGCAGGTGATGTTCGTCTGGTTCGACCGCGTCCTGCGCAATGTCCGGTCTTTCGTCCTGCGCCGTCTTGGCCGCGACGATGCGGAGGCGCAGCCATGACGCTGGCGATCCACCTGTCGCGCATCGTCGCCCTGCGCATTATGGCCATCGCGTTGGTGCTGGGCGGGCTGGCGCTGGCGCTGGATCTTGTTGAAAGCGCCTCAACGGTGCTGAGCGCCGGCGATGGCGGTCTGATCCGCTATATTGGCCTGCGCGCGCCGCTGATCCTGACTGCGGTGCTGCCTGTTTCGTTGATCGTCGGCCCAGTTCTCGCCTTCATGACGCTGGCTGGGCGTAATGAATTCACCATCCTGCGCGCTGCGGGGACGACGACCTACCGCGTGCTTCTGGCGCTGGCGCCTGTCGCGCTGTTGATTGGCGGGGGCATGTACCTGCTGACCGACCGGATCGCGCCCCGTATGGAACAACGGCTGATCAATTGGCTGGATGACAAACCGATTGGTGGCGCCGGCGCGTTTTGGGCGCGCACGACGACGGGTGTGATCCGGGCGGCTGCGTCCTCGCCCAGTGGCGACGTTTTGGTCAATGTCGACATCTTCGAAACCGACCGAAGCGGCCGGATGACGGCCCGTACTGATGCCCGTGTCGCGCGTTATGCCGGGGGTGCCTGGACGTTGGAGGACGCAACCCGACTGATCCCCGGTGAATGGGAATCGGTCGATATCAGCGGCAACCAGTGGGAAACGCCCCTTTCGCCCGCCAATGTGCGCGCCCTGGCGACGCCGGGACGTTCGATTGCAGGCGATATCGCGACCAAGATTCTGGATGGCGACTGGGCCGGGAACCGGTCAGAGACGTTCTATCTGGTCCGCCTTTACCGCGGATACGCCGCATGGCTGACCCCATTCCTGATGATCCTGCTGGCGGTGCCGGCGGCCTACGGCATGCGCCGCGCGGGCGGTATCGGTAAGGGCGGGGTGATTGGGGTGGTTCTGGGATTTGGCTTTCTGCTGACCGACGGTATGCTCGCTTCACTCGGGGAAACCGGCAATATGCCGCCCCTGCTGGCGTCATTCGGGGCGGTGGCGATGTTCGGCGCCATCGGTGGCTGGATGCTTGTGACGCTGGAGGAATAGAGGCCCATGTCAGAAATCGAAATCCGCGAGGTCACCGACAAGGCTGACATGAAGGCGTTCATTCGCCTGCCCGGCCAGATCCTGAAAGACGATCCGCATTGGGTCGAACCCCTGCATTTTGAACGGGCGGAGTTCTTTTCGAAAAAGAACCCGTGGTTCACCCATGGCCGCGCTGCCTATTTTCTCGCCTGGCGCGACGGGCGCCCGGTTGGCCGCATAAGCGCGCAAATCGATGATCTGTCGCCAAAGGTTGACGACGGCGTATGCGGTCTGTTTGGCGGGCTGAGCGCGCTGAACGATGAAACGATTGTGCACGCGCTGCTGGATCGGGCCGAAGGGTGGCTGCGGGCTGAAGGCGCAGGCCATATGCGCGGGCCTTACACGCTGAACATCAACCACGAAACGGGCTTGTTGATCGATGGGTTCGACAGTCCGCCTTTCCTTTTGATGCCACATGACGCGCCGTGGCTGGGCGCGATGATCGAAAGCTGGGGTCTGGGCAAAGGCCGCGATCTGTTCGCCTATCGGCTTGACTGCCGGAACGGCTTGCCTGACCGACCCAAGCGGCTGTTCAAGCAGGCACCAGAAGGCCTGCATATCCGCCCGGTGAACCTGAAAAAGTGGAACGAAGAAGTTGAGCACATCGCCCGCATATTCAACGAAGCGTGGGCGTCCAACTGGGGCTTTGTGCCGTTCACCCAGGCGGAAATCGACGCAATGGCGAAAGAAATGCGCCCGCTGATCGATCCCGGCCTAGTGCGGTTTGCAGAACTTGATGGGGAAACCGTTGGCTTCATCGCGTTGCTGCCCAACGTGAACGAAGCGATCGCTGATTTTGGCGGCAGGCTGTTCCCGTTCAACGTGGTCAAACTGCTTTGGCGGTTGAAGTATGGCAATATCCGCACCGCCCGTGTGCCGTTGATGGGGATGTCACCCAAGCTGGGTGATGGCATCGCCGCGAAAATTCTGCCCCTGATGCTTATCTATTCGCCCGAGCCGCGGGTGATGGAGCGGGGGATCAAAGATCTGGAATTCAGCTGGATCCTTGAGGACAACAAATCCGTCAGGTCGATGATCGAAATGATCGGTGGCAAGATCGCCAAAACCTACCGGGTCTACGAAAAGACGCTCCAATGATGTGGAACGCGGTTGTCCTTGCGGGTGATCGGAACCCTCGTGACCCTGTCGCGCGCGCTGGCTTGTCGCCGCATAAGGCGTCGGCCCCCGTCGGGACCCGCCGGTTGGTGGATTTTCCCCTGGCGGCCCTTGCGGCGGTGATGGAACAGGGTCGGATTGGGCGCATTATTGTCGCCGCAGCGCCTGGCTCCGCTGCGCTATCAGCAGGACCATGGGATGTGATCGAGGCGGGCGCGACCATCGCCGACAGCCTGACGCGGGCCTTCGAAACGGTAGGCGCGCCCTTGTTAGTGACGACCTGTGACGCCGCATTGCTGACGCCAGATATCATCCTCGATTTCCTTGAAACTGCCAAAAACGGGGTGGAACTGTCGGCCGGGATCACGCCCTACTTCAGCGCTGAAACTGCGCCCGGGGCGCCAAAGCGGGCGGGCGTTGCGCTGGCCGATGGCGTTGTGCTGGGCGCCAACCTGTTCGCAATCGCAACGCCGGATCCAACGCCCGTCTTTGCGGCTCTGTCTCGTCTCGAACGTCGCCGCCCGCCGGCGGAGGCCCTGCTGGTGGCCCTTTCATGGCGGCTGCGGGTGCCATCCCGAAGTGATGTTGAACGCAAGGCTGCTAAGCTGACGGGAAAGACCGCGCAGTTGGTCGACCTGAGCCAACCCGAGGCGGGGTTTGATGTGAACGCCGCGCTCGATCTGATGCATGTGCGCCAGCGCTGGGAAGATTGGCTAAAGGCGGAAGAGAGCGCCGCCTAGGCCAGACAGGCGTCAGATGAAATCGATATGCAGGTTGACGGCGATGGCGATCAGGATCAGACCGCCAGCCCAGCTGAGCACTTTGTTGATCAGCGGATTTTCGTTCACCGCCTGCGCGACCGACCCGCCGACAAACGCAACCACGAGGTCTGAGGGAATTGCGGTCAGCGGCACCAGAATGCCTAGAACCAGCAATTGCAGCGTAACATTGTCATCCACGAAGGTGCCGCCGCTCGCCTCTACAAACTGGGGAAGGAATAAGACGAAGAACAGAACAGTCTTGGGGTTCAGAAATTCCACCAAAACGCCTTGCCAGACGATCGACGACAAGCTTCGTTTGCGGACAGCCTCCACCTGCAATTTCGCTGGTTTTACGGTGTGCGCCTCGTAGATCATGCTGAGCCCAAGGTAGATCAGATAGAACGACCCGGCGACGCGCATCACGTCGATCGCCCAATCTGTCTGTTTCAGCACTGCCGCCAATCCCAACGCGGTCGCGGCCGCCAACAGGACGCCGCCGAGGCCAAGACCAATGGCCGACGCAAGACCAGCAGCCCGGCTTTGCCCGACGCTGCGTGACACCACATACAGCATAGACGGGCCCGGCGTTGCGCTTAGCGCCAACCCGGCCAGTGTCACAGCGATGATGCTTTCGATACTCGGCATGAACTACGCTACTCCCTGCGTCAGTCGATCTTCAAAGGGGTTCTGAACCGCCCCCTGTTCGTCATAGCGGGCTGACCAGATGCGATCGCCGCGCCGTTCGTGCAAATACGGAAAGTCGCGCATCAGCATCCGTTCCAGATGCAGCCCTGCCTGGAACCCTTCGTATCGCGGTGGATTGTCCGGGCTGACCAGGCTGTCGAAGGGTTTGATGACGGCGTCATGGTTGGCCGCCACAAAATAGGGCATCGAAAACCGTTCGGGGCTGAGGTTCAGCACCCGGTGGGGCGTGGATCGAAACACGCCGTTGGTCCATGCCTCCATCATATCGCCGATGTTGACGACATAAGCCTCAGGCCGGACGGGCACATCGACCCACTCATCGCCCCTGGTCATCACCTGCAGGCCCTTTTGGCGCTGATGAAGCAGTGTCAGGCATTCATAATCGGTATGCGCGCCCATATTGACTGATTTCTTGTCGGTGGTCCCGCGTGCGCGTACGTAATGCAGCAGCCGAAGTTGGCTGATTGGCTTTGACATCTGCTGCGTCAGCTCGCCCGGCCGCAGGTTTAGGTGCAGTTCCAGCGCCGAACAGATGGCAAGCCCCATAGCGGAAATCTGGGAATAATAGGCGTAGATCGTTTCCCTGAACCCTTCGAGGGTGGGCCAGACATTTGGCCCCAGCAACAAGTTGCCCGCCAGATAGTCCGGATCGTCATGCGGCAAATCCAGCGCCAGATCGAAAGCTTCGTAGTTACGGTTCACTTCGTCCGCATAGTCACCCTTTTCGGTGAAGGGAACATAGCCGCGATGGTTCAGGCTGTCGCCGATATAGTAGGCGCGCTTTACGTCATCTGGCTGGGAAAAGAAGGTTTCCGCGGCTGAATAGGCCGCCCCGATCTGCTCAAGCGCGACACCGTGGCCTACAACATAGAAAAACCCGACTTCCCGTGCAGCTTCGCCCATTGCATTAGCTGCGGCGCGCACACCCAAAGGGTCAGAGCGCCTGAGGGCCGAGATATCGATGATAGGCAGAACGCTCACTCGTACTCGCCGGACATAAGGGTCCCCACATAGGATATGACGCTAACCAGTCGTCGAATGATTGGTTTATCTATTTCTTCCCATTGAACACAACCGGTGGATGATAAAATTATTAACAAAACATTAATTCATCCGTCAATTTATGAACGTGCTGAATTGGCAGGATTTTCTGAAGGGCATTCTAATCGTTGTTTAATCAACTCAGGCGTGTATGTGGCGCAAATTCGCGAATCCTGGGGCGACGCCCATTGAAAAAGGCGCCAGGGGAACCCGGCGCCTTTTGATGATTCTGGATGTATGCAGTGATTATTCAGGCGGTGTGCGGATCACCAGGTTGCGAATTTCGGTCATATCCTCCATCGCGAACAGGATGCCTTCGCGGCCGAGGCCACTGTCCTTCACGCCGCCATAAGGCATGTTGTCGACCCGGTAAGACGGTACATCGCCGACAACAACGCCGCCGACATCCATCTCGTCCCACGCCTGCTGCACTTTGTAGAAATCGCGTGTGAAGATGCCTGCCTGCAGACCAAATTTTGAATCATTGACCTGTGCAATTGCATCATCCCAGTCAGAGAACTTCTGCAATACAGCGGCGGGACCAAACGCCTCTTCCACGCACAGATCCTGATCTAGTGGAACATTTTCCATCAGCGTTGCGTCTAGCATTGCGCCTTCGCGTGTGCCGCCGCAAAGCAGCGTGCCGCCTGCGGCCTGCGCCGCCTCGATCCAGCCGTGCAGCCGTGTCGCCTCTTTCTCCGAAATCATCGGTCCAACAAAGGTATCGCGGTTTTTCGGATCGCCAGCGATCAGGGTCGCGGTTTTGGCGACCAGCTTTTCCTTCATCACATCATAGATGTCTTCGTGGATCATGATGCGTTGGACGCCGATGCAGGACTGGCCCGATTGGTAGAAAGCGCCAAAGATGATGCGGTTCACCGCGTCGTCGAGGTTCTTGGTGTCGCTGTCGACAACAACGGCCGCGTTGCCGCCAAGCTCCAGCACCACCTTTTTCTTGCCGCAGCGCGCCTTTAGGTCCCAGCCAACGCCGGGCGAGCCGGTGAAGGACAAGAGCTTCAGCCGATCATCCACGGTGAAGAGGTCTGCGCCATCGCGCGAACAGGCGAGGATGGAGAACGCGCCTTCGGGCAGGTCCGTCTCAGCCAGAATTTCGCCCATGATGATCGCGCCCAGCGGGGTGCGGGACGCAGGCTTCATCACGAAGGGGCAACCGACGGCCAGCGCCGGAGCAATCTTGTGCGCCGCGAGGTTCAACGGGAAGTTGAACGGTGAGATGAAGGAGCAGGGACCGATTGGCACCCGCTTCCACATGCCCTGATAGCCCTTAGCGCGGGGTGAGATATCCAGAGCCTGCAACTCGCCATGCATGCGGGTCGATTCTTCCGCCGCGATTTTGAACGTGTCGATCAGGCGGGTAACCTCGCCTTCGGCGTCGTTGATCGGCTTGCCCGCTTCGATGCAAAGCGCCATGGCGAGTTCATCAAACCGTTCGCGGAACCGCGACACGCAGTGTTCTAGGATCGCCTGCTTTTCATAAGACGGCATTTTTGCCATCGGCTCCGCGGCGCGCACGGCGCCTGCGATGCCTTCGTCGATCGCTTTTGCGTCGGCCAGCGCGCAACGGGTGGCGACTTCGCCGGTGTACTTGTCGGTGACCTCAAGGTCTTCGTTCGCGTAAACGGCCTTGTTGTTCAGATAGTAGGGATATTTTTCCTGAAGCGCGGACATGGGCGCAGCCTCCTCAGATATGCGTGGGTCTCAGAAATGGCGAAGGGCCCGAAGGCCCCTCGCTGTGTGCGGCCTTAGATGGCCGCTGAGTTCTTTTTGATGTCGATGTTCAGGATCTGGTCGTTGTCGACATAATCCACCGGACAATCGATCAGATGCACGCCAGGCTCGGTAAGCGCGGTGTTCAGGATCTTTGGCAGATCCGCCGCAGATTCGACCCGATGGCCAATGCCGCCATAGCTTTCGACATACTTAACGAAGTCCGGGTTGCCGTACTGCAGACCCCAGTCGATGAAGCCCATGTTGGCCTGTTTCCAGCGGATCATGCCGTATGAGTTGTCGTTCAGGATCAGAACCGCAATGTTCATCTTTTCGCGGACGGCGGTCTCCAGTTCCTGGCTGTTCATCATAAACCCGCCATCGCCACAGATCGCCAGAACCTTGCGGTCAGGGAACACCATGTGGGACGCCATTGCAGACGGCAGGCCTGCGCCCATCGTCGCCAGCGCGTTGTCCAGTAGCACTGTGTTGGGCTGGTGGGCGCGATAGTTCCGGGCGAACCAGATCTTGTAGACGCCGTTGTCGAGGCAGATCATGCCATCGTCGGGCATCGCTTCACGGATACATTTGACGGCGTGCTGCGGGTAGATTGGGAACCGCGTGTCGTCGGTGCCTTCCAGAATGTTGGCGTCGTGATGTTTGCGGATGAACATCATGCGGCTGAAATCCCAGCCCGCTTCAGTCTGTTTCTTGACGCCGTTCTTCAGTTCCCAAATCGCGTTGCCGATGTCGCCGATGACTTCGAGCTGCGGGAAATAGACCGGGTCAACCTCAGCCGTGTTGTACGAGATATGGACCACTTCAGCGCCGCCTTCCTTCATGAAGAACGGTGGCTTTTCGATCACGTCATGGCCAACATTCAGGATCAGGTCGGCGGCTTCGATCGCGCGATGGACATAGTCGCCAGCGCTGAGCGCAGCGCAGCCCATGAACTGTGGATGGCGCTCGTCCACGACGCCTTTACCCAGCTGCGTGGTGACAAATGGGATGCCGGTCTTGTCGAGGAAGCGGGTCAGCATCTTCGACGTCATCTTGCGGTTGCCGCCGGCGCCAATGATCATGATCGGCGATTTTGCGGCGTGCAGTTTTTCGAGCGCCTGGGAAATCGACTTCGCCTCAGGCGTTGGGCGGCGCACCGCTGATGCGGGGATCGGGCGCTCATCCGTCTGCTCGTCAGCGATGTCTTCCGGCAATTCGATGTGAACAGCGCCGGGCTTTTCTTCCTCGGCGATGCGATACGCTTCGCGGATGCGGCTGGGGATGTTGTCGCCGGCGACCAGGGTCGTCGCGTATTTGGTGATCGGCTTCATCATCTCGACGACGTCGAGAATTTGAAACCGGCCCTGTTTCGATTTTTTCACTGGTTTCTGACCAGTGACCATCATCATCGGCATCCCGCCCAACTGGGCGTAGGCGGCGGCGGTGGTGAAGTTGGTCGCGCCGGGGCCAAGCGTTGAAACGCAGACGCCCGTCTTGCCGGTCAGACGGCCATAGACTGAGGCCATGAAACCCGCGCCCTGC
>CBFHXH010000150.1:0-9131 GCA_965659735.1 uncultured Pikeienuella sp.
CCTGCGAATGCGGATGCGAGTACGACTGCGAATGCGCCTACGAGAGCGCCTGCGAATGGCAGCACGGCGAAGAGAGCCGCATAGCCCTCTATTCGCCGTGCTGAATGATAGAGAGACAGTAGTAACAGGGTGCCAAACAGGGCAAACCCGCCTCTTGTTGCGTCACCGCGCCAATCGTTTTGCAGCGCTTGCAACACTTCCAAATCGCCGATCACCCCCGCTTGGCCTGTGACGTCCCAGACAAAAAAAGGCTCAGCGCGGGATAGACGATGGCGAGGCGCAATGCGAAATCAAAGACTGGCCATCCGAAATCACTTGCGGCAGCGCGCCGGGCCGCGGGCCTGGTCGGCGCTAGAAACTCATGAGAGTAGTCAAACTTAACCATCATGCCCTTGGCGGGCGGCGGCGTTTCTTCAAACGATCCCGGCTTAAGCACCTTGGCGATCCACGCCAGCGCCCCCCCAACATAACGGCGGTAGAGGTGATCATGGCGATCAGATCGCAACCAGCCCTGCAACCGTTCGCGGCTGGCCTTGGTCGCGATCGCTTCGCGAAAGTTCAGAACTTCGGCGACGATCGGCGCCAGGGCAATCAGAATGGCCAGAGCGATTGAAAGAATAAGCTCCAACATAACCCGCTGCGTCCCCTCCGAATGCAGGGACCGTAGTAACGGTTTTTAGCGGCCTCATGCGCTTAAGTGGTCGATGCCGCCTGTCTGACGGCAGATACAAAACGCGCGCTAAAGCGGCGCCACTAGCCGCCCAGGTATGGGCCCAACCCTACCCGTCCCCACAAACCGGACAATCCGCCCATTTTTCAACGTCCAGCGTCCGCGTCTCACCTTCCAGCGCATCATAGATGATCATCCTGCCATTCATCGTCTTACCGGCCCGGGTGATGTCCTTGATCGTTTCCGCCGCAATCATCGACCCCATCACGCCACCCAGCGGGCCCAGAACGCCGGCTTCGGCGCAGGTGCGCTGCAGATGCGGGGCGGGGCGGTTGGGAAAGACGCACTGGTAACACGGTCCATGTTCCTTGGGTTTGTAGACCGAAAGCTGACCTTCCCACTGCGTCATCGCCGCCGCCACCAGCGTCGTGCCGCGCGCGGCGCATACCCGGTTCAAGAGGTAACGGGTTTCGAAATTATCCGATCCGTCGATCACAAGCCGGTAGGGCTTGATGATCTCTTCGACGTTTTCCTCGGTGATCCGCGTGTTGTGCGTTTTGACCACGATATGCGGGTTCAGCGAGCGGGCGGTTTCGGCCGCGCTGTCGGTCTTGCGGGCGCCGACGCGCGCCTCGATATGGGCGATCTGGCGTTGCAGGTTCGACAGTGACACTTCATCATCATCCGCGATGCCCAGTGTGCCGACACCCGCCGCGGCGAGGTACATGATGGCGGGACATCCCAGCCCCCCGGCGCCAACAACCAGCACCCGCGCGCCGCGCAGGCGTTTCTGACCGGGACCGCCGATTTCCCGCATGATGATGTGGCGGGCGTACCGTTCCAGTTCCGCGTCAGAAAAGGTGCTGCTGTTGCCAGGCATGTTTACAATCCGTCAAATAGCGCCGTTGAGAGATATCTCTCAGCAAAACTTGGCAAGATCACGACTATCCGTTTGCCCTTCATCTCTGCCCGTTCCGCCACTTCTAACGCCGCCGCAACCGCCGCGCCCGAGGAAATGCCGCCTGGCACGCCCTCAACCAATGCGAGCTTTCGCGCCGTGTCAAATGCAGTCTGGTTGCCGATGGTCAAAACTTCGTCAATCAGTTCGGTTTGCAGGATATCGGGCACGAAACCTGCGCCGATCCCTTGAATCTTATGTGGTCCGGCCGGGCCGCCAGACAAGACGGGGCTGTCCTCAGGCTCCACCGCTATGATGCGGACGTCTGGGTTGCGCTCCTTCAGGATCAGGCTGGTCCCGGTGATCGTGCCGCCAGTGCCAACGCCCGAGATGAAGACATCCACCTCGCCGCCGGTGTCCACCCAAATTTCTTCGGCGGTGGTGCGTTTGTGGATAGCGGGGTTGGCGGGGTTGGCGAACTGCTGGGGCATGACCGCACCCGGCGTTTCGGCGATCAGCGCCTCGGCCCGCGCGATGGCGCCCTTCATGCCTTCGCCCGGTGGGGTCAGGTCCATCTGCGCGCCAAGGAACGCCAGCATCTTGCGCCGCTCGATCGACATCGATTCCGGCATGCAGAGGATCAGCTTGTATCCCTTGGCGGCGGCGGCGAAGGCCAGTGCGATGCCGGTGTTGCCCGATGTCGGCTCGATCAGCGTATCGCCCGGCTTGATCTTGCCCTGTGCTTCCAGGTCTTCGATCATCGCCACGCCGATCCGGTCCTTGACCGAGGCGATGGGGTTGAAGAATTCCAGCTTGGCGCAAATCTCGGCCTCAACGCCGGCGTCTGCGGCGATGCGGCTGAGACGCACAAGGGGCGTGCCGCCAATGGTTTGCGTGATGTCGTCGTAGATCTTGCCGTGAGTTCGCGTCATGGGAACCTCAAATTGTAAAGTCGGTCGGGGCCTCGCCCCCGCGTTTCACACCGAGGGTTTCTGCCTTCATGCATAGGTCCTGCATGGTAACGCCCTCAAGCTCTTTCAGCACCGCTTCCTGTGCGTCACGCCACAAGGGCTGGGCGACGCGCAGGCCCAGATCGGATGTAGGGCCGTCGTCTTCGTCGGCCGCATCGACCAGGCGGACAATCTCCGCCACCGTGATCCGGCGGCGTTCGCGGGCCAGCGTATAGCCGCCCTTCGGGCCGCGTACGCCTTTCAGAACGCCTTCATGCACCAGTTGCTGCATGACCTGTTCCAGGTATCGCTGCGGGATACCCAGCCGCTTGGTGATGTCCTTGGACTGCACCGGATCGGGCCGGGCGTTATAGGCGATGTCCAGGACAGCCTCCAACGCCAGCAGCGTCTTGCGTGAGAATTTCAGCATCATCAGCCGATCCCCCCTGTTGAGCCAAATCCGCCCGCGCCGCGGTCGGTGTCGTCCAGTTCACCTTGGGTGAAGGTCGCCAGCGTCACGGGCGCGATGACCATCTGGGCGACGCGGTCGCCATGACGGATGGTGAAGGGGTCCTGGCCGAGGTTGATCAGCAGCACCTTAACCTCGCCGCGATAGTCGCTGTCGATGGTACCGGGCGCGTTGGCGACGGTTACGCCGTGCTTGAAGGCGAGGCCGGATCGCGGCCTGACCTGCGCCTCCATCCCGAACGGGATCGCCATGGACAGGCCCGTCGGGATCAGCGCGCGGGCGCCGGGGGCCAGCGTCAGCCCCCCTGCCCTGTCCGCCGGTTCAAGCGAGGCGCGGATATCCGCCCCGGCAGCGCCGGTGCTTTCATAGGTCGGCAGCGGCAGGCTGGCGTCGAAGTGATCCAGCGGTTTGACGCGGATTTCTGCGGGTGAGGTCAGCATTGGGCCGTCTCCCGATCCAGATGATCCGCGATGCGGACGACAAGGCGGCGGGCAACCCCGTCTTTGCCCGCTTCTTCCCACGCCTCGGCGCCATCCGCGCTGATCAGGGTGACGGTGTTGCGGTCGCCGCCCATGATCCCGGTTTCGGGTGAGACGTCATTGGCGACGATCCAATCGCAGGTCTTGCGCTTGCGCTTGGCGGTCGCGTTGGCGATCACGTTATCCGTTTCCGCAGCAAAGCCGACGACCAGCGGCGGGCGTTGGTCGCCCTTGCAGATGGTGGCGAGGATATCGGGGTTTTCCGTCAGCTTCAGATCGGGGATGACGCCCGATCCATCTTTCTTGATCTTACTGTCCGTTTCGGACGCGGTGCGCCAGTCGGCGACGGCGGCGGCGAAGATCGCAGCATCCACAGGCAGGGCCGCCTCGGTCGCCGCCAGCATTTCGCGGGCGCTTTCGACCTGGATCAGATCGACGCCGCGCGGCGCGGGCTCGGTTGCGGGCCCGGAAATCAGCGAAACCTTCGCCCCCTCGGCCGCCAGCGCCGCCGCGATCGCATAGCCCTGCTTGCCCGAGGATCGGTTGGCGATATAGCGAACCGGATCGATTGGTTCATGCGTCGGACCTGCGGTGACGAGGATATGGCGACCTGACAGCCGTCCCCCCCGCAGCAGACGGTCCAATGCATCAAGAATTTCGGAAGGCTCCGACATTCGGCCCGGCCCATATTCGCCGCAGGCCATCTCGCCTTCGTTGGGGCCGACGACATGAACGCCGTCCGCCATAAGCTTTGCGAGATTTCGCTGGGTGGCGGGGTGATCCCACATCCGCACGTTCATGGCGGGCGCGATCAGCACATCCTTGTCCGTCGCCATCAGAAGGGTCGAGGCAAGGTCGTTCGCATGGCCATTGGCCATTTTGGCCATCAGATCCGCGGTCGCGGGCGCAACAATAACCAGATCGGCGGCGCGAGACAGCTGGATATGTCCCATCTCCGTTTCCTTGGTCAGATCGAAGAGATCGCGATGCACCTCCTCTCCCGCCAGGGCACTGACGGACAAGGGGGTGACGAATTCTTCGGCCGCCTTGGTCATCACCGGCGTGACGCGATAGCCACGCTCAGCCGCGCGGCGGATCAGGTCGAGGCATTTATACGCCGCGATGCCGCCGCCAATTATCAGAAGGAGTGTCTTGTCGGCGGCCATGAAGCGCGCCCTCCGCGTGGAATTTTAGGTTGGCCGCAGATTTACTGTGAATTGGGCGTTAGGTCCATCGCTCCTGTGAATGATTGGGCGTATCCGCCATCCGAATTGATGGCGATCAGGCGCACGCCCGGAAACTTGGGCAACCAGTGGATCCCGGCGCAGCGGAAACCGAATGGGCCCCCTCACGGTAAATAGGTCACCCACCGTATTTTTTTGCATCGCCAACAGGCGAGCTATCGCAACCCAAGGCGCGCCGACTTAGCACACCAGATATCGAGACGTCAGCCGACAAGAGCGTCAGGCCGCGGGCTGACGCCGCACCCGCTGATCTTCTTGATTTATCCTGGCAAAGCCCATCCCAGTTGCCTGCTTAGCTATCCGTTCCCAAAGCGTCAGACCGCCGGGACGGCCTGACGCTCGCATCCCCTCTCGCGGTTTGAAGGCAAACCGCTACCTGACAGCGGACGCCTTCGGCTTGATTCCGATGCAGTTGGCGTATCTTTCGACCGGCGGCAAAGCCCAATTCGTGAAGCAGACCTTTCGCGCACAGGTCTGCAATATCAGCATCGGTCATGCTGGACGACGTAGGTCCCGTAGCGCATGCGACCATCCGAGCGTGCAGCAATCACGCAACAACCCAAGGCAAGACCACTAAGCTAGCAGCGACGTCCCGCCGCCCTTCCCCCAGCGGGCCAAATATGATTTATCGCATCCAACCGTATACAAAACCTGATTACGCGCTCTGAGGAGGACACCCAAGCCATGACCAAGATCAAAGTTGAAAACCCCGTCGTTGAGCTCGACGGCGATGAGATGACACGGATCATCTGGCAGTTCATCAAAGACAAACTGATCCTGCCGTATCTCGACGTTGACCTGAAATACTACGATCTCGGCATCGAGGCGCGCGA
This sequence comes from uncultured Pikeienuella sp., assembly GCA_965659735.1. Lineage (GTDB taxonomy): Bacteria > Pseudomonadota > Alphaproteobacteria > Rhodobacterales > Rhodobacteraceae > Pikeienuella. Next base: position 5,544 of record CBFHXH010000150.1, read on the forward strand.
CGAAACCGATGATCAGATCACCATCGACAGCGCCGAAGCGATCAAAAAATATGGCGTTGGCGTCAAATGCGCGACCATCACCCCCGATGAGGCACGCGTTGAAGAATTCGGCCTGAAGAAAATGTGGCGCAGCCCGAACGGCACCATCCGCAACATTCTCGGCGGCGTTGTGTTCCGTCAGCCGATCATCTGTTCCAACGTCCCGCGGCTGGTGCCAGGCTGGACCCAGCCGATTGTCATCGGGCGTCACGCATTCGGCGACCAGTACCGCGCCACGGACATGAAATTCCCCGGACCAGGCAAGCTGAGCATGAAGTTCGTCGGCGAAGACGGCGAAGTGATTGAGCATGAAGTGTTCGACGCGCCCGCATCCGGCGTCTTCATGTCGATGTACAACCTAGACGAATCGATCAAGGATTTCGCCCGCGCGTCGATGAACTATGGCCTGAACCTTGGCTGGCCGGTCTACATGTCGACCAAGAACACCATTCTGAAACAGTATGACGGCCGCTTCCTTGAACTGTTCCAGGAAATCTACGAGCAGGAATTCGAAGAGAAATTCAAAGCCAAGTGCATCATCTACGAACACCGCCTGATCGACGACATGGTCGCCTGCGCGATGAAGTGGAATGGCGGCTTTGTCTGGGCCTGTAAGAACTACGATGGCGACGTTCAGTCCGACACCGTGGCGCAGGGCTTTGGCTCGCTTGGCCTGATGACCTCGCAGCTGATGACGCCGGACGGCAAGATTGTCGAGGCGGAGGCCGCGCACGGCACCGTCACCCGCCACTACCGTCAGCACCAGAAGGGTGAAGCGACATCGACCAACTCCATCGCTTCAATCTATGCATGGACCGGCGGTCTGAAGCACCGCGCCAAGCTGGATGACAACGCAACCCTGATGAACTTTGCGGAAACGCTGGAAAAGGTCGTCGTCGACACGGTCGAAGCCGGTCAGATGACCAAGGACCTGGCGCTGCTGGTCGGCCCGGATCAGAGCTGGCTGACCACCGAAGGCTTCCTTGAGGCGGTGGATACAAACCTCAACAAAGCCATCGCAGGCTGATATTGATCATCGCGCCGCCCACCTCGGGCGGCGCGAACGCTTTAAGGGGACTTTCATGGCTCAGCTTCTGCATCTGGTGTTTGGGGGAGAGTTGTCTGACCCCGCCAAGACCGAGTTCCGCGATACGGACGAGATTGATATCGTCGGCATCTTCCCGAACTACGCCACCGCCTATGACGCCTGGAAATCCAAGGCGCAGCAAACGGTGGATAACGCCCATATGCGCTATTTCATCGCCCACCTGCACCGGCTGCGGGATGAAGAAAAGGACGATGGCTATACCAAACGGATCGACGGCGACTGACCCCAAAGTCTGACGGAACCATGACGGGACGGTGTTCATCTGTCTTGAAAAATCACCAGCGCGCAGACGGTGCCGATCATCCATGACGCCGCACGCGTCATATGCGGCCCGTCCATGTCGCCAAATATAAGCGCGGCGAGCGCGGCGAATATGACGCCCCCAAAAGAACAAACGGGCCTGTGAGGTAGAGATTGTTCATTGCGCCTCACTGATGTCGTCATGTCTCTCGTCGACCTACGATCAAGCGCGGCGCAGGCGGTTCGCCTTATGACCTTGCTGGTTCATTCTTGATCCCTTGTGATCAAACGGCTGCGGAGGACGTTCAGATCGGCAGGCGCATCACCGGGAACCCCTATGATCTGAACACCAATGGCCATCACCGGTCACACCACTAGACCTTTTCAGCGTTCGCGCTAATCTCACTCCATGCCTTTTGAACAAATCGTCTCCCCCAACCTTGCTGACGCTGCTGCCTCACAGATCCGCGATCTGATCGCCAGCGACGTGTTGCGCCCCGGCGACCAGTTGCCCGGGGAACGGGATCTTTCAGCCCAGATGGGCATCTCGCGCACCTCGCTGCGCGCGGGCCTACAGACCCTGATGGCCGAGGGGTTGCTGGTGTCACGCCATGGCAGCGGCCTGTTCGTGGCCAAGGCGCTGGGCCGGCGCATGATCGACCCGCTGACTACGTTGATCGAAAGCACGCCATCGGCAATCGCGGACTATCTGACGTTTCGGCGCATGTTGGAAAGCGAAAGCGCCGCCATCGTCGCCGAACGCGCGACGGCGGCGGAACGTGCGCACATCGCGCAGATCCACGACGCCATGCAGGATGCGTATGAGGCGTGCGATCAGGAACTGGAAATGCGGCTCGATACCGAATTTCACATGGCCATCGTCGATGCGACAGGCAATGTCGTGTCGATCCAGATCGCGCGGAGCCTGCATGACCTGATGCAGCAGACCGTCCGGCGCAACCACGCCATGGTCTATGGCGAGGGCGACGGGCGAGAGGCGCTTTCGACACAGCATCATGCGATTAATGCAGCGATCCAGGCAGGCGACCCTGAGGCATCGCGGGCGGCGATGCAGGCGCACCTGACCTTTTTCGCCGACCAGATCAGCCGCCATGCAGATGCCGCGCACCGGCGCGAAATTGTGGAAAAACGCCAGCAATGGGCGGACATCAAGGATGGATGACATGTACGGACTGACGGGCAAAACGGCGTTTCTGACAGGCGGATCCAGCGGCATCACCCTGGGCATCGCCGAGAAATACGCGCAAGAAGGCATGAACATCGTTCTTCTGGCGCGGAACGAGGCCAAGCTGGCCGCCGCCAAAGAAATGATCGAAGGCCACGGTGCCGCCTGCGCCGCCATCCCCGCCGATGTCCGCGACGCCGAGGCGATGGCCGGCACCTTTGAGATCGCATCCGAAAAATTCGGCGGCGTCGATGTGATCGTTGCTGGTGCAGCGGGCAATTTTCTGGCGATGGCGAAGGATCTGAAGCCCAAAGGCTTCAAAACCGTAATGGACATCGACGCGGGCGGGGTTTTCAACACCTATCAAACCGGGTTTCCCCACCTGACCAAACCCGGCGGCTGCCTGATCGCCATTTCCGCCCCACAGGCAACGATCCCCTACCCCGCTCAGATCCACGCCAACGCGGCCAAAGCAGCCATCGACCACATCGTCCGGTCTGTGGCCGTTGAATGGGGCCCAATCGGCGTGCGGTCGGTCGGTATTTCGCCCGGTCCAATCGCAGATACTGAGGGTATGGCCCGCCTCGCCCCCACGCCTGCCGCGCTGGAACAGGCGGCCAAGGCGCCGCTGCTGCGACGTCTGGGACGCAAGGACGAGGTCGCCGAGCTTGCCGCCTTCCTCGCCTCAGACCGGGCCGCTTACATCACCGGCACGATCGTACCTTGCGATGGCGGGCTGGGTCTGGTCGGGCTTGCGGGCCTGGGCGCTTAAGGCGGCCGCGGACCTAGTCCAGCCCCGACCACCGCGCGGTGTCGACGCCGTAGTCGCGCCGCAGGCGGTCAAGGTCTGACGCCAGTTGGGTGAGGATGTCGGCTTCCTCCGCTTCGGTCAGTTTGAAGCGGCCTTCGACCACCAAGAGCTTTGTCAGATAGCAGCGCACTGCACAGCCCCACTTGAGTGGTCCATTTTAAAAGTTAGTGCATGATTGGCCGTTGGTCCATCGGGATGATGGCC
>CBFHXH010000151.1:0-8780 GCA_965659735.1 uncultured Pikeienuella sp.
CGTACATTGTGGGTGACCGAGGCGCCACATGATCCGGCGGTCGATGCGACGACGGATGATCTGGCGACATTTCTGCAGAAGGTGAGGTTGTGATGCAGTTCTATGGTTTGAAAAATTGTGACACCTGCAAAAAGGCGCAAAAGGCCCTGGTTGATGCGGGCTTGTCCTTTGAGGTTGTCGATGTCTGCGCCGACGGCGTGCCGGCGGATGCATTGGCGTCCTGGGTTGCGACGCTGGGCGCGGATGCGTTGGTCAATCGCCGTTCAACCACGTGGCGAGGGCTCGGTGATGCGGAAATGGCGTCCGCCGAAGGGCAGGGCGCCGTTGATCTGATGCTCGCCAACCCGACGCTGATGAAGCGGCCGGTCATTGTGACCGATGGGGCGCTTCATGTCGGGTGGACCAAGGACGTGCAGGCCGCGCTTCTTTAACGCGCCGCCAAACGTGGACGGCACCGCAGCGCGCGCCTAAGTCTGGGTCATGGAAGAAAAAGACATACTTGTTGTTGGCGGGGGCGTCGCCGGTCTGACCGCGACGGCCGCCATGGCTGCGGCGGGGTGGGACACGCTGTGCGTCGACATGGCGTCCGCCGACGCCGGTCTGCGCGACACCCGCACCACGGCCTTTCTACGCCCTGCGGTGGATCTTTTGACAGAGGCTGGCGTCTGGTCGCGGCTGGATGGCGCGACCGAGGCGTTGGACACGATGCGCCTGATCGACGCCGGCGGCGAAGCGAACGAAGCGCGGGAAATCGCTGATTTCAACGCCGCTGAAATTGCCGAGCCGCCCTTTGGTTGGAACGTTGCAAACAGTGACATGCGCCGGGCGCTGACAGCCCTGATCGCTGACATGCCTCGGACAGAGGTCAGCCATGACACCTCGCTCACATGCCTGACGGCACGGCGCACCCATCAGATTGCCCGTCTGTCGGATGGCCGCACCATTCGGGCGCGGCTGATCATCGGCGCGGATGGTCGTGACAGCGCGGTGCGCGATCTTGCCGGCATTGGCGCCAAGCGCATAGGCTATGGCCAGAAGGGACTGGTTTTCACGGTGCGCCACGAAGGTCCGCATCAGAATGTCTCCACCGAGATCCATCGCACGGGCGGGCCCTTTACGCTGGTGCCCACTCCGGATGACGCGGAAGGCCACAGATCGTCCGTTGTCTGGATGGAGAAGGCGGGCGAAGCGATGCGTCTTGCGTCGCTGTCGGATGAAGAATTCAACGAGGCGTTGAATGATCGCAGTCTGGGTGTTCTTGGCCGTCTAACCGCGATTACCCCGCGTGCAGCCTGGCCTATCATTTCTCTGATCGCCCACCGTCTGACAGCGCCGCGCATTGCGCTCGTCGCCGAAGCGGCGCATGTCGTGCCGCCGATCGGCGCGCAGGGCCTTAACATGTCGCTGGGTGATATCGCGGCGCTGCGCGATGGCATGGGTGACGATCCCGGCGACCCTGAAAGCCTGGCGCGATATCAGCGTCGCTGGCCTGAACTGGCCGCTCGCGTCGCCGGTATCGACGGCCTGAACAGGGCGGCAATGGCTGGCGCGCAGCCGATCCGCGACCTGAGGCGGGCGGGCCTCGGCCTGATCGCACGGGCGCGCCCGGTGCGCCAGACCGCCATGCGCATGGGACTTGGTGTAAAGGAACGTCGTCTTAACGATTAGCGTTTAGCTGTCTGACTTCGCTGGTGTTGGGGAGCCCTGATGCGGAGCTGACATGGTTGACGCTGCTGAACTGCCAATCGATACTGACGCCACGGCGTTGGAGATGGCCGAAACAATCTTTTTCGATCAGATTTCCATCATCAAGGCCAGTTATTCCGGCGATGCGCTGTCATCAGGCATCTATTCCGATTGACTGATGACATCAGCGGGGTTCGCCCCTCCGAGACTGGCGTCATCCTGTCCACTGGAGCTGCCGCCAGCGTGACCAATTCGTCGGGTGAGACGAACCAATCTGGCAGCACCACGACGAATACAGAAGGGGCATCGACGGCGCCGCTGATTTCAATCAGGCCGCCGGTTTGCAGACCTTTGACGCCGCCTTCATCGAGGCGAGCTTTATCCCCGACGGCGACACGCTGACCATGCAGTTCGTATTCGGGTCTGACGAATACCCGGAATTCGTCAACGCCGGCTTCAACGGCACGATCGGTGTTTGGGTGATTGGCGAGCAAGGTGAACTGAGTGTCGGCCAGGGCGCGACGTCCGTTAACGCGGTGAACGAAGGGTCCAATGTCAACCTCTATGTCGACAATACACAAGACCAGTTCAACACTGAAATGGGTGGGTTCACTGTCACTCTGACGCTGAAGGCGCCGGTGGTCGAGGGATCGACGAACACCATCAAGATCGGCATCGCAGACGCCGGCGACAGCGCCTATGACAGTAACCTTCTGATCGCCGCCAACAGTGTGCAATCCACCGTCATTGCCGAAGATGACGCGTTCAGCGCCGGCCCCAACAAGACGGTGACCGTCAATCTGCTGGAAAATGACGCGCCCGGTGGCGAGCTGACCATCACCCATATCAACGGTCAGGAAGTGTTGGTTGATGTGCCAATCACCTTGCCATCGGGCGAAATAATCACACTGAACGAGAATGGCACCGTCAACGTCATGGCGGATGGCGACACCGGGGTGAACACCTTCAGCTATACTGTCGTCAACGAGGATGGCGTGACCGATACAGCCGTCGCCACCATGACGACTGCCGTTCCCTGCTTTACCACCGGCGCTTTGATCGAAACGCAATCGGGGCCGCGGCCGATTGAACTCCTCCGCGTAGGGGATCGGATCGTCACCCGCGACAGCGGGCTTAGGCCCATCAGGTGGGTCGGGCGCAAGGTGGTCAGAGGCGTCAGTGAACAGATGGCACCCGTGCTGATCCGCAAGGGCGCTGTCGACGGGTGCGATGAGATGCGCGTATCGCCCCAGCATCGCATGGTGATTTTAGGCTGGCACCCAAAAGTGCTGTTTGGCGCGGATGAGGTGATGTGAGGGCAAAGGACCTGATCAATGGCCTGGATATTGTCTCGGAACAAACGGACCTTGTCGAATACTGGCATATTCTGCTGGATGATCATGAGGTGATCTTCGCCGACGGCGCCGCGACCGAAAGCTTTTTCCCCGGTGATGAAAGTCTAACCTCCATCGGCTCGGAAGCGCGGAAAGAAGTTTTCGCCCTGTTTCTGGAGCTGAGATCACGCCCAACAACATTCGGCCCCGCGGTGCGCATGTCGTTGAAACAGCATGAGGCGCGTCTGCTGACCTGCGCCTGACAGGCGCCCACGAAAAAGGCCCGGTGTTTCCACCGGGCCCTGTATTCGCAATCGGTCGCCCGATTATTTCGGCAGAACGCCTTCGACGCCTTCAACGTAGAAGTTCATCCCCAGAAGGTCGCCCAAAGGCGCAGTTTCGCCCTCAGCCAACCAAGGCGTGCCATCCTGCTTGTTGATCGGCCCGGTGAACGGGTGGATCTTGCCCAGCATGATGCCAAGGCGGGCGTATTCGGCCAGCGCTATCACGTCTTTCGGCAGGTTTTCGTTATACGGCGCGAAGGCGACCATGCCTTCTTCGATGCCGTGGAACGTGTCCATCGATTCCCAAGTGCCGTCCATGACGGCCTTCGTACGTGCGATGTAGTACGGTGCCCAGTCGTCGATGATTGATGTCATCTGCGCGGTCGGGCCAAAGGCGATCATGTTCGACGCCTGACCGAAGGCCTTGATGCCTTTTTCTTCAGCAATCGTCATCGGCGCAGCAGAATCGGTGTGTTGCATGATGATGTCGGCACCCTGTTCGATTAGCGCGGCGGCGGCGTCAGCCTCTTTGCCCGGGTCGAACCAGGTGTTGACCCAAACGATTTTGAACTGGACGTCCGGGTTCACCGATTTCGCCGCGAGGTAGGCGGAGTTGATGCCACGCACAACTTCGGGGATCGGGAAAGAGGCGATGTAACCGATGGTGTTGGTTTCGGTCACCTTACCGGCGATCAGGCCGATCACGTGACGGCCTTCGTAGAAGCGGGCGGAATAGGTCGACACGTTGTCGGCGCGCTTGAAGCCTGTGGCGTGCTCAAACTTCACGTCCGGGAATTGCTTGGCCACTTTGATCGTCGGGTTCATGTAGCCGAACGACGTGGTGAAGATCAGGTCGTGACCAGAAGAAGCCATCTGGCGGATGACGCGTTCGGCGTCCGGGCCTTCGGCGACGTTTTCGACATAAGTCGTTTCAACCTTGTCGCCGAATGCCTTTTCGATCGCCTGACGGCCCAGATCATGTTCGTGGGTCCAGCCAAAGTCGCCGGTCGGGCCGACATAAACAAAGCCCACTTTGGTTTTCTCATGGTTAGCGGCACCCGCTGCGCCAGCGCTCAGCGCCAGCCCCACTGCGGCGAGCCCGGCCGCTACGGTTTTCAGGAAGTTCATCTTTCTCTCCTCAACAAGACGTCGTCCGACCGAAGTTCCCCCTCAGGGTCAGGACGACGCAAAGAACGGTTTGCCGAGGCACCCCGGCGCACTCAGTCTGGCGCGGGCTTTATCGGCGGATATCACGACCAACACAATGATCGTGACAAGGTATGGCGCCATCGACAAGTACTGACTTTGCACTGCGACGCCGAGGGCCTGCAGATTCAGTTGCAAGATCGTCACACCGCCGAAGACGTAGGCCCCCAATAGCGCGCGCCAAGGTTTCCACGCGGCGAAGACAACGATGGCCAGCGCGATCCAGCCGCGTCCGGCGGTCATCCCCTCAACCCAAAGCGGGGTTGCGATGACAGACAGGTACGCTCCGCCAAGGCCCGACATCATGCCGCCAAAAAGGATGGCTGCGACGCGAGTCTGGCGCACATTATATCCAATGGAATGCGCAGCGTCGTGGTTTTCGCCGACCGCCCGCAGGTTCAGACCGTGTCGGGTCCGGGTTAGAAACCACCAGACGCCGATTACGGCGGCGATGCTTAGGTAGATCATCGGGTCATTGCTGAAGAACAGAGGCCCGACATAGGGCAGACCGCTCAGCCCCGGGACATCCAGCTTCACCGCGACATCCAGTGTTTTGCCCGCATAGTTCTGCCCGAGCAGCGACGCGAGCCCCAGCCCGAACATCGTCAGGGCCAGACCTGTCGCGACCTGATTGGATAAAAGATACTGCGTCATGAAGGCGAAGACCGCCGCCAGCGCCATGCCGGACGCCGCGCCTGCAATGATGGCGAGTGTCAGGCTCTGCGTCTCCAACGCTGTGGCGAAACCACCAATGGCGCCGACGATCATCATGCCCTCCACGCCAAGGTTCAGGACGCCGGATTTTTCGACCACAAGCTCGCCCAAGGCGGCGAACAACAGCGGCGTGGCGGCGATGATCAGACTGACCAGAATGGCGACGGGGTTCAGCGCGCTGAGATCCATCAGGCGACCCTCCGACCCATGCGAATGCGGTAATTCACCAGTATATCCATGCCCAGAAGAAAGAATAACAGCATGCCCTGAAAGACGCTGATAGCGGATGCAGGCAGGTTCATGCCGATCTGCGCCGCTTCGCCTCCGATGTAAGTCAGCGCCATCACGGCCCCGGCGAAGAGGATGCCGATGGGATGCAAACGGCCCAAAAAGGCGACAATGATCGCTGTAAAGCCGTATCCCACAGGGATCGAAGGCACTAACTGACCTACCGGTCCAGCCGTTTCGAACATGCCCGCAAGCCCCGCCAAGGCGCCCGAAAGGCCAAGACACATCGCGATCAGGCGGCCCTGGTTGAAACCGGCGAATTTGGCCGCCCGTGGGGCCTGGCCGAACAGCTTGATCTGAAAGCCGAACACATGTCGCTCAAGAAGGATATAGCCCACGACCACAGCCCCTAGTCCCACCAATACGCCGACATGGGCGCGCGTGCCCGATATCAAAAGTGGCAGCAGCGCGCTGTCGTGAAAGAGGCGGCTTTCGGGAAAATTGAACCCATCGGGGTCGCGCAGCGGCCCGCTGACAAGCGCGCTCAGCAACAGTTCAGCGACATAGACCAACATCAGGGAAACAAGGATTTCATTGGCGTTGAAGCGGATTTTTAGTAGCGCCGGGATCATTGCCCAGGCGAAGCCGCCCGTTGCGCCGGCGATGGCCATCAGTGGCAACAGCCAGACGCCGGGCGTGTCATAGAACGCCAATCCCATCGCACCGCCGGTGATGGCACCGATGATGAATTGTCCTTCTGCGCCAATGTTCCAGACGCCCGCACGAAACCCCAGGCTCAGCCCCATCGCGATCAGTACAAGCGGCGTGCCTTTGACCAAAAGCTCGGACCGCGAATAGGGGTCAGTGAAGGGTTGAAGGAAAATCAGGCGGATCGTTTCAAACGGATCGTAGCCGAGCAGCGCGAACAGGAGCATGCCCGCGATCATTGTCAGGACGACCGCAAAGACGGGGGTCAGCCAGACCATCGCTTTCGATGGCTCTTTGCGGACCTCAAGCCTCAGCATGATCCACCCCCGTTGTATCGGCCTGCGTCTGGCCGCCCATCATGACGCCAATCTGTTCAACAGTGACGTCGCCCACCGGCACCGGGAAAGACACACGCCCGTCTGCGATGACCGAGAACAGGGTGGCAAGTTCCATCAGTTCATCCAGATCCTGACTGATCACCATCACGGCTGCACCATTGCGGGCGAGGTCGCGGATCGCGCAGCGGATCACCTCAGCCGCGCCGGCGTCAACGCCCCAGGTCGGCTGGCTGACGATGAACACGTCGGGGTTCTGAACAATCTCGCGGCCCACCACGAATTTCTGAAGGTTGCCGCCCGACAGTGATTTGGCCGCGGCGTCAGGGCCGGGGGTTTTTACGCCGAAACGTTCAATCACGGACCGCGCAAAATTTGTCGCCGGAAGGGATTTGATAAATCCTGATCGGGTCAGGTTGGCCCGCACCCGCGCCGTAAGCACAGTGTTGTCGGTCAGCGACATGTCCGGCGCCGCCGCATGCCCCAAACGTTCCTCGGGCGAAGCGCAGAGGCCGAGCGCACGGCGCTGATTCGGCCCCAGTTGCCCGACCGGGCGGCCGTTCAGGGACAGGCCATCGTTTCTGACACGGGTTTCGCCGGATAGAACGTCCAGCAATTCGTCCTGCCCATTCCCTGCGACGCCGCCAATTCCAAGGATATCGCCTGCGCGCAGGTCTATGTTCAACTTTTTCAGATCAACGCCGAATTGTTCCTGGCTGGCGACTGACAGCCGGTTCGTCATCAGCCGTTGTTCGCCGCGCGTCCAATCGATCTTAGCGGGTGCGGCCAATTCGCGGCCGATCATCATCTCAGCCAGGCTTTTTGAGCTCTCCTGCCGTGGGTCGCAGGTTGCGATCAGCTTGCCTCCCCGCAAGATTGTCGCGGCCTGGCAGAGCGCCCGAATCTCATCCAGTTTGTGCGAGATATAAAGGATCGCGACGCCTTCATCCGACAATTTTCGCAAGGTGGCGAACAAGGTTTTAACCTCTTGCGGTGTGAGGACGGACGTTGGCTCATCCATGATCAACAGGTTGGGATTCTGTAGAAGGGATCGAACGATTTCAATGCGTTGGCGCTCGCCTACCGACAGTTCGCCAACCAGCCGCGTTGGGTCCAGGGGCAAGCCATAGGCGGCGCTGACCTCGCGGATGCGATCGTTCAATTCCTTCGCGCTGGGCGCTTTGTTCAGGCCAAGGGCGACGTTTTCGCCCACTGTCAGCGCCTCAAACAACGAAAAATGCTGGAACACCATGCCAACGCCAGCCGCCCGCGCCTCGCCCGGCCGCGCGGGGGCGTAAGGGGCGCCGTTCATGCGCATTTGGCCAACATCCTGCGCCAGCACGCCGTATATCATCTTGACCAGCGTGGACTTGCCTGCGCCGTTCTCGCCCAACAGCGCGTGAATTTCGCCTTTTTGAACAGCGAATGACACGTCATCGACGGCCAGAACGCCCGGAAACTGCTTACGCAGGCCTTCAGCTTGGAAAAGAGTGGTGTCCACTGCCGCCACGATTAATTCGATCTAAGTCCCATTAGGGTTCGGGGCAGTAGCGCGGATTTTTTTGCCTCGCGTCAAGCCCGATGGCGGCGAAAGGCGCGTTGTGGATACGAAAGCAGCGAATTTTCACGCTGGACGCCCCAAAAAGCCTCTGCTAAACCCCGCTTCGCTGACAGGCTGATCCGGCGTAGCTCAGTGGTAGAGCAGTTGACTGTTAATCAATTGGTCGTAGGTTCGAATCCTACCGCCGGAGCCATCAGACCCAATAAAATCAAGTTATTACAAGGTAACGCAACAGGGCGCTCAGGCCCGTTTTTGCCCTTGTCACCTGATTTGTAACTGCGTCGTGCGGTTTGTCACCGGCGAAAAAATCACGCCGTGCTTGCCTCGTTCTGAGATATTTAGCTCAGCTCGAACAAGATCAACGCAGGCACGGCGACGAGCGGGACTTAGAAGTTTCCCTTTGCAGCCTCAGCCAAGATCAACTTGTCCCCCGACACGCGGATTATGATAAAGATGCTTCAACTCTTACTATTTAGTTTCAGTAATTTATCAGCACAAAAATCAGGTGTGTTGAAAAGTGTGTAGCAGAGATTCGCCGCAGTTGTTCACAACCGCAGTTACCTGCATTTTGATTTACTGAGACGCACCTCTATTTCATCACTGCAAATGCACGCCAGAGACTTGATCCGTGAAGCACGACAAGTTTGATGCAACTGGACTGGCTTCAGCGCGGCTACTGTACAAAGCGAATCTTAAGTAATCCAGAATCAACACTAGGATGAAC
>CBFHXH010000152.1:0-8659 GCA_965659735.1 uncultured Pikeienuella sp.
CCCCCCCCAACTGGCGATCATGATCGCCACCTTCACTGGCTTGGCTGTGGTCAATGTGTTGATCTACGCGCTGGCGGCGGGTGAATTGCGCGAGCGGCTGAAAAGCCCGACAATGCTGAAATGGATGAACCGCGGCGGCGGGACCGCGTTGATGGCGATGGGCGCCGCAACGTTCTTCATGCACCGGCCTTGATCGGCACCCTTTCGTGCGCATGATCCTGCGCGAAAAAAGGAGCCATCCATGACCCTGCCCACCCCCGTTCGCATTTTCGAATCCCGCCGCGCGCCGAACCCACGCCGCGTTGGCATCTTCCTCGCCGAAAAGGGGGTGGAGGTTGAACGGGTCGAGCTCGACATCATGGGCGGCGAACACTTTACCAAGACCCACACGGATCGCGCCGGGACGCACCACATCCCGGTGATTGAGCTGTCGGACGGCACGCATCTGTCAGAGACCGTCGCCATCTGCCGCTATCTCGAAGCAGTCTATCCCGAACCAAACCTGATGGGCGCAGACCCGCTTGAGGCGGCGGCGATTGAGATGTGGCAGCGCCGCGTCGAAATGGGCCTGCTGATGTCAATCGCTCAAGTCATCCGCCACACCGTGCCGGCGATGAACGCGCTGGAGCATGTTCAGGTGTCTGAGTGGGGCGAAGCGAACAAACCCCGCGTTCTCAAGGCGATGAGTGATCTGAACACGCGACTGGCAGCGTCCGCTTTCATCGCCGGCGATCGCTTCACGATCGCGGATATCACAGCGATGGTATCGGTCGGGTTCCTTCGCGTGCTGCGCCAAAGCATCCCTGACGACTGCGCGGCACTGGCTGCGTGGTACGAAAAAGTCAGCCATCGACCATCGGCCGCTGCATGATCTCGCCATGACGCGACCCTTTTGGGGTCTGATTAAACCCAATTGGTCCCTCCATCCATCAGAGGAGGGACTTATGGAAGACGTATAGATATGGGGACAGTGGATCCTCGACAACTCAATCAACGTTCTGGTCGCGCTTGCGATCATCATTGCGGCCTTTTGGATCGCCGGCATCGTCAAACGCATGATCGGCCGCATGGCCGCCAAGTATGAGGCGCTGGACGATACGCTGTTCTGCTTCCTTGGCTCGATGGCCCGCTACGTCATCATCGCATTCGCTGGGTTGATGGTGCTTGAACGCTTTGGCGTCGAAACAACGTCGCTGTTCGCGCTGATCGGCGCTGCGGGTCTGGCCGTTGGCCTGGCGCGGCAGGGGACGTTGGCCAACCTAGCGGCGGGCGTGATGATCATGCTGTTTCGCCCCTTCACGGTCGGCGATTTTGTCGATGCGGTGGGCACGTTCGGCAAGTTGGGCGACATCAACCTGTTCACAACGGACATGAGCACTTTCGACGCCCAGCACATCATCATCCCTAACAGCGCGATCTGGGGCGATAAGATCACCAACCACTCGCACCACACCGTGCGCGGCGTAGATATGGTGTTTGGCGTCGCCTACGGTACTGATATCGGGCCGCAAAAGCATCCATCCGCAAGGCTTTGGAAGGAATGGAACACGTTCTGGCCGATCTGGCCCCCGTCATCGACGGTCGAGACGCTGAACGAAAGCTCAGTCGACTTTCTGGTTCGGCCGTTTTGCGACGGCGCCAACTGGTTCGATGTTCGCTATAGGGCGCCAGAGGCGGTCTATGACCAGCTGAACGCTGATGGCATCGAGATCCCGTTCCCGCAGCGGGTCGTACATATGTCGAAGTAACTCAGGCTGGAGATATTGCCTAAAGGGCCCGCTGAAGGATATCAGCAGGCCTTGTCTTTTTCCTGTCTCAGAGGTCGGCCATGGAATGGTTCATCAGCAACATCTTCAACCTGATCTTCGCCTGTGCGATCTTGATCGTTGGCTATTTGATCGCCGGATGGGTCAAACGCTTCATCATCGAAAAGGCAATGGATTATGAACAGCTGGACGACACGCTGTTCAGCTTCCTCGGCACGCTCGCCCGATACGCCATCATCAGCTTCACGCTGGTCATGGTTCTGGCGCGCTTTGGAGTAGAGACAACCTCGCTGATCGCCGTCATCGGCGCCGCAGGTCTGGCGATTGGTCTGGCGTTGCAGGGCACCCTGTCGAATGTTGCGGCGGGCGTCATGCTGATGGTGTTTCGGCCCTTCAAGATCGGTCAGTATATTGATGCGGGCGGCCATGCGGGCACGGTGAAGGAAGTGACCCTCTTCACCACCGAACTGGCGACGCTCGACAATGTTCAGATTATCATCCCGAACGGCGCGATCTGGTCAGGGTCAATCATCAACTATTCGCACCATGACACCCGGCGTGTCGACCTGGTGTTTGGCGTCAGCTATGGGTCAGACCTCAAAGTGGCCGAAGACACGCTCCGCCAGTTGATGGAGGATGACGATCGTATCCATGACGATCCTGCGCCTTTCCTGATGGTCACGGAACTCGGCGCAAGTTCCGTTGATTTCACCATGCGCGTGTGGTGTGACCGTGGGAATTACGCTCCTTTGAAGTTTGATCTCACCCGGCGCGCCAAAGGGGCGTTGGATGAAGCTGGTGTGGATATACCGTTCCCCACAACCACAGTGATAAAGGGAGAATAAATCTCCCCATCCATACTCAACCTGTCATGATGTTCCTGTTTCGCAGCATGTAGTCATGCAGAATGTGTCCGACCAACAGGAAGAGACCGCTGACGATGATGGGATACACCATGTTCGTGTGATGCGCCGTGTAGTTCACAAAGGCGGCGTCTCGCATTTGATCAATCAGATGGAACAGGGGGTTCCAGAGAAAGATTGGCAACATATCCCCCGGGATCATATTCGCATTGGTGAACTTGCCTGACGTGAAGAACATCAACTTGAACAGGATCCGCTTCACCATGATGAACCAAGAAAAATAGAACATCAAAAACCCAAGGACCATGCCCACGCCCACGCCGATCAACCAGCAAAAGAAGAATGTCGGGAAGAACATTATTGGGTCTTGCAGATCGAAAGACCCCTTCGCCAACCCATTCGCGATATAGATGACCATCACTGCGATGGTCCAGTTGTATAAAACCGCAAGGCTTTCGGCATAGACAAACACGACTGGCGACAAGTGCGGATGTTGGGACAATTCCCAGCTTTTCTGCATGGCTTTCATCGACGCAATCATCGTGAACTTCATCATGAAGAAGAACCCGATGCCGATCAGGATGAACACCATCATATCGCCGCGTACAGTCAGGGCGCCGAGACTGAAGAACGTCATAAAGATATAAAAGGCGATGCAAAAAGCCGCAGCCATCAGGATGCCTCTCATAACGCCAAGCATCGCGCCGCCCGACGCTTCGCGAAGCGCTCGCACAGTAAGCGCCCAGATCAGAAAGCTGTAGTTCAGGAACCCGTTGAAAAGGATCGCATTGGGGCTTTCATAAGGACGCAATCCCATTTCGTTGACGTACCCTTTTTCCAACCACCGAGACCGCCAGAACCCGGCGACCTATAGTTCACACCATACTAACCTGCTGGTTTGTCTGGACTGTGACCGAATTCCTTTATCATAACGTTATCTCATGTATACACGGGCGAAAAGCTAAGGAGCCTAAGTGCATGTCAGATCCCGTCGCCGCCGTTTTCCGTCGCCTCGCCATCGAAGCGGGACAAAAGGTCATGGAGATTTATGAAAGCGACGATTTTGGCGTCGAATCAAAATCCGATGACAGCCCCGTCACCAAGGCTGATTTGGCCGCTGACAAAGTGATCTACGCAGGGCTGCGGGAAGCCTTGCCCGACATGCAAATCGTGACCGAGGAAATGGCCTCCAGTCACGGCGGGGCGCGCGAGGCGGCGTTTATTCTGGTCGATCCGCTGGACGGCACGAAGGAATTCGTAAAACGCGGCGGCGATTTCACCGTCAATATTGCGCTGATCGAAAACGGCGCGCCGACGCGCGGCGTCGTCTACGCGCCCGCTAAGGGCCGCCTGTTCATGACGACGGATGACGGCGCAGCGATTGAGGAAACGGGGGCGTTTAACCCCGACACACCTGGTCCGACCGCACGAATGCAGGTGGCGACATCGGGCGATACGGGCTTGCGGGTCGTCGCCTCAGCCTCGCACCGGGATGCCGCGACTGATGACTACATCGCGAAATATGATGTGGCGGAGTTCAAGAGCGCTGGGTCCTCGTTGAAGTTCTGCCTGGTCGCCGGCGGCGAGGCAGACCTTTATCCCCGGCTTGGCCGAACAATGGAATGGGACACGGCGGCGGGCCACGCCGTTCTACGCGCGGCGGGGGGAGAGGTTGTAGTCTTTGGCGAGACGGACAAGCCGCTGGGCTACGGCAAGCCGGGCGACGACAATCCGTTCTTCATCGCCTACGCCCCCGGCGTGTCGCTGGTCTGACCCATGACCACCGCGATCCTGATACCCGCGCGATATGCGTCATCCCGGTTTCCTGGCAAACCTCTTGCCCCGTTGACTGGCGTCACTGGCGAAAACCGCACGCTGATCCGGCGCAGCTGGGATGCGGCGATGGCCGTCGGCGGCGTAGATCGGGTCGCAGTCGCCACTGATGATGACCGGATCGCAGATCATGCCGCAGGTTTCGGGGCTGAGGTGATCATGACCTCACCCACGGCGCGCAATGGCACGGAACGCTGCGCCGAAGCTGCGCCTAGCCTTGAAGGGGTCGACGTTATTGTGAACCTACAGGGTGACGCGCCCCTGACTCCACCCTGGTTCGTTGAAGAGCTGATCGCCGCCATGCGCGCCGACCCTGTTCGCCAGATGGCGACGCTCGTGCTGAAATGCGATGCTGCGGGTCTGCGCGGATTTCAGGAAGATCGGCGCGCGGGGCGCGTCGGCGGCACAACCGCCGTTCTGCGGCCAAACGGCGAGGCCCTCTATTTCTCGAAAGAAGTGCTTCCGTATACAGAGCCTGACTGGTCTGGCGACACGCCGCTGGTCTGGCATCATGTCGGTGTCTATGCCTACCGCCCAGCGGCGCTGATCGCCTACATGTCGTGGCCCGAAGGCCCACTGGAACGCCGCGAAGGGTTGGAGCAGCTGCGGTTTCTCGAAAATGGCCACCCCGTCCACTGCGTGGAGGTTGAGGCCCGCGGCGCAACCTTTTGGGAGCTGAACAATCCCGAAGACCTCCCCAAGATCGAGGCAGCCCTTGCGGAGCGGGGGATCAAGTGACACCGCCAAAGGTCTCGGTCATCGCACTGACACGCAACCGACCGAAAGAATTTCTGGCGCTTCTGCATGCCCTCCGCCAACAGCGGATGCGCGACTTCGAAGTCATCGTCGTCGGTGCCGAACCCAAGTTGGAAGATCACGGCCCAGTCGGCGACTTCATTGAGCAGGTCACCTATCTGCGATGTATGGAAGAAAATATCTCGCTCTCCCGCAATATCGGGATCGCCTGCGCGCGGGGTGATTACATCACGTTTAACGACGACGACGCAGCGCCTGAACCCGATTGGCTGACAGAGGTGATAAAGCCGTTCGAGCGAGAAACGGTTGGCGCCGTCGGCGGGTTTGTCCGCGGACGAAATGGCGTGGATTTCCAGTGGCGCGGCGCCATGATCGACCGCTACGGTGCCCACGCGCCCTTGACCTCGGATGATCTGCGCGAGCGCGACTTTACTGATCCAACGGGCGAGTTTTTCCTTTCAACCGTCGGCGTCAATTCCGCCTTTCGGCGAAAAGCGCTGATCGATGTGGGCGGATTTGACGAAAACTATCACTACTTTCTCGATGAAAGCGACCTCTGCATTCGCCTGATGGATGCAGGCTGGTCGACCGTTTTGGCGCCAGAGGCCGAGGTGCACCACGCTTATGCTGAAAGCCGCGAAAGGGCGGCAAACCGGGCGCCCCGCGATCTGTTTCAGGTCGCCGCAAGCCGCGCCTATTTTGGCCTGACCCATGGCGATCCAATCTGGACGCAGCGCCGGATCGATATGTTTCGGTCAGAGCAGTCCGACAGACTGAAAAAGTTCATCCAGCTTGGCCGTTTGTCACGCAAACAGGCGGATTGGATCGAACTCCGCATGATCGACGGCGTGCGCGAAGGCAATGCACGGTTCGCACATGGTCCTTTACGCGGACTATCGCGACACGAAGAACCGCACAGGCGCGGGCCGAAACCGCTGGCGGAATTCACACTTGCCCGCCGCCCACGCGCCGCGTTGGTCGCCACCAGCGTCACCCGGCGCGCCATTTATCGCCTCGCCGAAACGCTCGCTACATTTGGCTGCGAGACAACAGTGCTGGATTTTGACCTCTCAGCACACCGCCTGCGGGTCAATTTCGCTGATGGTGTGTGGCGCCATACTGGGGGGATTTTTGGCCGCGATCAATTCGGCGCTCGCCCGTCCGCCCCCCGCCGCTGCGTCCGCGTAAAGCGCGAGCTTGAACGTATCTCGGCCCGCCGCGACCTCGACATCATCATACGGCCAAAGGCGAAAAAATACCGCATCGCCGATCTTCCAGCTGTTGATCTGTCCGCCATCGTGAAAGGTTTCGTGGCTGAGCCTCTGCGCCCCGGATCGGCCAACCACCTTGTGACCATGCTCACAGACGCAGGCGTTGATACATAAATTTAACTTAATATCGTCTAGATAACATCCAGTTATCAGTAGTATCAGATCGTTATCTGCTGTGGGAATCGCGTAAAGCAGTCTGTGAAGGGGTATTAGAATGACGATCAAGAAAGTTCGGAAAGCGGTATTTCCCGTAGCGGGGCAAGGTACAAGGTTTTTGCCAGCGACCAAAGCTGTCCCGAAAGAGGTGCTGCCTCTGGTCGACAAACCTTTGATCCAGTACGCAATCGATGAAGCACGCGACGCTGGGATAACAGATTTCATCTTTGTCACCGCCAAGGGCAAATCCGCGCTGGAAAACTATTTTGACGCATCGCCTGAACTTGTGCGGTTGCTGAAAGACGAGGGCAAAACTGACCTGCTGAAAGCGATTGAACCTTCCAATATGGCGTCCGGCGCGATCAGTTATATCCGCCAGCAAGAGGCGCTGGGCCTTGGCCACGCCGTATGGTGCGCCCGCCGTCTGGTTGGCGACGAACCCTTCGCGGTGATTTTGCCCGACGACGTGATCGCCGCAGATCGCCCCTGCCTGAGCCAGATGGTCGACGCTTACGAAGAAACAGGCGGAAACATCGTCGCTGCTATGGGCGTGTCTGAGGACAAAATCTCATCCTACGGTGTTATCGATCCGGCCGGATCACAGGGCAGGCTTGTTGGTATAAATGGCATGGTCGAAAAACCCGCAGCGGCGGATGCGCCGTCGAACCTAGCCGTCATCGGACGCTACATTCTCAATCCCAGCGTCATGCGGAACCTTTCCGCGATGAAAGTGGGCGCAGGCGGTGAAATCCAGCTTACCGATGCGATCGCAGACGATATCCGCCAGGGCGTCGATACCTTCGGATGCCAGTTCGAAGGCCAGCGGTATGACTGTGGCTCGAAGGCGGGCTTACTGCAGGCGACAGTCGCCTTCGCCTTGGCGCGCGACGATCTGCGCGCTGAATTTGGCGATTTCCTCTCTTCCATGATGGAAGTTTCGCAAGCGGCGGAGTAAACCTCTTCGAAGGGCAACAACTGCGGAGGACGCCAGATGGCGACCGTTCTCGTCACCGGCGGCGCAGGCTATATCGGTAGCCATGCCTGCAAGTTGCTCAAGGCCGCTGGCCATACCCCGGTGGCCTTTGACAACCTCAGAACCGGCTGGCGCGAGGCTGTAAAGTTTGGCGATCTGATTGAGGGCGATCTTCTCGATCCAGCCGCATTGGACGCAGCATTTGCTGCCGTAAAGCCAGACGCGGTCATGCACTTTGCTGCGCTTTCGAATGTTGGTGAAAGCATTGAAAAACCAGATCTGTACTGGCGCAACAACGTTGCCGGATCGATGAACCTTCTCGACGCCATGGCGCGCGCTGGCGTCCACCAACTGGTGTTTTCATCTACCTGTGCCATTTATGGCGAAGCCCAGACGGAGGTTCTGACCGAAGATCATCCAAAAAACCCGATCAATCCCTATGGCGCCTCCAAGCTGGCGATGGAGCGGATGATCGAAGACTATTGCAGCGCCACGGCGCTGGAGGCTGTCACCTTCCGCTATTTCAACGTCGCCGGTGCCGATCCGGATTCGGAAATTGGCGAACATCACGAACCGGAAACGCATCTTGTACCGCTGGTTCTGGATGCAGTAGCGGGCGACCGCGCTGAGATCACCATCTTCGGCGACGATTACGATACGCCAGACGGCACCTGTATTCGCGATTACCTGCACGTCATGGACCTGGCCGATGCGCATGTCCGGGGGTTGGAATGGCTGTTGAACGGGGGCGGAGCGCTGACTTTGCATCTTGGCACAGGCGCCGGTTTTTCGGTTCGCGAAGTGATTGAAGCCGCCGCCTCTGTCACGAACAAACCTGTGCCACAAAAAATCGGCCCACGCCGCGCTGGTGATCCGCCAAAGCTGTTGTCCGGCAGCAAAGAAGCCGAAGAAAAACTGGGCTGGCGCCTGAACCATTCCACCATGAACCAGATGTTGCGTGATGCTGAGCCTCCCCCTTTAAATTGGTCCGCCCCTATAGTTAGGAAAGCGTAGGACCCGAGATGGCTATAAAGAGACCCA
>CBFHXH010000153.1:0-8465 GCA_965659735.1 uncultured Pikeienuella sp.
TCCTATCTTGGATCAGCCAAGGTCGATGATCAGGTCGTGGTGACGGAAGACACCCGCACCGATCATCAGTGGAAGCGCATCAAATACGCCTATATGGACGCGCGCCGCCGGGCCAATCTGCGGGGGATCACGCTGCGAGGCACGCAAAAGATCTGGGACACGTCCCTGATCGGCATCGCCTTCTACCGCGCAAAGGAAGCCGGGCCAGATGTGCATCGGCGCTTCATGCAGATCGTCTTTGAACCCTTCTGGAAACGCGAGTTGGACGTCGAAGACATGGGCGTCGTCATCGCCAAACTGACCGAAGCGGGCGCGGACGCGCACGGATTCGCTGATTGGGCGGCGGGCGAAGGCCGTGCGCTGCATGATGATCTTCGGTCCCAGGCCTGGGACGCCGGCGTTTTTGGCGTGCCCAGCTTTCAGATCGGTGATGAGCTGTTCTTTGGGTTTGAAAACCTGCCAATGATCAAATGGCGTCTGACCGGCGAAGCGGCCGACAAGCCCGTGATGTAAGCGCCGAGCGATGTCGCGAGCAGGCCAGCGCCCACCAGTAGTGATGCGCAGCATGATCCGATTGTGAAAAGGATCCCGCCCATGCTGAGCCCATCCCAATTGGAAGCTTTCGCCTGCGACGGGGCCATTGTCGCCGAAAACGCCGTCACGCCGGAACAGTTGGGCCGCCTGCGCGAAACTTTCGACAATTGGGTGCAGGAAAGCCGGTCAGAGACCGCCGCCTATGGGCAGATCTGCGATGGCAGGCCCCGGTTCGATCTGGAGGGTGACCATAGCGCCGAACGCCCCTCGCTGCGCCGCGTCGCCTCGCCCACCGATGTGTCGGACATCTATGCTGAGGTCGCATTCGACAGCGCGATGACGGACATGGCCACCGATCTGGTCGGCGCGAATGTGCGTTTTCACCACGCTAAGGTGAATTCAAAACTGCCTGGAACCAAGACCGTGGTGAAATGGCACCAGGATTTCCCCTTTGACCCGCACAGCAATGACGACACGCTGACCGCGCTTTTGTTTCTGGATGATGTGACGCTTGAAAACGGCCCCCTGATGATTGCGCCCGGCTCGCACAAAGGCCCGCTTCTTTCGCACTATCAGGATGGCGTGTTCACTGGCGCAATCGGGGGTGATGACGCCGCGCGGTTTGAGGCTGCGGCGACGCCCTGCACCGGCCCCGCCGGCGCGGTCTGCCTGATGCACAGCCGGGTCGCCCATGCGTCCACCGCCAATCAATCAGACGCCCCGCGCACGCTTTACATTGTCACCTACGCTGCGGCCAACGCCGCGCCCTTGTCGCCGATCGCGGTGCCCAGCCCACATGCCGGCCGCATTGTGCGGGGGACGGAGCCTGGCCGCATCAGATCAATGGCTTTTGACATTGAAACGCCCGTCATCCCCAAGGGGGCGTCTTTCTTTGTTCAGCAGGCAGGTGGCGACTGACCCGTCACGATGCACCGATCATGCCCGCCATCGCCGGGTCTTTCGGTGCAATGGCGCGTCCGTCATCTAAGATCTGAACCTCCACCAGTTTATAGCGCCGCCGCCACAGCCATTCACGGTTGCCAACATGCTCTAACGCCGGGTGGGGCGGCGTGTCGTTCGTTTTGGCGTAGAAATACAGGGGGAAGCCGTGGCTTGGCACAGGCTGAACAGACATCAATTTCATACCCGCGCCGGTCATCCACTATGCATCCGCAGCGGCGCGGCTTGACGACCGCAACGTCAGATGCGCCAGCGTGGCTTGGGCCCCGATGTCATGCCCGTCAGCCCCCAGCCTGGCTGCGCCTTCAAAGCCATGCTGCAACAACTCGATCAGCAGGCCCGAAGGATCAGCAAGGTGGCACAGGTATACGATATCGCGAAACTGGCGCGGCGCGCTGACCGGCCATCCGACCCGGCGCAGATGCGCGGCGGCGCGGTCCAAATCAGACATTGTCAGGCCAATCTCCCAGTACCGGCCCTGAGGATTGGGCGCATGCTGGGCGACGTCCGCCCGCTGAAATCGCAGCTCTGCACCATCGTGCGCCCGGCAGGTCAGCCGCGAGAGCGTGCGTGTGGTTTCAAAGCCCAGAACGTCTCGATAGAACGCCTCGGCGGCGGTCAGGTCGCTGATCTGATAGATAATTTGGGTGATGGTCATGGCACCTCCGCCCCTCAGGAAAAAGATCAGTGGTGCGCTCGTCCAGTGAAATCGGCTGACGTCGGGCGAAGGTATCCACAAGGACGGTGCTGCGCCTAGAGTTCTCATACGATGCGGAATCGATCCAACTTGACCCTTTGGCTGATCGTGCTGGGCCTGTCGCTTGGCCCCGCCGTGTCGAATGGTTTCGCCCGGTTCGCCTATGGACTTGTTCTGCCAGCAATGCGCGACGACCTTGCATGGACCTATACAGAGGCGGGCTGGATCAATACGGCCAACGCCGTCGGCTATCTGATTGGCGCTGTTCTGGCGCTGGGGCTGATCGCGCGCATGGGGCCAAGTTTCCTGTTTATCGCGGGCATGGCGCTGACGGCGCTGGCGCTGGTGATGTCGGGCCTGACCCGCGATTTCTGGCTGCTGAGCTTTTGGCGCGTCATCGCGGGCATCGGCGGCGCGCCTGTGTTTATCGCGGGCGGGGTCATGGCGTCGGCCTTGTTCAAGGACGACAAGGCGCGCAACGCGCTGGCCATCGCCGTCTATTTCGGCGGCGGCGGGTTCGGGATGATCATCTGCGGCGTGATGCTGCCGTATATGGTCGACTGGTATGGCCGTGGGATCTGGCCGCTGACCTGGCTTTTGATCGGCGTTCTCAGCTTTGCCTGCTTTCTGCCCAGCTATTGGGCCGCCGCCGCCACGCCCAATCCCCCGCCGCAGCCTGCTGGCCGCCCTGTGCCCCTGCCGAACAAGCGAATGCTGGCGGCGCTTGCCTGCTATTTCTGCTTTGGTCTTGGCTATATCGTCTATGTCACTTTTCTGATCGCCTGGATGCGCAAGGGCGGCGCGGGCACGGCGCTGGTCGCCTGGACCTGGGCAATCATGGGGGCGGCTGTTCTCGCCTCCCCTTTCATATGGAGCCGCGTTCTGGCCCGCGCAGAAGGCGGGCGCGCGATGGCGTTGACCTCCTTGGCGGTCGCAGCCGGCATTGCGGCGCCGCTGATTGACGCCTCGTTGATCGGTGTCACCGTATCGGCGCTGCTCGTCGGTGGATCGTTCTTCATGGTCCCGACATCCTCCACCGCTTTCGTGCGCAAGAACCTGCCACAGGTGCAGTGGGGCAAAGCGCTGTCGCTGTTCACCGTGATATTTTCCATAGGGCAGATCATCGGACCGACAGCGGCGGGGTACATGGCTGACCTGACCGGCGATAACACCATCGGGCTGGCGGCCGCCGCAGGGGTTTTGGGCCTGGGGGCCGTCCTTGGCGGGCTGCAGCGTCCACTGACGCCAGAAAAAACGCCGGCCCCCTGACAGGGGCCGGCGCGCTGCGACCGTAGTTAGGTTGGGGTGGGGTCGTTACGACAGCAGGACTTTGTCGATGACATGGATGACACCGTTTGTGGCGTCGACATCAGCCTCGATGACCATTGCATCGTTCACCTTCACGCCGTTCTTTGCTTCAATTTTCAGCGAACCGCCCTGAACGGTTGGGGACTCAAGCATCTTGCCTGCAATGTCGCCCGATTTCACTTCGCCAGCGACGACATGGTAGGTCAGAATCGCAACCAGCTGGTCCTTGTTTTCCGGCTTCAGCAACTTCTCAACATTGCCCGCAGGCAGCGCGGCGAAGGCTTCGTCGGTCGGTGCAAAGACCGTGAACGGGCCAGGCGATTTCAGCGTGTCGACCAAACCAGCGGCCTGCACAGCAGTGACCAGAGTGTTGAACGAACCGGCGGCGACGGCGGTTTCGACAATGTCCTGCTGCTGCGGAGCAGAGGATTTTGGCGGGGTCGAGCAGGCCGCAATGACAGTGACAATTGCAAGGGCGAGCAGCTTTTTCATGTCTATCTCATATTTTGTGTGCATTTTACACGCGTTGTGATGTGAGACGTGGTTCACCTCGACAATCAGTCAAGAAAATTCGTGGAATTTTTTTACACGGCGAATTATGTTCCCCTCATGACCGATGAAACAAACAGCTTGAAACCAACGGCGTTCACCCGCGCGCTCAGTGCCCTTTTACGGCCACTTGTGCGCGCCCTGATCGCCAAGGGCGTGACTGCGCCCGCCCTCTACCGCCTTTTGAAACAGCTCTATGTTGAGGTGGCCGAGCAGGATTTTGCGTTGGGCGGCGAACGGCCGACCGACAGCCGCATCTCCATGCTGACAGGCGTGCACCGGCGCGATGTGAAGGCGTATCGCGATCCTGATTTAACCGAGGAACGCGCCGCCAAGGAAAAGGTGTCAAACATCGCCACGCTTTTGGGCCGGTGGATGGCGACGCCAGACTTGCTGGACGGAGACGGCCGCCCCCGCCCCCTGCCCCGCACCGGACAAGGCAGTTTCGAAGATCTCGCCAAAGGCATCAGCCAGGATATTCGCCCCCGCACCATGTTGGACGAAATGCTGCGCCAGGGACTGATCCGACAGGAAGACTACATGCTGCATCTGGACGCCGACGCCTTTCTCGGCCCGGCGGATCTGGAACAGAAGGTCTTTTTTTTTGCGGAGAATGTCGGCGACCACCTTGCCGCCGCCGTCGACAACCTGCTTGAGGATCAGCCAAAATTCCTAGAACGCGCCGTCTTTTACAACCGCCTGCGCCCAGCATCCGTGGATGAGATTGAGGCGAAGGCCCGCGATCTGGGCGGAGCCGTTTTGGTTGAACTGAACAAAGACGCGCTGGAACGCCAGACAACTGACCTCGACACCGAAGAGCCTACAGAACGGTTCCGCTTTGGCGTCTTCTTTTATCGGGAGGGCGCAGATGACCCACGCTAATCTGAACCGCCGCACTTTCCTGGCAGGTGTATCCGCCGCCGCACTTGCGCCGACGGCACCGCTATATGCTGCAGAACAAGAAGAACCCAAACGCGGCATTGGCGGGACCGGCATTGTTGGCACGCTGACCGACTTTGGTTCGCTCATGGTCAATGGCAAGCGTGTGCTGCTGACCCCTGATACGGTCATCTCCGGCCCACTTGGCGCGATGGTGGAGGCAGACCTGGCCATCGGACACGCGCTGACCATCGAAACCGCGCTCGACCTAACCACTGCCCGGGTCTTTGTCGCCGATCCGGTCATAGGGCGGGTCAAGGCGGTCTATCGTGATCAACGCGCCTTCTGTGTCGACGGCGTCGTCGTCCGGCTGGATCCGACATTGAACGTGCTGCCCCAGTCAAGTGACTGGGTTACTGTATCCGGCCTATGGCGGGGCGACGAAGTCATTGCAACCCGCGTGGCGTCATCCACCCCCGGCGTCAGCGCGCTGGCCGGCGTCTTCCGCAAGGAACAAAGCGCCCTGCCCCGCATCGGGTCGGAACGGATCTTCCTGCCCGATACGCTGTCAGCGCCTGCGGATGGAACCTTCATCGTCGTACGCGGCGCGCATCAGGCGGGATCTTTCTTTGTGGATGAGATGTCGGTCGGCCGCTTCACCGACGCCGCTGGCCCACTGAAAGACCTGTCGGTCGAAGGCTATCTCAGCCCCACCGCCAAAGCCCCGTTCTTTGAGGTTGACGGCCTGGGCCACAGTTTTGACGCCGGCGCATAGCCGGCGTCGGTCAGCCAGGATAGGTCGATCTTTGAAGGTCCTTACACAGGCCTCTTCGACGTCGCGCAGGCAACCGAGTTGGCGGACGCCTTCGAAGAACGCCGGGCGCAACTACGCACGGGCGCAATCACACCGATCAGCACGCGGTAATAGTAATGCGCTGCGCCCAATCAAGGGCGCAGCAGAACCTCGCCTTCAATTTCCATTGCGAAATTCATCGGCAGGCTGCTGACACCAATGGCGGACCGGGCGTGGCGGCCGACTTCTGGCCCGAAGATATCAACGATGAGATCGCTAAAGCCGTGAATGACCACGTGATGCTGGTCAAAATCCGCAGGCGCGTTGACCATGCCGAACACGCGAAGCCAACCAGCGACACGGCTCAGCTCTCCAATCTCAGCCTTCAGATTGGCGAGAACCGAAAGCCCGATGTCGCGGGCGGCGGTTTGCGCCTCTTCCAATGTCAGGTCGACGCCAACCTTGCCATAAGGCCCGGCGATAGCCCCGGCCGCATCGTGTTTGGGATGGCCCGAGATCACCGCCCGATCGCCCCGCACGTTCACAAAGGCAAACGGCAGGCGCAGGGTTGGCGGCAAGGTGACAGGCGGCGGCAGAACAAGGCCAAGCTCGGTGATCCGGTCTTCGGGCGTCATGTCAGCCATGTGATCGGACCTCGCCAATATCATTCCACACGTCCTGCCGGGTGATCAGACCATCGGTGATCTCAAACCGGTCGATGAACCGAATGCCCGCAAACGCCGCACCGTCGGGCCATTCGCCTGACAATGTTCCACGGGCGTAGACAATTGCGCCCTCCATCCCCTGCATCGCATCAAAGCCTTCATAGGTTTTGGTGACAAACCGATATCTTGGCGCGGCCCAGTCGATCAGGTCCTGCAATCGGGTCATCGGCGGCGCACCGGGAAAAACCATCGTGAACCCCTCGACCAGCATCGCGGTGGCGGCGGGCAAATCGCGCGCCTCCATCAGGCTCAGGAACCGTCGGACTATCTCTGACGGGTCAGGCGCGGGCGGTGCCGGGGTGCGGGGCTGGCCGCCGCGATAATACTCGGAAGCCTTCATTTCGTGGATCATGACTGTGACCGCCTCTGGCGGCGCGGGCACGACAAGGCGCACCGCATCGGTCAGCGCAGCGCCAAGGCGGCGCTTGGCGTCGTCATCATAGCCTTCAATCAGGTGCGCTTCGACTATGGGCATGGGTTAGCGTTGCTCCTCCAACCGGTCGGTAGCGGGGGGCGGCGTGCGCGACAGCGCCATTATGCGGCCCATCAAGCCTTCGCTGATCTGATAGCTTGCGGCCTTCAAAGACGGCTGCAATTGTTCCACCGACCGCGCGCCGATGATCGGGCAACTGATCGCCGGGTTGGCCATCACCCAGGCGACGGCCAGCGTCATCGGGTCTTCGCCAAACTCCGCTGCCAGGTCGGCAAAGGCGATGGCCGTTTCGTGGAACCACGGGTCGTCATAGCGTTTCTGATATTCGGTGTTTACCGAGAACCTGCCCTGCCCGCCTGAAGCGTATTTGTTCGTCAGCAAACCGCCAGCCGCCGGACCGTACGAGATGACGCCCATATCCTCAGCCGCCGCCATGGGCAGGATTTCCACCTCTGACTGCCGCTTGATCAGGTTGTACATCGGCTGAACGACTTCAAACTGCGCCCAGCCCTGACGCGCTGCGACGCCGTTAGCCTTGGCGATTTGCCAGGCGGCGTAGTTCGAACAGCCCAGATGCGCGATCTTGCCTTCGGCGCGCAGATCTTCGAGCGCGCGCAGGGTTTCTTCGATCGGCGTGTCGTCATCCCAGCGGTGCATGAAGAACAGGTCAATCCGATCCACGTCCAGACGCTTAAGCGACGCCTCGCACGCCAGACGCACGCCGCGGCGCGTCCCGCCCTTGATCGGGCCCATGCCGCACTTGGAAGTGATGAAGACATCGTCCCGGTGTCCCTTGATCAGACGGCCCAGAATGCGTTCGCTTTCACCGCCCGCATAAGCATCGGCGCAGTCGAAGAAGTTGATCCCCGCATCCCGGCATGCGGAATAAAGCCGGCCTGATTCAGCCTCGTCCGCGCCATTTCCAAAGGTCATCGTTCCATAGCAGAGCTGTGAAACAGCCGCGCCCGTGCAGCCGAGACGAATGGCTTCCATTTCCTTAACTTCCTTGGATCACAGCAGCTTAGTCATGGTTTCACGCGTGAAACCCTGTGTGGTTTCACACCAGTTTTAACAGGTCTTCGCGCGACAGCCCAACCAATGCGCCCGACGCGAGGATATTTTCCCAGGTTTCGGTCGACAGCGGCATGCCATTGGCCATCCGGTCCGCCCGCGCCTTTCGTTCAGGATCGCCCGGCGCAAGAACGGGCGCATCGGGATCGGCGGGCGGACACGCTTTGACCCAGTCCAGATATTCAGACACCATCGATGCGCCTCCATGACCGTCGTCCATCCGGTCGGGGTCGACATAGACCGACAGCATGCCGTTATAGGCACCCTGCCCGGTCTTGATGCCCGTTGGTCTGTTCCCGGTGATGGCGCCCGCCAGCAGTTCACACGCCAGCGCAAGGCCGGATCCCTTGTGGTCGCCCATCGCCACCAGCGCGCCATCACCAACCCGCGGGTTCGGGGCGAGGCTGTCTTTCGTATCGCCATACAGGACTGAGGGATCGTCGCTGTGCTGGCCCCGCCCATCCACGACGTCGCCGTGTTTGACCGCTTTTCCGCCCTTCAGCGCAACCAGCGCCT
>CBFHXH010000154.1:0-8215 GCA_965659735.1 uncultured Pikeienuella sp.
ATCGTCGCCCGGCATCGACCGGCCGCTGACCCGCCTGCAGGATTTCGATCGGTGGTTTGGCTGGAAAGCCAAGATCGAGACAGTGACCAAGATCGGCGGGCGCGGCCGGTTCAAAGGCGAACTGCGCGGCGTCGAAGATGGCGAAGTGCTGATCGAGATCACCGAAGGCGTCATTGGCTTGAACTTTGACATGATCGCAGACGCCAAGCTGGTGATGACTGACGAATTGATCGCTGAAAGCCTGAAAGGGCGGAAGGCGGCTGGGATTGACCCGTCGAAATTCGACAAGGTCGTGGAAGAAACCGATATCCGGGAGGATACCCAATGAGCAACAGCGCCGTTTCCGCAAACCGGCTGGAACTTTTGCAGATCGCTGAGGCGGTCGCCCGCGAAAAGCTGATCGACCCCGATCTTGTGATTGAGGCGATGGAAGACAGCCTCGGAAAGGCCGCACGCTCACGCTACGGCGCTGAGCTGGACATCCGCGCCCATATCAACCGCAAGTCGGGCGAGATGACGATGTTCCGCGCCCGTGAGGTGGTCGAAGAGGTGGAAAACCACTTCATCGAGATGACGCTGGAAGATGCGCAGGCCGTGAACCCTGAGGCTGAAATCGGCTCCATCATCACTGATCCGCTGCCGCCGATGGATTTCGGCCGTGTCGCCGCGCAGACCGCGAAGCAGGTCATCGTTCAGAAGGTCCGCGATGCGGAGCGGGAGCGCACTTACGCCGAGTTTAAGGACCGCGTGGGCGAGATCATCAACGGCGTCGTTCGCCGCGTCGAATACGGCAACGTCATTGTCGACCTCGGCCGGGGCGAAGGCATCATCCGTCGCGATCAACTGATCAACCGCGAACCATTCCGCATTGGCGACCGCGTGCGCAGCTTCATCCGCGAAGTGAAGGAAGAGGCCCGCGGGCCGCAGATTTTCCTTTCCCGCACGGCGCCAGAGTTCATGGCCGAGCTTTTCAAGATGGAAGTGCCTGAGATTTACGATGGCGTGATCGAGATCAAGGCCGTCGCCCGCGATCCGGGGTCGCGCGCCAAGATCGGTGTGATTTCCTTCGACAACTCCATCGATCCTGTCGGTGCCTGTGTCGGTATGCGCGGATCGCGCGTACAAGCTGTCGTCTCGGAACTGAATGGCGAGAAGATCGACATCATCCCGTGGACCGAAGATGGCGCAACCTTCCTTGTCAACGCCCTGCAGCCAGCCGAAGTCGCCAAAGTGGTGATGGACGAAGAAGCAGGCCGCGTTGAGGTTGTCGTCCCGGACGATCAGCTGTCGCTGGCCATTGGCCGCCGCGGCCAGAACGTGCGTCTGGCGTCGCAGCTGACCGGCTGGGACATCGACATCATGACCGAAGCGGAAGAAAGCGAACGCCGCCAGGCCGAATTTGCGCAGCGCACCCAGCTGTTCCAGGATACGATGAACGTCGACGAGATGGTGGCGCAGCTGCTCGTCTCGGAAGGGTTCACGTCGCTGGAAGAGGTCGCCTATGTTGAGTTGGACGAACTGACAGTCGTTGACGGTTTCGACGAAGAGACCGCAGAAGAACTGCAGGCCCGCGCCCGTGAAAGCCTGGAAGAGCTGAACGCCAAGGCGCTGCAGAAAGCGCGTGAGATGGGCGTCCAGGAAGACCTGGTTGAATTTGACGGTCTTAGCCCCCAAATGGTTTTGGCACTGGCAGAAGACGGCATCATGGATCTTGCCGAATTTGCGACCTGCGCTGACTGGGAACTGGCAGGCGGCTATTCCGTTGTCGATGGCAAACGCATCAAAGACGATGGCCTCTTGGAAAAATTCGACGTTGGTCTGGAAGAAGCGCAGTATTTGGTGATGACCGCGCGTGTTGCGCTGGGCATTATCGACCCAAGCGAGATCATAGTTGAAGAACTGGACGAAGACGGCAACCCAATCCCTATGGAAGAAGGCGCGGTTGAAGACGGCGAAGAGATCGCCGCTGACCCCGCAGCAGCGGAGCCCGCACGCGGATGATCCGCGTGTGTGGGATCCAGAGGTCGGTAGATGACCCGCGGCGGACAGCCAAAAACGCGAGAGGCGCCTGAACGGCGTTGCATCGCAACCGGCGTCTCGGATGAGACGACGGGGATGATCCGTTTTGTGTTGGATCCCGAAGGCCTCCTGACGCCCGATCTGGCGGAACGCCTGCAAGGCCGCGGCGCGTGGTTGTCGGCAACCCGTGACGCAGCGGCGCTGGCGGCGAAGAAGCGGCTGTTCAGCCGGGGCTTCAAGCAACCGGTGGAGGTCAGCGATGATCTGCCCGACCAGTTGGAGGCGCTGCTCGCCAAACGTCTGATCGAAGCGGTTAGTCTGACCCGCAAGGCGGGGCTGGCGGTCAATGGCTTTGAAAAGGTCAAGGCGCGGTTGAAACAGGGCGGCGTCGCCGCGCTACTGGCGGCCTCGGACGGATCAGAGGACGGTCGGAGCAAATTGGTCGCCTTGGCGGGCGAAGCGGCGATCATCGCCGTTCTGACCGCCGATGAACTGGGGTTGGCCTTTGGCCGCGATTCGGTGGTACATGCCGCACTTAATGTCGGCGGCGCCACAGATCGCGTCTTAAGAGAGGCGAGGCGACTGGACGGATTTCGCCAGTCGGGTTAAGGAGCGTCGCGCGATGGAGCCATCGGGCGACTGGATGCAATGGGCGGATACGATCCGTCATCGGAAGTAGGTAATGAATGAGCGATTCTGACAGCAATGACGGCAAAGGCAAGACGCTGAGCTTGCGTGGAGGCGGCACGGAGACGAGCCGCGTGCGTCAGAGCTTTAGTCATGGCCGGTCCAAGTCGGTTGTCGTGGAAAAGAAACGCAAGCGCATCGTCATGCCCGGGCAGACGCCTGCGGCTGCCCCTGCGCCAAAGCAGGCCGCAGCCAAGCCTGCTGCGCCTGCCGCACCAGCGGAAAAGCCAAAGGCCGAAGGTCAGCGCCCCCCACGGCAGTCTCAGTCGCGCGGCCGTGATGGGGGCAAGCCCAACATGCTCAAATCCCTCTCGAAGGAGGAATATGAGCGTCGGATGAAAGCGCTGCAGGCGGCCAAGGCGAACGAAACCAGCCGCAAGGCCGCCCAGGCGGAAGAAGAGCGCAAGCGCGAAGAAGAACGCAATCGGCGCCGGGCTGAAATTGACGAGGCGAAACGCCTCGAAGAAGAAGAAAAAATCCGCAAAGAACGGGAAGAAGCCGAACGCCTTGAAAAGGAAAAGGCCGCCGCCGAAGCCAGGAAAAAGGCCGAGGCCGCAGCGCGGGCGAAACCGGCAGCCGCAGCCGCAGCGCCGGATCCCGCCGCTGCGCCGCCGTCGGACGAAGATCGCGGTCCACGCCGCAAGGTTGGCGGCGCACCGACGCCTGCCGCCAAACGGCCTGAACAGCAACCGCGCCAGCCGAAAGGCGGCAATGACCGTCGCCGGTCTGGCAAGCTGACGATTAGCCAGGCGACGGGCGGCGGCGATGGCCGCCAGCGCTCGCTCGCTTCGATGCGCCGTCGTCAGGAACGCGAAAAGCGTAAGATGACCGGCACGGTTGAACGTGAAAAGGTCGTGCGCGACGTGATCATTCCCGACGCCATCACGGTGCAGGAACTCGCCAACCGTATGGCGGAACGCGTCGCCGACGTAATCAAGGCCTTGATGAAAAACGACATCATGGCCACGCAGAACCAGTCGATCGACGCTGACACTGCAGAGCTGCTGGTCGAAGAATTCGGCCACAAGGTCAGCCGTGTGTCCGAAGCTGACGTCGAAGACGCCATCACCACCACCGTCGACAGCGAAGAAGATCTTTTGCCTCGTGCGCCGGTCGTCACGGTCATGGGCCATGTTGACCACGGCAAGACCTCGGTCCTCGACGCCCTGCGCAAGACCAATGTTGTGTCCGGCGAAGCTGGCGGCATCACGCAGCACATCGGCGCCTACCAGATCACGACGGATGGCGGTCAGAAAATTACCTTCCTCGACACGCCCGGCCACGCCGCGTTTACGTCCATGCGCGCCCGCGGCGCCCAGGTGACAGACATTGTCATTCTCGTCGTTGCTGCTGACGACCAGGTTATGCCGCAGACGGTCGAAGCGATTAACCACGCTCAGGCCGCTGAAGTGCCAATGATCATCGCGATCAACAAAATGGACCTTGAGGCCGCCAACCCGCAGAAGGTGCGCACAGACCTTCTGCAGCACAACGTCATCGTCGAAGCGATGTCGGGTGAAGTGCTGGATGTGGAAGTGTCAGCAGTCACCCGTCAAGGTCTGGACACGCTTATCGAAAACGTCGTTCTGCAGGCCGAACTGATGGACCTGAAGGCAAACCCCGACCGGGCCGCAGAAGGCGCCGTGATCGAGGCGCAGCTGGATGTTGGCCGCGGCCCTGTTGCAACCGTTCTGGTGCAGAAGGGCACCCTGCGCACAGGCGATATCTTTGTCGTCGGCGAACAGTGGGGCAAGGTTCGCGCGCTGATCAACGATCAGGGCGACCGCGTCAAGGAAGCGGGTCCGTCGATCCCGGTTGAGGTTCTGGGCCTGAACGGCACACCGCAGGCTGGCGACGTTCTGAACGTTGTCGCTGACGAAAACGAAGCGCGTGAGATCGCTGATTATCGTCAGCGTAAAGCCAAGGAAAAAATGGCCAATATCGGCGCTGGCACGTCGCTGGATCAGTTGTTGGCGCAGGCCAAGGCGGATGCAGACGTCAAGGAGCTGCCGATCCTGGTCAAATCCGACGTGCAGGGTTCCGCCGAAGCCATCGTTCAGGCGATGGAAAAGCTGGGCAACGACGAAGTGAAGGTGCGCGTGCTGCACAGCGGCGTCGGCGCCATCACGGAAAGCGACATAACGCTGGCGGAGGCGTCTGGCGCCCCGGTCATCGGCTTCAACGTCCGCGCCAACGCGCCTGCCCGCAACGCGGCGCAGCAAAAGGGCGTTGAGATCCGCTACTATTCCATCATCTACGACCTTGTGGACGATGTGAAAGCGGCGGCGTCGGGTCTGCTCAGCGCCGAGGTCAAGGAAACCTTCATCGGCTACGCGAAGATCAAAGAGGTCTTCAAGATCACCGGCGTCGGCAAGATTGCGGGTTGCGAGGTCACCGAAGGGGTGGCGCGTCGTTCAGCCGGTGTTCGCTTGCTGCGCGACAACGTCGTGATCCACGAAGGCACGCTGAAAACGCTAAAGCGCTTCAAGGACGAAGTGAAAGAGGTTCAGGTCAGTCAGGAATGCGGCATGGCCTTTGAGAACTACGAAGACATCCGCGAAGGCGACGTCATCGAGATCTTCGAGACGGAAGAAATCGAACGCACGCTGTAACTTTCGCGAGTTTGAGTTGAGAGGGAAGAGCGGACTTTTGGTCCGCTCTTTGCCGTTAAGGAGCCGATTGTGGCTAAGAAGAGATTTGAATCAGAAGCAGGTCCAACCCAACGCCAGCTGCGCGTGGGCGAGGTGATCCGCCGCGCCCTGTCCGAGGCGTTGATACGGGGCGAGACGCACGAACCTGAACTGGACGGTGTCTCCATTACCGTGACCGAGGTGCGGCCGTCATCCGATCTGAAGATTGCGACCGCCTATGTTATGCCGCTGGGTGGTGCGAACGGGCCAGAGATCATCAAGGCGCTCGCCCGCGCCAAGGGCGAATTGCGTCGCCAACTCGGCAAGCAGACCGCGTTGAAGTTCACGCCGGACCTGCGGTTTCGCCTGGATGAAACCTTCGACCAGTTCGATGAAACACGCCGCCTGCTGAGCGAGCCCGGGGTCAAGCGGGACCTCTGACATGGGGCGCCGCAGAAAAGGCGGCCGGCCGGTTCATGGCTGGCTGGTTGTCGACAAACCCGAAGGCGTCACCTCCACCCAGGTTGTGGGCCGCGCGCGCTGGGCGTTCGACGCGCAGAAGGCGGGGCATGCGGGTACGCTCGATCCCTTCGCAACAGGGCTGCTGGCGGTTGCATTCGGCGAGGCGACCAAGACGGTTCCCTATGCTCAGGACGGGCTGAAGACCTATCATTTCACCGTCCGCTGGGGGCAGGCGACAACCAGCGACGATCGCGAAGGCAAGATTTGCGCCACCAGCGATCTGCGGCCCGACGCTGCCGCGATTGAAGCGGTGCTGCCCGCTTTCAGGGGTGAGATCATGCAAACGCCGCCGCTGTTTTCCGCCGTCAAGGTGGATGGCGAACGCGCCTATGATATCGCCCGGCGCGGCGATACGGCTGAACTGAAGGCGCGTCCACTGACCGTCCATCGGCTTGAGCTGCTTGAGGTGATCGACGCCGACCACGCCGTCATTGCGATGGTCTGCGGCAAGGGCGGGTATGTCCGCTCCATCGCCCGTGATCTGGGCGCCGCGCTGGGCTGCAATGGGCATGTCGCTTCGCTGCGGCGGCTGGCGTCGGGTGGGTTTGACCTTGAGGGCGGGCTCAGCTTTGAAGCGCTTGAAGCGCTGAAAGATGACGCGGATCGCGACGATCATTTGCAACTGGTCGAAGCCGGGATGGGCGACGTCCCCGTTTTTGATCTGCCTGACAGTCTGGCCGCCCGCATCGATCATGGCGACAATTCGGCTGTTCCCGCGATTGACGCGCCGGTCTATTGGTTGTCGTATCAGGATACGCCGCTCGCCATTGTTGAACGTGACGGCGCCGCGCCGCCAAAGCTGAAACGCGTCTTTAGGTTCGAGGATCAGGAATGATATGTTAATATCATTTACATTGAGGTCTTGGAAATGACGCGCCCGATCGCCATTATAAGTTTCAGAGGCGGGAGAGCTTTGCCGTGAAACGCAAACTGACAACGATATTCTGCGCGGACGGCGTTGCTTTTGGCAAGTTGATGGAGGCGGATGAAGACGCCGCCATGGCGTCGCTCCGCCGACGCCGCGAGATTATTGGCGACCTTTTCGAAAAACATGACGGCCGCCAGGTGAACACCTGGGGTGACTCCATCATCGCTGAATTCGCCAGCGTGGTCGAAGCGGTGCGCTGCGCGGTCGAAGTGCAGGAAGCGCTGGAAACCGAAAACGCCCTGGTCGAAAAACACAGCCGCCTTCAGTTCCGCATCGGCGTGAACCTGGGTGATGTGATGATCGACGGCGAAGACATCTATGGCGATGGCGTCAACGTCGCCGCCCGCTTGCAGGAACTGGCCCAGCCCGGCGGCGTCGTTGTGTCCGGCGCCGTGCATGATTTCGCCCATAAACAGCTTGCAGTCAGCTTTCAGGAAATGGGGGCGCAAAAGGTCAAATCGATCGAAGAACCGGTCGAGGCCTTTTCAATCAACATCACCCGCCGCAACGCCCCACCCGAAGATGAAGCGCCGGAACGTATCAGCATTCGTGAAGAAGACGCGTTTTCCAAAGTCGGCCGTCGTGCGGATAAATGGCACAACTGGCTGCTGGTTCAGCCCAAGCGCGTGCAGCGCGCGGCGGGTATGATCGTGCTTTTCTTTTTGATCAATTTGCTGTTTAGCGGCATCGCGACGCCATGGTTCATTTTTCCGTCCATTCCCTTCGCTCTCTAAATCTGGCGACATGCGCGTAAACAGCACCGGCTGGAACAGGGGAACGGGTGATTTTCTGCTGGTAATTCTGGCGAAAACCCGCGATAAGCCGCGCGCCTGAGGCTTTCGGGCAAACCGCCTTTCCTGACCTCTGCTGGACGACATCCCGGCTTGGGCCAATGGGGCGGCATTTTAACAGGGTGCAAGCCCTCTCTGACCAAAGGAGAAACACGATGTCGATCACGCCAGAGCGTAAAGCGGAACTGATCAAGGAATACGCCACCAAAAAGGGCGACACCGGTTCCCCCGAAGTGCAGATCGCGATCCTGACTGACCGGATCAATACGCTGACCGAGCACTTCAAGTCGAACAAGAAAGACAATCACAGCCGCCGCGGCCTGCTGAAAATGGTCAGCACGCGTCGTAAGCTGCTGGATTACACCCGGTCGAAAAATGAGGATCGCTACAAAGACCTCATCAAACGGCTCGGCATTCGTCGCTAAGTTAAGCGGCAGCAGGACGCGCCCCTTAGTGGGCGCGTTTTTGCATTCTGAAAGGGTTTGTTCGCGCACCCCTTCGCCCCAGACAGCGGGCGGCGAAATCGCGACGATCACGTCCGAAGGGCGGGCTTCCATTGGTTCTGGGAGGCGCGTTCAGGGATATATCTTCACAGAACCACGCGGGAGGACGTCCAAGGGGGCGCCGACCGGCCGAAA
>CBFHXH010000155.1:0-7974 GCA_965659735.1 uncultured Pikeienuella sp.
CAATCGTCCTTCTTAAGGGTTTCCCGGATTACGGGCCAGTATTTGTCGCCATCTCCCGCAGCCTGCGCCGCCTGAAAAAGGCGTGCTACATTGCGGGCGCCAGCGGCGTCAACGCCAGTTTCGTTCGCCAACTCAAGCGCATATCGCAAATCCTTCGCCGCGTAATCGACCGAAAAGGCGGGGCTGGGATAGATGTGCGGGGCTACGGATTTCATTCCGTGGTTTCTCAGTGCGAAACTGTCAGCTGATCCTTTGGTGAGGGCGTCGAACAAAGCCTGACCATCCATGCCGGCGCCTTCGGCCATCTCGATGGCTTCGTTCAGCGCGGCGACAGTCTGGAACAGAACCATGTTGTTCATGATCTTGACGATCTGGCCGGTTCCAACCTCACCGCAATGCATGATGTCGGATCCAATCGTCTCCATCACCGGTTTGATCCGCGCGAAGGTTTCGTTCGAAGCGCCAACCATGATGGCGAGCGTGCCGGTCGCCGCCGCCTCTCGTGTCCGGGCGATGGGAGCGTCGGCGAAATCGACGCCCTTTGCAGTGGCGGCCTCGGCAACCTCGCGCATCAGGGCGGGCTGGGACGTGGACATATCGACCAGCACGGCGCCTGGTTTCATCTTTTGGAGAAGACCGCCATCCAACACCAGCGCGCGAACGTGGTCGCCGCCGGGCAGGCAGGTGATGATGAAATCAGACTTTGCCGCGTCGTCCAGCGAGGCGGCCGATCGCACGCCGTCGGCCGCCAGTCGCGCCAGCGGCTCTGATTTCAGGTCATAAGCCAACACGGACCAGTCGCCGCGACGCGCAAGGTTCCCGCACATCGCCTCGCCCATTACGCCAAGCCCGATGAAGGTGATGCGATCTGGCACTAGTACGATTTCGGCAGGCCAAGGCCGCGTTCAGCGACAAAACACAGCGCAAGCTGCTGCGAGACCGGCACCAGATAGGGGATCGCCATTTCGCGGAAATAACGCTCGATATGAAATTCCCGCGCATATCCCATGCCGCCATGGGTCGCCATCGCGGTGCGCACGACGTCCATGCCGGTTTCGGCGGCCAGGTACTTGGCGGCGTTCGCCTCCACCCCACATGGCTGTCCCGCGTCAAACAGGGCTGCGGCTTTCAGACAAAGCAAACGCGCCGCCTCCAGCCGCGCCCAGCCATCTGCCAGAGGATGCTGGATCGACTGGTTCATTCCGATGGGGCGTTCGAAAACCACACGGTCCTTGGCGTAGGCGACGGCCCGTTCCAGCGCCGAGGTCGCAATGCCAATCGCCTCGATGGCGACCAGAATGCGTTCCGGGTTCAGGCTGTCGATGATGTAGCGAAAGCCCATGCCTTCTTCGCCCACCAGATCCTCTGGCGGCACTTCGAGATCGGTGATGAACAGCTCATTGGTGTCGACGGCATGGCGGCCCATCTTCTCGATCCGGCGCACATCGACCGCGGAGCGATCCAGGTCGGTGTAGAACATCGACAACCCGCCTGCGGGGTTCTTGTCGTCCCGTTCGTCCGTCCGTGCAAGCAGCATGATCTTGTCGGAAACCTGCGCCGTCGTCGTCCAGCATTTTGCGCCGTTGACGACGTACTTGTTGCCGTCTTTCACCGCGCGGGTTTTCAGGCGCGTAGTGTCGAGGCCGACATTCGCCTCTGTCACCCCAAAGCACATCCGTTGCTCGCCCGACAGCAGAGGCGGCAGCCAACGGCGACGTTGTTCTTCGGAGGCGTGCTTCATCAACGAACCAGGCCCGAAGATGTTCACATGCAGCGCTGATGCGGCGGTCATGCCGCCTTTCTTGGCAACAACCTCCATCATCAGCGATGCTTCGATTACGCCAAGTCCGCCGCCGCCCATTTCTTCGGGCGTCGCGATCCCCAGCCAGCCGCCCTGCGCCATGGTCTGGTAGAAATCTTCGGGGAACTCACCGCTGCGGTCATGCTCCAGCCAATAGGCGTCGTCATAGGGCTCCAGCGTTTTTTCGAGCCCCGCCATGAGGTCGCGCTGATCTTCTGTCAGGAAATAGTCCATCCTCTATCCTTTCAGTGTGGCCAGCGTTGCGGCCTCTTGCGCCTGAAATTCCGCCAATGCGGCCTCACCTGTCAGCGACAGATCCGGCGCTTCGCCCCGGCCCATGCGCTGCAGTTGGGCATAGTACCACGGCATGCGGGCGAAAGGGGGGGTGATTGTTGCCTCAACATCCAGCGCGTTGGCTTGTTCGGACAGGATGCGGGCAGGCAGGTCAGGTTCCGAGATCAGCGTGCGGCCAAGGCCGATGACGTCGGCGGCGTCGACCTCCAGCGCCTCCCGCATCGCGGCGTGGGTGCGAAAGCCTCCGGTGACCATCATCGGGATGTCGGAATGCTCGCGGAGGAGAGCGGCGTAGTCGATAAAGAACGCCTCGCGGATCTTCGTGCTTTCCTTGACCACAGGCGCGTCGCCCCGCTGGCCCATGATCATCGCAGGGGTTTCATAATTGCCGCCAGACACCTCCAAAAGGTCCACGCCGTTATTCTCCAGCCACTGAACAACAGCGACGCAATCATCCAGTGTAAAGCCATCGGACTGAAAATCGGTGGAGTTCAGCTTGACCGACACCGGGAAGTTATGTCTGACAGCGGCGCGGACCTCGCGCACGATCTCAAGCGCCAGACGGGCGCGATTTTCCAGCGGACCGCCCCATTGATCTTCGCGTTTGTTAACGCGCGGGTTTAGGAACTGACTGATCAGATAGCCGTGCGCGCCGTGTATCTGAACGCCGGTGAAGCCGACCTCTTTCGCCTTGGCAGCGGCGAAGGCGAACCCTTCGATGGTGGCTCTGATCTGATCTTCGGTCATCGCAACCGGATCGCCGTGGTCGCCGTGTTTCAGCACCATCGGCACTGCGCTCGGCGCGTGTGGCGCGGGGTTAACCGCGCCCGGCGTCTGCCGCCCGGCGTGGCTGATTTGCATCCAGAGGTGATTTCCCGCCTCAGTCCCGGCTTTCGCATACTGACGCAGGGCGTTTAGGTCAGATTCTGCGTCCAGCGCCACGTTGCCTGCGGCTTCGGGGTGCATTCTGTCCGGGATCACATTGCCGGTGATGATCAGCCCAGCGCCCGAATGCGACCACCGACGATATAGGTTTTCATGCGCCTCATTCGCCTCCATCCGGCCGACTGCGATGCGCTCGGTCAGTGCGGCCTTGGCGAGCCGGTTGGACAGGACGGCGCCGCAGGGCAGGGCGATCGGGGTTTCCAGCATGGCGGCATCTCTTTCAATTCGTAACGCGCATCCCCATGTATATCCTCGCCGCCGATCTGGCGCGAGATCAGACGTGGGGGCGCCGAGCAGACTTTGGTCACCTGCGTTTGCGCACATTCTGCGCAGTTCGGGTATTGACTTGAGACAGGACTAAGGAGTGCTCTCTGCCCATGAAAACACCCGCTTCCCCGCACGCCGCGCTCAGCCCCGGCGTCCATGACGACGCCACGATGAATGGCTGGCGCAGCCAGGACGAAATTGACGACATCATCCAGCAGCGCCGCGAAAAGGCGCTGCGCCATTTTGAGCACGTGTCAAGGGGCCTGATGCCGCGCACGTGTCCGATCTGTGGCTATGAAGGGTTATTCAGCCCCGTGCGCCACAAAGTCGATGTCTGGTGCCCGTCCTGCGACAGCCGTTCGCGCCACCGCCTGTTCGTTTTGTGGCTGGAACAGGCCGGCGCGCCGTTCCATATCGGATCGATCCTGCATTTTGCGGCGGAACCCTGCCTTGTGCCGGCGCTGCGCGACGCATGTGACAGCTATGTGACCGCCGACATCAACGACCAGTTCGATCTGCAACTGAACATCGAGGCGATTGATCAGCCCGATGAAAGCCACGACATGGTCATCGCCAACCATGTATTGGAACATGTCGACGACCAGAAAGCGCTGGCCGAAATGGCCCGCATTCTTCGCCCGGGCGGTCTGGCCGTCATCACGGTGCCGATGATCGAAGGTTGGCGCACCAGTTTTGAAGATCCAGGGTTTGACGACCCAGAAATCAAGGCGCTGGTCATGTCCGACCCGGATCACCGGCGCTGGTATGGCCGGGATATTCAAAAGCGGATCGAAGCGGCTGGCCTGGAATATTCCGAGTTCATCGCCGTTGAACCATCGGTGCGGCTGCACGGACTGGCGCGGGCGGAAAAGATCTTCTTCGGGCGGAAACCTGGCTGACGCGTCGCCGCGCCTTGCCGGACGGCTGAGGTCATGCGACGGTTCCAGCGACGCGCATGAACCGAGAGGCCCCGCATGACCGAAGAGATCACCATCCAGAAACTGCTGGATGTGGAACCCATTGAAATAAACCTCTTCCGCGGTCAGCACGAAGGCGGGCCCACGAATACGCGCGCATTTGGCGGCCTCGTCATCGCCCAGTCCCTTGCGGCGGCTTACAAGACCGTAGACGGGCGGCTCTGCCATTCGCTGCACGCCTATTTCATGCGGGCGGGCGACCCGAACATGCCGATCATCTACGAAGTGGACCGCGCCCGTGATGGCGGCAGCTTCACCACTCGCCGGATCGTCGCGATCCAGAACGGGCGGCAAATCTTCAACATGTCCACCAGTTTCCACGTGGATGAGGACGGTTGGGATTATCAGCATGATATGCCCGCCGCCCCGCCGCCGGGCGACGTGCGTGACCGGATCGAATTTCACCGCGAGGCGATGGCCGAAGACCCGGATCGCAAGGAACGCGACTTTCTACGGGACCGTCTGATCGAAGTGCGCGAAGTCGACCCGCAACACCCCCTTCGCCCGACGCCGAAACCCGACGCCAACCTCGCGTGGATCAGAGCGGTTGGCCCGCTTCCGGATGATCCGGCGGTGCACCACTGCGCGCTGGCCTATGCGTCTGACATGGGGCTTTTGTCATCCGGAGGGCGGCCCCATGGGCTCAGCTGGACTTTGGGTCACATGATGGGCGCGTCACTGGATCATGCGATGTGGTTCCACGGTGCGCTGAAGATCGACGAATGGCACCTCTACTCCATGGACGCACCTTTCACCGGGGGGGCGCGGGCCTTCAACCGTGGATCTATCTACACTCAGGACGGGCGGTTGGCGGTTAGCGTCGCACAGGAAGGGCTGATGCGCCCGATTAAACTGAAAGGATAAATCATGGCACGGGATTACCGCGAATGGATCAAGGATATGGCGCATC
Organism: uncultured Pikeienuella sp.; assembly: GCA_965659735.1. Classification (GTDB taxonomy): domain Bacteria; phylum Pseudomonadota; class Alphaproteobacteria; order Rhodobacterales; family Rhodobacteraceae; genus Pikeienuella. The sequence goes on from CBFHXH010000155.1 coordinate 5,195, forward strand.
GCGACACCTGGCTGGGGCAGGTGGTCGAAGACGTGGTGGAACCTGATCGGGAAATCATCGATCCCCACCATCACCTGTGGGACCGGGGCGGCAGCGTTTATGAGATGCCACAACTATGGGAAGACACGGGCGACGGCCACAACGTCACTGGAACGGTTTTCATCGAATGCAGAATGAACTGGCGAGAGGAAGGGTCAGATCATTTGAAACCTGTAGGGGAAACGGAATACGTCGCGGGGCAGGCGGCGCTTGCGGCGCAGCATCCGGATAAGGCCCAACTGATCGGCCACATCGCCCACGCCCATCTGGCCCACCCAGCCCTCGATGAGGTGCTCGACGCCCATGCCGCGGCGGGCGGCGACCTCTTCAAAGGGATACGCCATTCGCTGAGCCTGGAGGTTGAAGATCCCGGCGCCCTGATGATCCCTGGGCGGGGGGAGAGTGGCCTCAGCCAAAGCGACGCGTTTCGGCAGGGTGTTCAGCGCCTGGGCGAGCGGGGGCTGACCTATGACACCTGGCTCTACCATCACCAGCTGGAGGAATATCGCGATCTGGCGGAGGCCTGCCCGGACACGACGATGATCCTCGACCATTTTGGCACGCCCTTGGGCGTCGGCGTCTATGCGGGCCGGCGTGAAGAGATTTTTGCGAAGTGGAAAGACGACATCGCCGCCATCGCCGAACTGCCGAACGTGCACGCAAAACTTGGCGGGCTTGCGATGGCGGATAACGGTTTTGGCTATATAGATCGCGACCTTCCACCGACATCGGATCAGCTGCTGGAGGATCAGGCGAAATGGTACGAGCATGCGCTTGCGATCTTTGGCGCGGATCGCTGCATGTTCGAAAGTAATTTCCCGGTTGATCGGGTGTCGGTCGGCTATCGTGTCTATTGGAATGCGATGAAGAAGCTGGTCGCGGACCGATCAGAGGCGGACAAAGATGTGCTGTTCAGCGGCACAGCGCGCCGCGTCTATGGCTTGTAGCATGATCGAGGTGGTAGGCGGCTTTAGTTCAGCAGGCGATTAGGTGCCATCTCACCATCTTCTATGGCCGCCAGTTCGCAGGCTTCACGCAGCACCTTCGCCAGCCGCAGCGCACCGATTTCATCAGCGCTTTCAGTCGCATAAGTCAACATCATACGCAGTGCACCCAGCTCTTTGCGACGCGCTTCGCGCGACCTCTCTACTTCCAGCAAGATCATTTACCCCAATATTACACGAGATAACATCAGGGCTCTGATTGATTGCAATCAATCGATGGCTCATAAAATATCTATGGAAAAATTCGATATATTCCGCCTTGATTGGCATACGTTGCGGGTCTTTCTGTCTGTCTGCGAAACGCGGTCGATCAGTAGAACAGCTGATATTTTCGATCTGAACCAATCCACCATAAGTCATACGATCGATAAGATGCGCGCGGCAGTCGGCGACCAGTTGTTCGTCAAGGTCGGGCGCGGGATTATCCCGACCGCTGTGGCGCTTGAGACTGCGCCTAAGGTACAGGAAATCCTGGTGAATATCGAAGGGTTGGTGGCGTCCGCCGATTATGACGCCGCGCGTGACACAACCCCGATCATCATAGCAATCCCAACGCCTGCGTTGATGTTGCGGATGAGAACAGTTTTCAATTATCTTAGACACGCAGCGCCAAACGCCGAGTTTCGCATTGCACGCCTGGCGCCGCGCCAGAGCCTTGCGGATATGCTGAACGACGGCGAGGTCGACCTGGCGATTTCCATCAACATGACGAAATTCCCCGCGTCGCTGAACGCCACGCACTGCGGCGAAGACGAATTGGTGATTAACTATGACCTTGCAGTTCGCGGGCCGGTCGAAACCCCGCATGAGTTTGCGCATGCCCTACATGGCATCGCCAGTTCGATAAATCAGGCCGGAACACGTGGATAAGAAATGTGGTCCTTGATAACGCATAGCGGTGTGAAACGCGCTTGAAAACAGAAGTTTAGAAAACCTTAAAACATTATAAAATCAATAGGATATACGTGGTTTCACGCGTGAAACCTTTGCCGGCTTCACACTTGCGGCACATTCCGGCTACGGCGTTCAAGCCTCGTGTTTCGCCAGATCGCGAATGATTGCCTTGATGGCCTGGGCGACGGTTCGTTCAACCACTTCTTCGTCGATATTGCGGGTCAACCAGTCGCGAAAGGGGCCAAAGGCGTGCATGAAGATCAGCATGTTTGCGATGACCAGTGGGCGTTTGTCATCCGCATCCAACCCGCAGTGATCGCGGATGTTATCGGCCAAACTCTCCATCACCCGCTCTTCACGATCACGCAGTGTTGCGCGGTCTTCGGCGGTCAGGTGGGGCACGGCGCGATAAGCGAGAAGAATGCCATCGCGGTTGCGGGTCCATTCATTGCGGTAATAGGCCATGACAGCGGCCTCGAAAGCTTCGTCTGCTTCGGCGGTCGCCATCTGTTCGCCGAGCGTGCCGCCCTTGCGGCGGAACCAGACGCGGTTCATCGATCGGCGCAGGATGTCCTGCTTGTTGGCGACATAGTCATAAAGAGACGCTTGGTTGACCCCAGACCGGGCGCAGATGTCCCTGATCGTGGTCGAGGCGAACCCCTTTTCCAGAAACAGAGCCAAAGCGCCGTCCAGGATCTGGTTGCGACGCTTGTCGACGAGGTTCTGATCGCGGATGGAGTTTACCTCTGCCTCCGTCAGGTCCTCGGTCTTTGCGGGCGCCGGATCTTTGGCCATGTCGCCCTCCCCCTATTGTTTTCAATGCGGATTGGGCGGCGCGTTCCC
>CBFHXH010000156.1:0-7972 GCA_965659735.1 uncultured Pikeienuella sp.
CAACTTCCCAGCTGGTCAGGCCTTCGGCGATGGTGATCTTGTACTGGATGGATCTGCCAGACACGATGATGCCCAGCACCTCCTCCATCGACGCGGAAGGTGGGATTTCGTATTCGCCAGCTTTCAGCAGCGTCGCCGCCTTTTCGAACCGCGCCCCCATGCGAAAGATGGAGGCGTCGGTGATCACGCCTTCCACCTCTAACGCAGTGGAGGCAGATTGAAGGCTGGCACCACTGGCGACGACAAAGCGCTGCGGCGCTTCCAGCGGGCCTACGGCGGACCACTGCTGCATGGCCCAAAACACATAACCGGCCACCGCGAACAGACCGACGATTAACAGCGTCAGCGCATTTGCGGCGAAGTGCTTCAAGGGATCAGACCTTACCCATGATCAGCGACGCATTCGTGCCGCCGAACCCGAATGAGTTTGACAACGCGACATTGATTTCGCGCTTCACCGCCGTCAGCGGTGCCAGATCCAACCCGGTTTCAACGGACGGATCCGTCAGGTTCAGCGTCGGCGGCGCGACGCCATCGCGCATGGCCAGGATGCAGAAGATTGCCTCAACCGCACCTGCTGCGCCTAAAAGGTGGCCGATCGCGGACTTGGTTGACGACATCGTCACCCCGTCTTCGTGACCATCCAGCAGTTTGGTGACGGCGCGCAGTTCAATCTCATCGCCCAGCGGGGTCGAGGTGCCGTGCGCGTTTACGTAGTCAATGTCACCGGCGCTGAGGCCGGAGCTCGCCAACGCAGCAGACATCGACCGGAACCCGCCGTCGCCATCCGGCGCGGGGGATGTGATGTGGTAGGCGTCGCCGCTGAGGCCATAACCCAGAACTTCGCCATAGATCTTGGCGCCGCGCGCCTTGGCGTGCTCGTACTCTTCCAGCACAACCACGCCGGCGCCTTCGCCCATGACGAAACCGTCGCGGCCCTTGTCATAGGGGCGCGACGCCGTTGCGGGCGCATCATTGTAGCCAGTGGAAAGCGCCTTGCAGGCGCTGAAGCCCGCCACGGAAATCTCGCAGACAGGGCTTTCCGCACCGCCGGCGATCATGACGTCAGCGTCGCCGTACTTAACCAGCCGTGCAGCGTCGCCAATGGCGTGAGCGCCGGTGGAACATGCAGTGACCACGGCATGGTTCGGGCCCTTGAAGCCATGCTTGATCGACACCTGGCCAGAGCAGAGGTTGATCAACGCAGACGGGATAAAGAACGGCGACACACGACGCGGGCCACGTTCTTTCAATGTAACGGCGGTTTCCGCAATGGTTTCAATTCCACCGATGCCCGAGCCAATCATGACGCCTGTGCGCAGTTTTTCCGCCTCGGACGCGTCCGCCCAGCCAGCGTCTGCGATGGCCTGGTCCGCGGCGACAAGCGCATAAGTGATAAAGCGGTCAATCTTGCGCTGGTCCTTTGCGGGAACCCAGTCGTCGGCGATAAAGGCGTCTTCGCCTTCCAACGGAATTTCACATGCAATCTGGCACGGCAGGCCAGACGCGTCGAAATGCTTGATCGGGCCGGCGCCGGATTCGCCTGCAATCAGACGTTTCCACGTTTGTTCCACCCCACATGCAAGGGGGGATAGCATTCCAAGGCCAGTGACAACCACTCGTCTCATCGCTGTGCATCCATCTTTGCTTCGCCGCGCGCAAACATACCGCCGCCGCAGATAAAAAAACAGCGCCCGGATAGACCTGGGCGCTGATTGTCATTTCAGAAAATCGCCCGCATCAGCTATCGGCGTTCTCCGTGATGAATTTAACCGCATCGCCGAACGTCTGGATCGTTTCGGCGGCGTCGTCTGGGATTTCGATGCCAAATTCTTCTTCGAAAGCCATGACCAGCTCGACCGTGTCGAGGCTGTCTGCGCCGAGGTCATCGATAAAGCTGGCTTTTTCGGTGACCTTTTCTTCTTCAACGCCAAGATGCTCAACGACGATCTTTTTGACGCGGTCCGCGATGTCGCTCATGGATTTTTCCTTTTCTACAGGCCGGGGCCTCTGTTTTCTGCCGTCCCCCAGCCAGCGGGTCATTGCCACACCGACTGATGAATTCCTTGCTCTGTGCGGGATTCTGTTTGATCCGCCGAGCGCGCGCGTTGCTTATCACAAAGCTTGGGAATGGCAAATCAGGATTTACCATTCCATGCAACGCGCGGTGGATTAATCTGTTATGGTGGTTTGGGACCAGTTTGAATCAGACTGGCCCGAAACCAAGAAAAGAACCGTTGGCGCAGGTTGCGTTTCCCGATTAATCCGGCGAGCCGGATTGATCCGAAAACGCTCTAGATCATCGCCATGCCGCCATTCACGTGCAGGGTCTGTCCGGTCACGTAAGCAGCCTCGTTACTGGCGAGGTACACTGCGGCGGCTGCGATTTCGCCCGCCTCGCCCATCCGGCCAGCCGGGATCGCCGGCAGGATCTTGGCCTGCTGATCTTCGGTCAACGCATCCGTCATCGCAGTTCTGATAAAGCCAGGCGCAATGCAGTTCGCGGTAACGCCGCGACTTGCAACCTCAGCGGCCAGTGATTTGGTCATGCCGATCATGCCAGCTTTCGACGCAGCATAGTTGCCCTGCCCCGGGTTGCCAGTGACGCCAACGACGGATGTGACGCCGATGATCCGGCCCCATCGCGCCTTCATCATGCCGCGCAGCACCGCTTTCGACAGGCGGAAAGATGCGGTCAGGTTCACGTTGATTACCTGTTCCCATTCGTCGACGTTCATCCGCATGAACAGGTTATCGCGGGTCAGGCCGGCGTTGTTGATCAGAATATCCACCGATCCCATCGCCTCCGCCGCCTGTTTCGGCAGCGCGTCAACTGCGTCCCCGTCAGACAGGTTGCAGGGCGTGACATAGGCGCGTTCGCCGAGTTCGGCCGCCAACGCCTCCAACGGTTCGGTGCGCGTGCCGGACAAGGCCACTGTGGCGCCCTGGGCGTGAAGCTGGCGCGCGATGTCGCCGCCAATGCCGCCCGATGCGCCGGTGACCAGCGCATTCTTACCTGAAAGATCAAACATGTCTCATCCCTTGATTGCAGCAACAGCTTTGGCGACGTCGTCCGGCGCGCCGACATTGGCGCAGGTCAGCGATTTGTCGATCCGACGGGCCATGCCGCTTACCGCCTTACCAGCGCCAATTTCGACCAGTCCGGTCACACCTTCGCCAGCCATATAAGCGACGCTTTCACGCCAGCGGACAGACCCGGTAACCTGCTCAACCAGCAGATCACGAATGACGCCAGCGTCCGTGACGGCAGCAGCGCGCACGTTCGCGACCAGCGGCGTGACAGGATCGTTCATCGCAACATCGGCAAGCGCAGCGGCCATCTTTTCCGCCGCGGGCGCCATCAGCGAGCAATGGAAAGGCGCAGACACCGGCAACAACATGGCCCGCTTCGCGCCTTTGGTCTTGGCGATCTCAACCGCCCGTTCCACCGCCGCCTTGTGGCCCGACACGACGACCTGGCCCGGATCATTGTCATTTGCGGCCTGGCAGACATCACCTTCCGCGGCCTCTTCCGCCACCGCGCGGGCGGTGTCGAAATCCAGCCCCAGCAGCGCCGCCATGGCGCCAACGCCCACCGGCACCGCCGCCTGCATCGCCTCACCCCGAATGCGGAGGAGCTTTGCCGTATCCGCCACTGACAGCGCGTCTGCGGCCGCCAGCGCAGAATATTCGCCCAGCGAATGACCAGCCACGAATGTGGCGTCTGCGACGGCGACGCCTTCCGCCTCCAACGCCCGCATCGCGGCCATCGAGGTCGCCATCAGCGCAGGTTGCGCATTTGCGGTCAGCGTCAGTGTTTCAATCGGGCCGTCCCAGATCAGCGCGCTCAGCTTTTCGCCCAACGCATCATCCACTTCTTCAAAAATCGCCGCTGCGGCGGTATACGTCTCAGCCAGCGCCTTGCCCATGCCGACGGCCTGCGCGCCCTGACCGGGGAATACGAAAGCGGTGCTCATGTTATGCCTTTCTTCTTGGTTTCGGCCTTCCTTTCGTTCCGGGCCCGGACTGTCAAGCGCATCACGACGTCGGGTTCCGGGCCGAGTTGGGCCATGTGGGGGCGCCAGCGTCATTGCGCCAAGCCAAAAAAGAGGTTTTCACTGAACTGGTTGGACGCGCTTATGCGGCGCCCAGCGCCAAAGGGCGATCACTTACGCCCGCCTCAGATTGATCGGAGCCTTCTCATGACCGCAGACAAAGCCCAGGAACGCGTTGTTTACATCAACGGACGCATCACGCCTGAAAGCGAAGGCGCGCTCAGCTTTCGCGATCTTGGCTTTATCTATGGCGACGCGGTCTTTGACACGGCGCGCACCTTTGGCGGCAAGGTGTTCCGGCTGGAACAGCATATCGACCGCCTGTTCCACAGCCTGCACTACGCCCGCATTGATCCGGGCATGACCAAAACCGACTTTGTAGATGCGACGATGCAGGTGGTCGAAGCAAATGTTCCGCTTTTGGGCAAGAATGAAGACTACTGGGTCACGCAGCGCGTTTCCGGCGGCGTAAAGATCGTTGATGGCGAGCAGCCGACGCAGGATGGCGCGACGGTCGTGGTCGAAACCATGCCCCTCCCCCTCAGATCCCGCGCATCCTTCTTTCGCGATGGCGTACCCGCGCAGGTCGCCGCGCGCCGGCGCATCGCGGCGGAGGCGCTGAGCCCAAACGTCAAATCCAACAACTACCTGAACATGATGATCGCCCAGCGCGAGGTCGCGGCCACCGCGCCGTCATCCTGGGCGCTGCTATGCAATTCTGACGGCGACATCGCCGAGGGCGCGGGCTGCAACTTTTTCATCGTGCGCGACGGCGTGGTGATTACCCCGCCGACGGATTTCGTGCTGGACGGCGTGTCCCGCCGCATCGCGCTGGAACTATGCGCAGACCTCGGCATCCCGCATGAGGAACGCAGCGTGCCCTTGCAATACGCGATGACTGCGGACGAGGCGTTCTTTACCTCCACATCGCTTTGCATCTGCCCGACGGTTTCGATCAACGGCGTCGATTACGCGGCCGGCGCGCCAGGGCCAGTCACCCGCCGTCTGATGGACGCATTTCGCGATCTGGTCGGCTTTGATTATGAGGCGCAGTATCTGGCGCATTTGGGCAACGGGCCTGCGGGAATTGGGATATGAGGCGGATACACGCGGGTTACGGGATTTGACGGTTGTGAATAGAGCTCTTTTCAAGGCGCTCTTCATCGTCTCCGCCGGGCTGTTCATCTGAGGCGTTCTTGGGTTGTTGAAATATCTATTCCCCGCCCTGAACCTTGGACTTCAAGACCCCAATTTCCCTACCGGCCTGCAGTTCATACACTTCTTCGCACTTGTTCTGACTGGATCGCTCTTCGTTTTTGGTTATCTGAGCAGATGGCCGCTTACGCCTTATGCGACGATCACGATGTAGGCCGTACTCGCGACCATCTGTTTTATAGAAACCATCGATTTCGGTGCGTTTGGCGATGGGACGACGGGCGTGATGATCATGCTTGGCGAATTTGCCCTCTACATCGCGCTTTCGATTTATCTCTCGCAGTCGCGTGAGGTTCAAAGCCGGTTTCGTGAAATGTAGCGTCAACCGCGTAACCAGTCGCGGCAAAGCCGCACTCTTACAACACAGCCCAGCCAGGCCCTTGCCATATCCCGCGTCCGAATCTAAAAGGCGCGGTCTCTCGAAGACTTTAACCGCGCCGCCACTCGTATACGGGACCGAGGGAAATAGCCCCCGTATTTTGAAGCGCGCTAGCAAATGGTGATGAATATGGCTCTTTACGAGCATGTTTTCATTGCGCGTCAGGACATCTCCAACGCGCAGGCCGAAGGCCTCATCGAACACTTCTCCCAGGTCCTCAAGGACAATGGCGGCGACGTCGCTGGCTTTGAATACTGGGGCCTTCGTTCGATGGCGTTCAAGATCAACAAAAACCGCAAAGGCCATTACGCCTTTCTGAAATCCGACGCCCCTGCGTCGGCCGTCGCCGAGATGGAGCGCCTGATGCGCCTTCATGACGACGTAATGCGCGTGATGACGATCAAGGTCGACGAGCATGAAGAAGGCGAAAGCGCGATCATCCGCGCCAAGGCCGCCCGCGACGAACGCAACCGGGGCCGCGGCCCACGTCCACCACGTCGGGAGGATTGATCAATGGCACGTAAACCTTTCTTCCGCCGCCGGAAATCCTGCCCGTTCTCGGGCTCGGACGCTCCTGCGATCGACTACAAGGATGTCAAACTTCTGCAGCGCTACATCTCTGAGCGTGGCAAGATCGTCCCTAGCCGCATCACCGCCGTTTCCGCGAAAAAGCAGCGTGAGCTTGCGCGCGCTATCAAACGCGCCCGCTTCCTGGCCCTGCTGCCATACGCGATCAAATAAGGAGTAGACCAATGGAAGTCGTACTTCTCGAACGCGTCGAAAAACTTGGCCAGATGGGCGATGTCGTCTCCGTCAAGGATGGGTATGGCCGCAACTTCCTGCTGCCCAAGGGCAAGGCGCTGCGCGCGACCAAAGGCAACCTGGCCCGCTTTGAAGCGGAAAAGGCGCAGCTTGAGGCGCGTAACCTTGAGCTGAAGAAAGAGGCTGAGGCAGTTGCTGGCAAGATGGATGGACAGCAGTTCATCGCCATCCGGTCCGCATCTGACGCCGGTTCGCTTTACGGGTCGGTCAACAGCCGCGACATTGCGGAACTGGCCACCGCTGGTGGGTTCTCTGTTGCACGCAGCCAGATCGTTCTGGACAAGCCAGTCAAAGAACTGGGCATCCACGAACTGCGCGTTGTTCTGCACCCTGAAGTGTCCGCGACGATCGAACTAAACGTCGCCCGTTCGTCGGACGAAGCTGAACTGCAGGCGCAGGGCAAATCCATCGCCGAACTGCGCGCTGAAGAAGAAGCTGCAGAGGCCTTCGACGTCGCCGAACTTTTCGAAGACGAAGAGCTGGCTGAAGGCGCTGTCGAAGCCGCCGTTGAGGAAGGGATCATAGAAGACGCCCCTGCCGAAGACGACGAGCAGCCACGCGCCTAATCCTAACGGATCCGAAATTGAAAGGGCCGTCCCAGTGGGGCGGCCCTTTTTCTTTCGCGGTTGGCGGGTCTTAGAGCGTCGTCCGACCAGTCTGAATCAGTCTGGTCGCGCGGCGCAACAACTTGAAACGCTCGCTTGTCTTGGAATCTGATCAGATTGGTTCAATCTGATCGGATTCCGCTCTAAACCGTCAATCGGTCGGCCGCACACGCGCTGCGGTTTTGTCTGCAAAGGCCGCCAGCCGCGCGCGGGCGTCCGGCTGGGTGTTGACCATGCCTGCAACCGCCGCTTCGGCGTAAGCCGCGACCATCGCCGACATGTTCTGCATATGGCTGACGGCTGAACAGATCGCGAAATTCGATAGCGGCAGGTTTTCCGACACCCGACGCGCCAGCACCATGGCGTAGTCAAAACTGGACCCGTCCGTCATGTACTGGGCGAAGCCGACATCCATCGCCTCTCGCCCCTTATAGACGCGCCCCGTCAGCATCATGTCGATCATCCGCGATTTGCCCACCAAGTCTGTGACGCGGATCGTGGCGCCGCCACCAGTGAACAGGCCGCGCTGACCCTCAGGCAGCGCGAAATACGCCGTCTGATCCATCACCCGAACATGGGTCGAACTGGCAAGCTCCAGCCCCCCACCAACCACCGCACCCTGAAGGGCGGCAATGACCGGCACACCGCCATATTCCATCTTGTTGAACGCCTCATGCCAGCGCAGGCAGACATGCATGAAATCAGCGGGGCTGCGATCTTCGCCATGGTGTTCGATCAAATCTAGCCTGGCGCAGAAATGATCACCCGCCCCGGCCAGCACCACCGACCTGACGCCCGCGCGGGGCGCGACGGAAAAGAAATCTACCAGTTCTTCAATCGTGTCGCTGTTCAGCGCGTTGCGCTTGGTCAGGCGGTTCAGCGTTACAACCCAGACG
>CBFHXH010000157.1:0-7773 GCA_965659735.1 uncultured Pikeienuella sp.
GGTTCAGATAGCGACGGAACAGGCGTTCCAGCTGGCGGGTCGACATGCCGACCTGGCGGGCCAGCTCTGACGGGCTGATCGGCTCTTCGATGTTTTCTTCCATCATGTGGATGACGGTGGTCAGCTTGGGGTGGCGCACACCCACGCGGGCTGGCACGCTTAACCGCTGTTCGTCATCCTCTGACCTGACCGGCGTCAGCACCAGCTGATCCACCACCAGGGACGCCAGGTCACGGCCATGATCGGCGGTGATCGCGTGCAGCATCATGTCCGCCGCCGCCGTGCCGCCAGCGCAAGTCCAGCGGTTGCCGTCCCTCTCAAACAGGTGGTTCGACAATTCAATCTCGGGAAATTCTTCGCGCAGGCTTTCGCGATTTTCCCAGTGGATCGTGCACTGCTTGTCATCCAGCAGCCCAGCTTTGACCAGCGAATAGGTCCCTGTACACAGCGCCCCCAGCGACACACCGCGGCGCGATTGCTTGCGCAGCCAGGAAAGCACCCCTGTCGTCGTCGCTTGTTTCACGTCCAGACCGCCACAGACCAGGATCATCGCATCGCGGTCGATATCCTCCAACGCGATGTCGGGCATAAGCCGGGTTCCGTTAGAGCAGGTGATCGGGGCGGCGTTTTCAGACGCCAATCGCCAAGAATACAACCGCTCGTCCGCCATGCGGTTCGCAATGCGCAACGGTTCAATCGCAGACGCGAAGGCGATCATCGAAAACTTGTCGATGAGAAGGAACACAAAGTCCTTCGTTTCGCCGGTCGACCCAGATATCATTCCATGTACCCCGACTGCGTGGATATAGTTTTTTGCTACTTCATCATTTCGCCAATATGGGTCAAGCGCGAAATCCGGCGTCTGTCTCTGGAAATCACAGCGTGGCTGGCGTAGGTGAACACTTCCTAATCATCTAGCGAGAAGCGGAGAGATACGATGACCTCGCCCTGGACCAAGTCGAGCTGGCGGAACCACACAGCCCTGCAGATGCCGGATTATCCGGATCAGGCGGCGCTGGAAGCGGTTGAGGCGAAGCTCGCCTCATATCCCCCGCTGGTCTTTGCGGGTGAGTGTCGGTCACTGAAATCCCGCCTCGCCGAGGTCGCCCGCGGCGACGCCTTCCTGCTCCAGGGCGGCGACTGCGCCGAAAGCTTTGCGGAATTCTCCGGCGACAGCATTCGCGACACGTTCCGGGTGCTCTTGCAGATGGCGGTCGTTCTGACCTTCGCCGCGAAGAAACCTGTCGTGAAGGTTGGCCGCGTCGCCGGACAGTTCGCCAAGCCCCGATCTTCGGCGATGGAGACTGTGGATGGGGTTGAGCTGCCGTCCTACAAAGGCGACATCATCAACGACATCGATTTCACTGCGAAATCCCGCGTGCCGGACCCAGACCGGATGCTGCAGGGCTACACCCAGTCCGCCGCTTCACTGAACCTTCTGCGGGCCTATGCGCAGGGTGGCTTCGCCGATCTGCAGCGGGTTGCATCCTGGAACCTCGGCTTCGCCAAGGGCAGCCCGGCGGCAGATCGCTACATGCGCATTGCAGAGCAGATTTCAGCGTCGCTGGAATTCGTTGATGCATGCGGGGTGAACCCGAACAACTCCGCCAAGATGCGCGGCGTCGACTTCTACACCAGCCACGAAGCGCTATTGCTGCAGTACGAAGAGGCGCTGACCCGCGTCGACCGGTCCACCGGCGACACCGTCGCCGGGTCCGGCCACATGATCTGGATCGGCGACCGCACCCGCCAGCCCGTTGGCGCGCATGTTGAGTTCTGCCGCGGCGTGTCGAACCCGGTTGGCCTGAAATGCGGACCGTCGATCACCGATGAAGATCTGCTTCAGCTGATCGACACGCTGAACCCAGAAAACGAAGCCGGCCGCCTGACCCTGATCGCCCGCTTTGGCGCCGGCAAGGTGGGCGAACACCTGCCCCGCCTGATCCGCGCGGTTGAGCGTGAGGGCAAGAACGTCGTCTGGTCCTGCGACCCGATGCACGGCAACACGATCAAGGCGGATAGCGGTTACAAGACCCGGCCCTTCGAAAAGGTCCTGCAGGAAGTGCGTGAATTCTTCGATATCCACGAAGCCGAAGGCACCTATGGCGGCGGCGTTCATTTCGAGATGACCGGCAAGGACGTGACTGAATGCCTTGGCGGCATGCACGGCCTTGCGTCTGCGGATCTGTCGTCCCGCTACCACACTGTGTGTGACCCGCGTCTCAATGCCTCTCAGGCGTTGGAACTGGCCTTCCTGTTGGCGGAAGAGCTGGAAAAATCAGCGCCCGAAAGCCACGCGGAAGCTGTCTGACGTGGACCATTTTCTGGTCCTCACCTCCGCCGGCACCTTGGAGGCCGAGCGGGTTGAGTCGGCGCGCCTCGCCCTGGCGACCACGGCCCGCGAGGCGCAAGAGCCGAAACGGCTAGCTGCGGACGCGGCTGAAATCGCCTTTCTCGGCGACCCCGACGCTGTGCGGGACGCAGTGCGGCGCGCCATGGCGGACGATCCGATCGACGCCAATGTGGTATCAGCCGAAAATCGCATGAAGCGGCTTCTGATCTCGGACATGGACAGCACGATCATCCCGGTTGAGTGCATTGACGAGATCGCCGATTTCGCCGGTGCTAAAGACCGCGTCTCAGACATCACCGAGCGGGCGATGCGGGGGGAGTTGGATTTTGACGGCGCGCTTCGCGAACGGGTTGGCCTGCTGACCGGCCTGGCCGAAGACGCCCTGTCGCGCACTTATGACGAACGGATCAGCCTGAACCCGGGGGCGGCGGAACTCGTTCACGAGATGAAAGCCCGCGGCGCGCTGACTGCCCTAGTTTCGGGTGGCTTCACGTTCTTTACCGACAAAGTTGCCAGTGCCGCCGGGTTTGACCGCCACCAGGCGAACACTTTGATCATCAAAGACGGGGCGCTGACCGGCGCGGTCGGCGAGCCGATCCTGGGGCGAGAGGCGAAATTGGACGCCCTGATCGCCATGACTGCGGAAATTGGCGCAACGCCAGAAGACGCGGTCGCAGTCGGCGACGGGGCGAATGATCTGGCGATGATCGAAGCGGCTGGGCTGGGCGTCGCCTATCGCGCCAAGCCTGCGGTTGCGGCCAAAGCGGATGCACGGCTGGATCACAGCGATCTGTCGGCGATTCTTCGCCTGCAAGGATTTGCCGACTTAGACGCCAAATAGCGACTAACCACAGATACACGCACCACGTGCATATTTGATTTGCCACACTTTTTGCTTCACCGCCTCGCAGTTTCGGGGAAACCAAATCCGCGAATAGCGAATTTGACTAAAATCCAGCAACCTTAATGGGCCTTAATCTTTCGTTAACAAACATTGAAGGGGAATGACCATGCAAGACTGGGTTGCAACGACGCTACGCTCTGTACAGCTGTTCGCCATTGAAAACGGGTTCGATGACCTGGCGAACGAAATGAACGTCGCCATACTGGTCGCTGCGCAAGAGCATCATAAGCGCAGCCAAGCACAGATGGAGGAGGCGAATGTCAGACGCGTTGAATGCGATCGTGGAGAAGTTGTCGAATATTCCCGACCTGTCAGGGCTGGGCGAGGTTATTGAGGCGATCCGCGGGGCTTATCAGGTCGATCACGTCTACTATTACGCGCTTAGCCTAGGGCTCGACGCGCCGGTATTTCTGGCGACCCGGGGCGGCGGGATGACCAAGACGCCGGCATCTGGCGGCGGGACGGCCGATCACTTCGCGCGCTATCCTTTTCGCCAGAATGGATTGCGCATCATTTCGACAGCCTATATCAGGTGATTGATCTCGTCATTGAGGGCGCTGCGGGTGCCTTTGCACCGATTGATTGGTCCGACCTTGACTTGTCGTCGACACCCCGGCGCAAGTTCCTGCAAGACGCCGGCGAATTCGGCGTCGGCAATCAGGGGCTGACCGTTCCGATCCGCGGGCCGAACGGGCAGTTCGCGTTGTTCACCGTGAACAAGGCCTGCACGCCGCGCGAATGGGCGACGCTGATGGCGAGCTACAGAACAGACTTTACCCTACTTGCACATTACACCCACCAACAGGCGCTGCGGCTGTCGGTGCCACCAAGCGACATCCAGCACAGCCGCGCCCTGTCCGCCCGTGAAATGGACGCGATCCGCCTGATCGCTGATGGGATGAGCCGGGGCAGAGCCGCCGATAAACTGGGAATTTCAGAGAATACTTTCCGGGTCTATATCGACAGCGCCCGTCACAAACTGGGCGCGCTGAACATCCCGCACGCCATCGCCCTGGCAGCATATCGCGGAGTGTTTACGCCGCAGTAACGCCGCCGCGCGCTGGTCCAAGCAGATGTTTACGACGGGTCACTAGGACGACCTCCATCAACCATGATAGAGTAAGCCATTTCCGTTACCTCAGTCTACGGCGAACACCTTACCGATTTTCAGAAACTTGGCGATCAGATGTTGCGAGACCGCGGCGCGAAGTTCATCGGAGATCTCGGCTGGGCGTTGCAGACCGACGATCAGAGGCGTGAGCGTGACGAATATGACCACATGAACCCGCTCTATCTGATCCTGTCAGATGATGCGGGCGATCATGTCGCCTCTACCCGTCTGATGTCGACAACAGGGCCAAATATGGCGTCTGACCATTTTGCGCACCTGACAGACGGCGTCGCGATCGAAAGCGCGGCGGTATGGGAAACCACCCGCTTTTTCGTAGCGCAAAAGGCCCAGCGCCGCGCCGCCCCTGCGCTGATGTGGGCAGGCTGCGAACTGGCGTTGCGGTCAGGCGTTGATTTCTATCTCGGCGTCATCGGCGCCTATATGTCGCGCGTCTTCACAGCATTTGGCTGGAAGCCTGAAATTGTCGGCGAGGCCGGCGAAGGTGACGACGCAATCTGCGCTTGCCTAAGGGAAGTGAACCCCAAAATCTGCGCCCGTATTGGCCGCCGCGCCAGGATCGACCCAAAAGACCATGATCTCACCATCTATTGTCCTGCAACCGCATCTGCGCGGCCGACGCCTGCTGGCGGTGCCCCTGAACAGACGATGGCGGCGGCATAAATCCTATAGATCACTCATATAAACCAATGGGATAGCGGATCACATTTCATTTATTGGCGGGTTCGTGATTGGACCCGGGCGATTGCGCTGCTTATCTCCCCTCTAAATTTAAGGAGGGCGTGTAATGAAGCTGATCCGCAGACCAAGCTGGTTTATCCCTGAAAGCAAAGCGACATCGGAAAGCGCCTATATGAACCGGCGGACCCTTTTGGCCGGCATGGGCCTGTGCGCGGTCGCGGCGACCGCCCCGCGCGTGCAGGCAGCGACACCGTTCGACAATGTTGCAACGCACCCAAACTATCGTGACGCGGGCCGCAATATCACGCCTGAAACGATCAATGCGGCGTACAATAACTTCTACGAATTCGGGTCACACAAACAGATCGCGCGCGAAGCGCAGAACCTGAAGACCGAAGGCTGGACCGTGACACTGGACGGGCTGGTTGAAGAGAAGATGACACTGAACACGGACGACCTGATCGCCAAGATGGGTCTGGAAGAACGCGTCTATCGCCATCGCTGTGT
Source organism: uncultured Pikeienuella sp. (assembly GCA_965659735.1). Lineage (GTDB taxonomy): Bacteria > Pseudomonadota > Alphaproteobacteria > Rhodobacterales > Rhodobacteraceae > Pikeienuella. Next base: position 5,575 of record CBFHXH010000157.1, read on the forward strand.
TGAAGCATGGTCGATGGTCGCGCCGTGGATCGGTTTTCCGCTGGCCAAGCTGGTCGCGCTGGCCGCGCCGCTTTCAAACGCGAAATACGTGCGGTTCGAAACCTTCCTTGATGATGACATGGCCCGCGGCCAGCGTCAGCATTGGTACCCTTGGCCCTACACTGAAGCCGTAACGATTGAAGAGGCGGCCAATCCCCTGCCCTTTATGGTGATGGGCGCCTATGGCCAAGTGTTGCATAAACAGTTCGGTGCGCCGATCCGCCTGCACCTGCCGTGGAAGTATGGGTTCAAGTCGATCAAATCGATTACGCGGATCAGCTTCCTTGAAACCCGGCCCAAAGGCTTTTGGGAAGAACTGCAGGATTCGGAATACGGCTTCTGGGCAAACGTGAACCCGGAAGTTGACCACCCGCGCTGGACCCAGGCGACCGAGCGCGACCTGGAAACCGGCGACCGCATTCCAACCCAACTATTCAACGGATATGGAGCTGAGGTCGCATCGCTTTATGCAGGTAAGGAAGCCGAATACGGTGATCGCCTCTGGCGCTAGGCGTCTTCAACCTGAAACTCTTGAAAGGGTTGCCCACGGACGGCCCTTTTGCGTTGCAGGCGCAATTTCGGCTTTAGCCAAAAAAAGGCCGAGCTTCCGCTCGGCCAAGTCCAACAGGGAGTTTAGTGATGCATCCTCGCAACTGTGTAGTGCTCATCTGCATCAGCTGAGTTGCATATAGGGGTGCCATCCTGAGCGAACAAGGCTTAGGCGCCCTCAAAATGAGCATTTCAGCATTGCGCTCAGCGCATAGCTAGTCGCTGACCAAAGTTTAGTCGCGATTGATCACCTTGATTTCTTCCACAATGAAATCGCGAAAGGCCAGCACCCGCTGCGAGCGGCGAAGCTCTTCCGCGTAAGCCAGGTAAATGGTGAACGACGGGCTCACAAGCTCTGGCGCAACCTGAATTAGGTCCGTATTCTGCACCGACAGGTAATCAGGCAGCGGCGCAATGCCCAGCCCGGCCTCAGCGGCCTGCATCACCGCGAAATAGTTGTTGATGGTCAGATCGCTGTCATGCTCGATCTCGCTCAACCCATTCAGCCACCCGATAACTTCGTCAGGCAAAGCGGCACCTTTGCCGGAGTTATAGCTGATCAGTCGGTGGTTTTTGAACTCATCCGCACTTTTGGGAGCGCCGTGCTGTTCAACATAGGCGCGGGATGCAAACAGACGGATGAACGTCTGGCCCAGCGGACGGCGGATCAGGTCAGCCTGCTCAGGCTCTTTCAGCCGAAGGGCGACGTCCGCTTCGCGCATTGGTAAATCAAGCTGCTGTTCCGTCAAAATCAGGTCGATTGAGATTTCGGGATGCTCTTCAAAGAACCGGCCCAAACGTGGTGCCAGCCATAGCGACCCCATGCCGTGGCTGGTCGTCACCCGCAATTCGCCCGCGTCACCTTCCTTGGCGTCGGTGATCTGCGCTGTCGCCAGTGTCAGGCGGGCGGAAATGTCACGCGCAGCGGCGTAGAGGATATCACCCTGTTCCGTTAGGATTAGACCACGCGCGTGCCGGTGAAACAGCGTCGCGCCCAGGCTTTCCTCCAACCCACGGATCTGGCGGCTGACGGCGGACTGGCTTAGATGCAAAGCGTCGCCCGCATGGGTCAGGCTGCCAGCTTCGGCCACAGCGAAGAACACGCGCAGTTTATCCCAATCCATCGTGCGTCTTTCCTCTTAGGTGGTCAGGCGCCTTTTCTATGCCACGCCATTCGGATACCACCCTATACAGGTGTCTGGACCGAGGACCAACCATGCTTAACCGCCTATTCGCCATTCTGATGCTGTGCCTGATCAGCGCCCTGCCCGTCTTCGCCGTCGCGCAAGGGTTGGAGGGCGTCTACAAAGGCGTCGCCGCCGCAATGGGTATGCGCCTGCAGTTCGCGCGGGCCGGCGAGATATACGAAGGACTGTTTGCAGACCGGACTGGCGGGTCGCAAGTGTTTGAGGCGGCCGCAATTGAGATTGGCGCCGAAGGCGTCATCGACCGGCAGGGCCGCCAGGTTTTCATGCGGTTTGTCATCGACGGACCGGGCCTGCAGATGGTGTCGATCCCGATCGATGAAAATGGCGACATGATCGTCGAAAACACGCAGACCTTGCTGTTTATCCGTGAAGATCTGGATCTGCCGCCGCTGCCCACCCGCTA
>CBFHXH010000158.1:0-7736 GCA_965659735.1 uncultured Pikeienuella sp.
AAATTCGGGTCGATGATAGCAGGCGCGGAAAAGCGACCCGGCGTTTTCGGCAGGCGGCCAGTACGCGCAAAGACGCTGTCGGCTGATAGAGCTCTGAAAGCGCTGCGTTCGGCCTTAAGGACCTTCAGGATGCGTTTCGAATCTTCGCTCAGGATATGCGGGCGCGCTTCGATTTCGATTTCTTCAGCCGCAGATACCGGCGCGGCGGTGAAACCCAGTGCGGCCACACACGCCGCCAGTACAGTACAACGGGACAAAAACAGATGTCTCATCGCTTATATTCCCATATTCATGCGGCGCCGCGCGGTAGATTGGGCAGATGCGCAGTCGCTGTTTGTCCCGACATCTTGTTCGGGTTGCGGCATACCTAGGGCCGGGTCGGATTCGTCACCACTAAATGTCGACTTGGTCGAAGGTTAAAACATCCTAATTCCAGACCTGTTGCAGAAATCACTCAATGTGCTGTTTGCGCGGCAGTTTTCTCGCGGGAAGGTTTCAAACCATGTCCCCGCCTCACGCCAGAATCACCCGTCGCGGGACCTGAGAATCGACGCCTGCGCCGCCGCGAGCCGCGCAATCGGCGCCCGAAACGGCGAACAGGACACATAATCGAACCGCGCCAGTTCGCAGAACCGGACCGAGGCGGGATCGCCGCCATGTTCACCGCAGAGGCCCAGCGTCACGCCCGGCCGCCCCTTGCGGCCGCGTTCTGATGCGAGCAGTAACAACTCCCCCACACCTTCCAGATCAAGGCTGTGAAACGGATCTTCGGGAAAGACGCCCTTGGAGACGTATTCGCGCATGAACCGGCCTGCATCATCCCGGCTGAGGCCATAGGTCATCTGCGTCAAGTCGTTGGTGCCGAATGATAGAAACTCAGCGGTGGAGGTGAGGTCTTCCGCCCTCAGCGCCGCGCGGGGCGTTTCGACCATGGCACCGATGCGATAGGTCAACTCAGCGCCGGTTTCTGCACGCACCTGTTCCGCAACCGCCTCTACCCGGGACGCGAGCAGTTCCAGTTCGCGGTTGGCCGAAACCAACGGGATCATGATTTCCGGGATCACCGGCGCGCCTGTATCGCGGCCTGCGATAATCGCAGCTTCGAACACGGCGCGGGCCTGCATTTCGTAGATCTCGGGGAAAGCAACCCCGACACGGCAGCCCCGTTTGCCCAACATCGGGTTGAATTCACGCATGTCTTCGGCCCGGTCGACGATCACCTTGAAGGGCAGATCCATCGCATCAGCGAGGTCCTGCAACTCACTTGTCCCCCGGGGAAGAAATTCGTGCAGCGGTGGATCCAGCAGGCGGATCGTGACCGGCAGGCCCGCCATGATCTCAAAGAGATCGACAAAATCCCCTCGCTGCATCGGCAACAGCTGATCCAACGCCGTTTTGCGGGCGTCTTCATCATTCGCGAGGATCATCTGGCGCATCGTGGTGATGCGGCCTTTGTCGAAGAACATGTGTTCAGTTCGGCAAAGGCCGATGCCGTCCACATTGAAATCGCGCGCGGTGCGCGCGTCGGTGGCGGTATCGGCGTTGGCGCGCACTTTCATCCGGCGCACATCGTCCGCCCAGCCCATCAGGCGGGCAAAGCTGCCCGAGATCTCTGGCTGAACCAGACCGGGCGCGCCGGCCAACGCCTCCCCCGCCGAGCCATCCAACGTGATGACATCGCCTTCAGCAAAGACGCGGCCGTCTGCGGCGGTCAGCGTCTTAGCGTTCAGATCCAACTGGATGTCACCCGCCCCAACAACGCAGGGCGCGCCAAGGCCGCGGGCGATCACGGCTGCGTGGCTGGTCATCCCGCCCCGCACCGTCAGGACGCCGGTCGCGGCGTGCATGCCGCGAATATCTTCAGGACTGGTTTCGACGCGGACCAGAATTGATCCGCGTTCCTGCGCCGCCGCCGCCTCAGCCGCTTCGGGGGAAAAGACGATGGCCCCGCTGGCGGCGCCCGGGGAGGCGGGCAGACCCTTGCCGATCACGTCGCGGTGGGCCTTGTCGGCGATCGTTGGATGCAGATGGCTGGTCAGCGCGCCGGGTTCGATACGCAGCAATGCGTCTTCACGGCTGATCGCGCCGCTGTCGACCAGTTCAACCGCCACACGGATCGCGGCGCGCGCATTGGCGACCAGGGGCTGCGCATCAAGGATCGCCAGCACGCCCTGTTCCACAGTGAATTCGAAATTGCATGCGTCGCCCATCGCCAGTTCGACTTTTTCCGCCGCGTCGGCGACGGCGGCGGTCGCGTCTGGCGACAATTCCTCAAGCGACGGCTTGGTCTGGCCGCCCTTGGTGCGGGCTTGCGTCGTGATCAGGCGCGGGGTGCGCAGACCCATCAGCGCGTCATCGCCCTGCGCCTGCGGCAGGAACCGCCCATTTACGCCAACTTCGCCCGTCTGCGCAGATCTCAGCGCGGCGACGCCGGCACCTGAGGGTTCAGGGCCAAGGCCCAGCGCCATGGCCTGTACGATCAACCCCTGCCCCGCCGCCGGATCGGCGCCGCGCGCCTCCCGGACGATACGGGCGGTGGGCGCGTTCCAGGATTTGGTGAGGGCGGATATCCCAAGGCTCAGCTGATCTGCGGCATCCTCAGGAAAATCTTCGTCGGTCTCGTCGCAGACAAGTTCCAGATAGTCCGCCTCCAACGCTTTCAGCGCGACCTCATCAAGGGTGTCCTCGGTTTCGGCGCCGGACAGTTTCAAACGATCATATAGCGCGTTTTCGAACGCTTCGGGATCGGCGTCCATAACGGCGACGGCGAAGGTCTGGATCAGGCGGCGACGCAGGTCCAACGCAGCGCGCAGGCCCACGCGGTCAGCGGTCGCAGCCATGGCGTCGCGCGTCAGACCGATGTTCAGGATAACCGGGGCCGTCGGTGCCAGTACATCCACGGGGCTGGAGCGTAGAGCAAGCAGCAGACCTTCGCCCAGCCGCACGCCAGCTTCATCTTCAAGCCCGGTAAGCGCTGCGAACAGCCCCTCCAACCCTTCGCCCGCCGCGATGGCGAATCCGGGGGGTGTGGGAAGGCCCGCGTCGATCAGCCGGGACAAGCGCAATGCCTTGCCGCCGAACCGCGCCGCTTCGGGCTGGGCGTTCAGGCTGGTGAGGCTGGCGATGGCGGTTGGATTGTCCATGGCGGTCACAGTGCTGCAGTGTCAGATGTGCGATACACCCATCTCTGCTGCACTGCAAACCAGGGCCAAGGCGTTTGCGGTTAGAATGAGGGGGTGTGGGCTGAAAACAGACCGTTGGGTGGGTGGGTAACGGATGGATGTGGGGCAAACTTGCTGTCCGAAAGAGGCGCTAATCGCATCGGAATCAAGGCGAAGCCGCCGATGCGAGCGTCAGGCCGTCACTGCGGTCTGACACTTTTTTGGGGGGGGAGTGCGAGGCGGGCAGTTTGGATGAATTTTGCTGGGATAAATCAAGAAGATTTAAGGTTACGGCGTCAGCCCACGGCCTAACGCTCGCATCGGCTGACGGTGTCAATTCTTGATTGGCCGGATGGTGGGCATGAATGCCCACCCTACACCAGCGCCCAGTGGAGGTTTTACCCCAAACTCGACCCACGACGCCGTACGCCCAAACTTCAGGAACAGACGCGGCCCACCTGCGCCTAGCCCTCGATCGCCGCGAAAACAGCCACCTGCTCCATCACCGTTTTGACGCGGTTCAGAAGGCAGAGGCGGTTGCGGCGGACGACATCATTGCCGTCGTTCACGATCACCTTGTCGAAAAAAGTGTCAATCGGCGCCCGCAAGGCGGCCATGGCCGTCATCGCGGCGGCGAAGTCCTCTGCCGCCAACGCCGGGGCGATGGCCCCTTCGGCAGCGTCGAGCGCGGTGAACAGCGCGGTTTCCTCAGCCTCAGTCGCGAATTTGACGTTGGGGTCAAGCGTGTATTCGACGCCGTCCTTCTTTTGCTCAGCCGCTAGGATGTTCGTCGCCCGCTTGTAGCCTGCCAGCAGATTCTTGCCGTCTTCGGTCTCAACAAAGGACTGAAGCGCGTTCACACGTGAAACCAGCAGCACCAGATCGTCCTGGCCGCCTAGCTGGAAGCATGCGTCGATAACGTCATGGCGGATGTTCTGATCGCGGAGGTGAACCTTTAGACGGTCGGCAAAGAAGGAAAGGAGGTTTTCCGCATCAGCACGCTCGTCGCTCTTTGCGAACACTTCCGACAATTTGGCCCGCGCATCGTTGTTGAGAATGGTACGGATCACGCCCAGCGCCGCCCGGCGCAGCGCAAACGGGTCTTTCGAGCCGGTTGGTTTTTCATCAATCGCCCAGAATCCGGTCAGAATATCGATCTTGTCTGCCAGCGAAACGGCGACGGCGACAGGTTCGGTCGGCACGTCATCCGACGGGCCAAGCGGCGAATAATGCGTTTCGCAGGTTTCGGCCACGGCCTGATCTTCGCCGGCCGCCTTGGCGTAGTACTTGCCCATGATCCCCTGCAGTTCAGGGAATTCATAAACCATCTCAGAACTCAGATCGGCCTTGGCGATCTTGGCGGCGCGCTCCGCCTTGTCCGCGTCGGCGTCCACCAGCGGCGCAATCTCGCGGGCCAGCGCGGCGATCCGTTCTATGCGTTCGGCCTGAGTGCCCAGCTTGTTGTGAAAGGTGACGTTGGCTAGGGGGGCGGCCATCGCCTCCATCCCCTCACCTTTCACTTTGCGCAGGTCGTTTTCCCAGAAGAACAGCGCATCCGACAGACGGGCAGCCAGCACCCGCTGGTTCCCGGCAAGGATCGTTGCGCCATTGTCCGCCGTTTCGATATTGGCGACCGTAATGAACTTCTCAATCCGGCCCGTCTTGGGGTTTTTGACAGAGAAAAACTTCTGATGTTCCTTCATCGAGGTTTGCAGCACCTCTGGCGGCAGGCCAAGGAACTGATCTTCGATGTCGCCCATCAGAACGACCGGCCATTCGACAAGGCCGGCGACCTCTGCCAGCAAGCCCTGGTCTTCCACCACTTCCATGCCTTGTGCGAACGCCATGTTGGTCGCGTCGGCCCAGATCCGGTCGCGGCGGTCGGCGGGGTCAAGAATGACTTTCGCCGCTTCCAGCTTCGCGGAATAGTCGTCGAAGTCTGCCGGCGTGATGGCGGCGGGGGCCATGAAACGGTGGCCATAGATGACGGCGCCTGAGGTCAGTTCACCCACGGAAACAGGTACAACTTCGTTCTCATTCGCCTCGTTGATCAGGACGGCCATGATCGCCTGCAACGGACGCACCCAGCGCAGATCGCCCGCGCCCCAGCGCATCGATCGTGGCCAGGGGAAGTTGCGAATTGCGTGCTCGATCACTTCGGACAGAACCTCGGCGGCGGGCTTGCCTTTCTTTTCGATCATCGCGAACCAGACCTGACCCTTCTTGTCGTCGCGCGCTTCCAGCTGGTCCTTCGTCAGGCCAGTGGAGCGAAGGAACCCTTTGAGCGCCTTCTCCGGCGCGTCGGTGCGTGGTCCCTTGCGTTCTTCGCGCGTGTCCGGCGTCACGTCCGGCAGGCCCGTCAGCGACAGGGTCAGCCGGCGGGGCGTCACAAAGGACGCGGCGGCCGCATAAGTCAGACCACGATCCACGATGCCGTCCGTGATCAGCTTTTTCAGATCTTCGCAGGCGCGCGCCTGCATCCGGGCGGGGATTTCTTCGGAGAAGAGCTCAAGCAGGAAATCAGCCATGTCTTAGTCTTTCTTCGGGGCTGGAGGGCAGCCTTTGGGCAGCGGGTCACCGGCAAATTCGGCCGTGCCGCACTTGTTGATCTGGCGCCACTGAAAGGCGCGGCCATCGGGGTAATAGGCGACTACGCGGTCAAAGCCATAGGGGGCATTCGCCTCCGCCAACAGCGGAAGCGCGGTTCCGGCGGCGATGTCGGTCGCAATCGCTTCGGCGTCGAAACAGTCGAACCAGCCCGGCGCGATCAGCGGGTCGGGGCGGTCAGCGACAGGCGCCGCGGCGGGGGGCATGGTGAAACAGCCCCTGAGCTTGAGGGGCGAAGATTCAGCGTCGATCCCCTGATAGTCGGTCACCTCGACCACAACGCCGTTGACGGTGATGGAGGTGAGGTTTTCCACCGGCTCATACCAGCCGCGGGTCTGGAAATACCAAAGCGCTGCCCCAAAGATGACCGAAAAGCCGATCAGCCCGATCATCAGGATACGGCCCGGCATCAGTGTGCCCGCCGTGACACAAGGTGTGAAACGGGGTGTGGTTTCACGCGTGAAATCAAGCGTAAACCACTGACATCATTTAATGATAATACTTTGTTAACTTTTCGGTTTTCAGGTTTCAAACTCAAAAGGTGCGCTTCAACGCACCGCACAGATGGCTGGTGCGCTGAAGCGCACCCTATGGCGGCACACTTGTTCATGCCGCCCGGCCCGCAGCCGTCTGCAGGAACGCGTCCGCACACAGCTTCGCCAGCGCCCGCACCCGCCCGATATAGGCCTGGCGTTCCGTCACCGAAATCACGCCCCGCGCGTCGAGCAGGTTGAACAGGTGGCTGGCCTTGATGCACTGATCATAGGCGGGATGCGCCATGACGATGTCGCGGCCCGTCTTGGGATCAATGGCGGGCGCTTCGACGATGCGTTTGCACTCAGCCTCCGCATCTTCGAAATGCTTCAGCAGCATATCGGTGTCGGCGATGTCGAAGTTCCAGCGGCTGTATTCGCGCTCTGTCTGACGGAAGACGTCGCCATAAGTCAGCGCGATTGGCGCATCAGGCGCGTTGAAGGGCATGTCCATGACATGTTCAACGCCCAGCACATACATCGCAAGACGCTCCAACCCATAGGTAAGCTCGCCTGATACCGGCTTGCAGTCATGGCCGGCGACCTGCTGGAAATAGGTGAACTGGCTGACTTCCATGCCGTCGCACCAGACCTCCCACCCCAGGCCGGCGGCGCCCAGCGTCGGGCTTTCCCAATCATCCTCGACAAAGCGAATGTCGTGCAGCGCCATGTCGATGCCAATGGCCTCAAGGCTGCCAAGGTATAGATCCTGCAAGTCCGGCGGGCTGGGTTTGATCAGGACCTGGTACTGATAATAGTGCTGCAACCGGTTGGGGTTGTCGCCATAGCGTCCGTCTGTCGGACGACGCGACGGCTGTACATAGGCCGCCGCCCAGGCATTCGGGCCAAGCGAACGCAGCGTGGTGGCGGGGTGAAAAGTGCCTGCGCCAACCTCCAGATCATAGGGCTGCAGCATCGCACAGCCCCTGCTCGCCCAGTAGGTCTGAAGGTGAAGGATGATTTCCTGAAAACTGCGGGGCGGCTTGGTCATGGGGTGGGGTCCGTTCACGTCTGCCTGCGTCGCGCGTTCCCTACCGCCCCGCGCCCATTCGGTCAACGCGACCAACGCGTCGCGCCATGTCGCATAACATTGCTGGGCGCGAAATATTTCCACCTATATTATATTATCCCCCAAGGGGTCGGGGAGAGTACTCATGCAGCTGAGTGATCTGGATCTGTTTTTGAAGACTGTTGAGGCGGGCTCGCTTGTCGCAGCGGCGCGAGAGACGGGATTGGCCACCACCACCGTTTCCGAACGCCTGCGAAAGTTGGAGGCGCATTACGGCGCCGCCCTTCTGGATCAATCAAACGAAAATGTGTCGCTGACCGCCGAAGGGGAAATCCTTGCTGATGGCTCCCGCCGCCTGCTGACCGACGCAACACGGCTGGAGGCCAATATCAGATCCGGCACCACCGCAGGGGCCCGGATCATCCG
>CBFHXH010000159.1:0-7584 GCA_965659735.1 uncultured Pikeienuella sp.
GAGGCCATCATCCCGATGGACCAACGGCCAATCATGCACTAACTTTTAAAATGGACCACTCAAGTGGGGCTGTGCACAACCGCTCATACGACCAACGATCTGACTGTCCTAGACGAAGCCGCAGAAACGATTTGGATGGGCGATCTGACGTTCCTGATCCATACGCCTGCGCTTGACGGCTCCATCCGTGGGTGGATTGAAATTATTAAGAAACTTGAGAATGGGATCGCAAAAAACCTTGTTCCCGGGCATGGTCCGGCGCTGGTTGCTTTTCCTAATGGGACGCATCCAACCTTGGAATATCTAAAAGGTCTCACGGCCGCGACGCGCGCCTCATTGGCACGGGGCGAAAGCCTCCAAACCGCTTTGAAAGACCCAGGCAAAGCATTGAAGCAGGATTGGAAACTATGGGACGAGTTTCACCTGCGAAATGCGACGAACGCATATATTGAACTGGAATGGGAATGAACGAAAAGTACGGCGGTTGGGCCCCATTGATCGTACCTGAACAGGAAAGCTGACGGGGCTAAACGTTTTAAAAGAGACATGGTTAGCAAACGCCTCCGCTCAGACAGTCAGGCGCGCGTTCGCCCCAATAGTGCTAAACGCGCGCCGCTTGGTGGCCATTTGTTATGAAAGTCGAATCTCTTGCCGCTCTTGGGCGACAAAGATCCGTTGCGGCTTAAACCTTTAACCGCCGATCTGCTCAGCCTTTTCGACCAGCACTTCCGCCTGACGGATGGAGGCGTAGTCAATGAGCCGGCCATCTAGCGACACGGCCCCTTTGCCCGCCGCCTCCGCCTCTTTCATCGCTTCGAGAATGCGTTTGGCTTTGGCGACTTCGGCTTCGGACGGGCTCATCACTTCGTTCGCCAGCGCGATTTGGCTGGGGTGGATAGCCCATTTGCCTTCGCAGCCCAGGACTGCGGCTCGTTTCGCCGCCGCACGATATCCGTCAGCGTCCTGGAAGTCGCCAAACGGCCCGTCAATCGGGCGAAGACCGTTGGCGCGCGCCGCGACGACCATGCGCGCCAGCGCATAGTGCCACATATCGCCCCAATGCGTCTCGCGTGATTCATCCGCCGCAGGGTCTGTCAGCACGCTGTAATCGGGGTTCACACCGCCGATAATCGTGGTCCGCGCGCGGGTGCTGGCGGCGTAGTCGGCTACGCCGAAATGAAGGCTTTCATTCCGCTTTGACGCACCAGCGATTTCATGCACGTTTTGCATGCCCAAAGCGGTCTCGATGATGTGCTCAAAACCGATGCGTTTGGCGTACCCCTTGGCGTCCTCAATCTGGGTTACCAGCATGTCGACGGCATAGACGTCTGCGGCGGTGCCGACCTTGGGAATCATGATCAGGTCAAGGCGCTCTCCCGCCTGTTCGACGATGTCCACAACGTCCCGATACATGTAGTGCGTGTCGAGCCCGTTGATCCGGATGGACATCGTTTTGGCGCCCCAGTCGATGTCGTTTAGCGCTTCGATGATGTTCTTGCGCGCCTGTTCTTTTTCGTCTGGGGCGACGGCATCCTCGAGGTCGAGGAAGATCACATCGACATCAGATTGTGCAGCTTTTTCAAACATTTGTGCCTGGCTGCCTGGTACGGCCAGCTCGCTGCGATTCAGTCGGCCTGGGGCCTGTTCGATGGGGTGGAAGCTCATGAAATTGTATCCCTTTCAGAAGATATTGTCTGATAGGGCAGGAAGCTAAGCCTTGGAATCCAGGGCTCTGTCAAACACTTTCGAAAGCGACATTCGCGCGCAGCTTTGCTCAGTCGTCCGCCTTCCAATCGCCCTGCAATCGAGCGGAAAAATAGAAGGCAATGGCCTGCGCGCGGTTCTTGACACCAAGCTTGTCGTAAAGGTTGGAGAGGTGGAATTTTACCGTGTTTACGGACAGGTTGAACTCGGCCGCAAGCTCCTTATTCGTGCGGCCTTCGGCCATGGTTTCCAGCATGGTCCTTTCGCGCTTCGTCAGCTGGAAAATCGGGTCCTCTTGAAGCGACCGGATATCGAGAAACGGAAACACCATTCGACCCGCCGCAGCTTGCTCGCAAATGTCGAGCAGTTCATCCACCGGCGCAGACCGGTTACAAAACCCTGCAGCGCCCGCCGCCATCGCACGACGCGCCGTCTCGCCGCCGCGATCGTCGGCGTAGACAACGCAGGCGGGTGGGCTCGGCTGATCGCGCAAGACTTCGAGCACCCGCTGACCGCCAAGCGCAGGCAGCGACCAATCCAACACGGCGACGTTGACTGGCATGCGGATCGCCATTGTCAGAAACGCCTCGGCAGTGGAGATGGTGGAAATCAACGAAAACCGAGGGTCTCGGCTGAAGGTTTCTGACAGCGCCGAGAGCATCAGCGCATTGCCATCGGCGACGATCACTTCGAGAGCGTCAGACATGCGCATTTCCTAAAACCTACCCATTTCTGCAGCGGATACATGCGTATACCAAAGATAACCAATTTCTTTAGGTAGGTATTTTACTACCTATTTGGATACCCAAAAGCAATAGTAAGGCATGTTGTGGGGATTCGCCTTTCTGGTGCATTCAGCGTCATCGCCGAAGTCCAACCAACCAAACCGACGAGATGAGGAGACGCCATAATGAACAAGATCGCAATTTTCCCGACACTCGAAATTCCTGAAACGCTCGCAGCGGGCCCTGGCCCAGGCAACACCGACTCCCGCGTCCTGGCCCGCTTCGCCGCCGCTGGCGTCGCTGATCACATGCAGGCCGACGTTCTACGCGGCATGGTCGAAGCGAAGATGATGCTCCGCGACGTGTGGGGCACGGACAACATTCACACCTTTGGCGTCGCTGGCACCGGCTGGAGTGGGCTGGAGACAATGTTCAGCGCCATCACCCCCGGCGACAAGGTCGTCGTTTTCGCCAACGGCACATTTTCAGGCATCGACGCACTGACCGTCCGGATGAAAGCCGCCACAGCGGTTGAGCTTGCCGCCAACCCGCTGGACCCGCAGCCTGCAAGCGTCACCATCGTCGAGATCCCGCACGGAACCTCCGTCACCACCGACGTCGTCGAAGCCGCGCTGGCCGAGCACAAGCCGAGATGGGCCGCGATGGCGCATTGGGAAACGGGTTCAGGCAGGATCAACGACCTGCGTGGTTTCTCTGACGCGTGTGAGCGTCACAACGTGATGGGCCTGGTCGATGCGGTGTCGTCGCTAGGCGTCGAGAATTTCCGCATCGACGACTATCCGGGCGTCCATGGCTGGGCTTCCTGCCCACAGAAGGGCATCTGCTGCCTGCCGCTCACCTATGCGCCGGTCAGCTTCACCGACCGCTACATCGCGCATCTGAAGACCAACGGCGCACGCACTTTCGCCAACCACCCAATCCTTGAGGCCCGGCACTGGGGCATCATCGACGGCAAGGACGTCGAAAAGGGAACGTATCATCGCACGCATTCCGCCTACGCGGTGTCCGCCTTCCACGAAGCGCTGCGCCTGACGCTGGAACAGGGCCTCGTCGCCCGCGCTGAATTGTACGCCTACCACGAAGCGGTCCTGCGCGACGCGGTGGAGTTCATGGGCTGCGAAGTGACGTCGAACATGACCTCGCTGGTCGTTCTCAACCTGCCCGGCGATCTGGCGGGTCGTGAGGCTGAGCTGGTCGGCACCTGCCGCGCCCGTGGTTTCGGCATCTGGCCGACCCTGTCCGCCCCAGTTCAGGTCCGCATCGGTATCCTGAACCAGCTGAGCGCCCACGCGATCACCGACATCGTTATGCGCTTCGCTGAAGCGATGAATGAGTTTGGCGCTTACGTCGATTTGGATGCTGTTCGGGCGCGCGTTGACGGTGCCTACGCCACCCGTATGGCTGCGGAATAAAGGGCGGTCACATGGATATTCACGAATATCAGGCGAAGGAAATCCTCGCCAGTTTCGGCGTCACCGTCCCCAAGGGCGGCCTCGCCTACAGCCCCGAACAAGCGGGCTATCGCGCCCGCGAATTGGGCGGTGAGCGTTGGATCCTGAAGGCTCAGGTCCACGCTGGCGGACGCGGCAAGGCGGGCGGCGTCAAGGTGTGCGACAGCGACCGCGCGTTGGAGGAGGCGGCGTCGAAGATGCTCGGCTCCAACCTCGTCACGCACCAGACAGGGGAGCGGGGCAAGGGCGTCTATCGGCTTTACGTCGAAGAGGCGGTCAGCATCGCGCAGGAGATTTACCTTGGCTTCGTGCTCGACCGCACCAGCCAGCGCATCATGATCGTCGCGTCTTCCGAGGGCGGGATGGAGATTGAAGAAATCTCCGCCGAAAAGCCAGACAGCATCGTCCGCGCCACCATCGACCCCGCCGTCGGCCTCGTCGACTACCAGGCGCGTGAGTTGGCCTTCAAACTGGGGCTGGAACCTGCGCTGACCCAGCCTTTCGTCAAGACGCTGATGGGTTGCCACAAGGCATTCACTGATCTCGACGCCACGATGGTTGAGATCAACCCGCTGATCGTCACCGTAGACAAACATATCATCGCGCTCGACGCGAAGATGACCTTCGACGACAACGCGCTGTTCCGTCATCCTCAGATCAGTGAGCTGCGCGACAAGTCGCAGGAAGACCCTCGCGAAAGTCACGCCGCCGACCGCGGCCTCGCTTATGTGGGCCTCGACGGCAATATCGGATGCATCGTCAACGGTGCGGGCCTTGCGATGGCGACGATGGACACGATCAAGCTGGCCGGGGGCGAACCCGCCAACTTCCTCGACATCGGCGGCGGTGCCACACCAGAACGTGTGGCGAAGGCCTTCCGCCTCGTCCGCATGGACAAGAAAGTCGAAACGATCCTCGTCAACATCTTCGCGGGCATCAACCGCTGCGACTGGGTCGCAGAAGGCGTCGTCAAGGCGCTGATGGAAGACCCGATCGACATCCCGGTCGTCGTCCGCCTGTCAGGTACGAACGTCGAAGAGGGTCAGCGCATCCTCGGCGAAAGCGGTCTGCCGATCATCCGCGCCTCAACACTGATGGAGGCGGCTGAACGGTCCGTCAGATCCTGGAAAAACGACATCGCGGCCAAGACCGCATTGAGGAGCGTCTCATGAGCATCCTTCTGAACCGCGACACTCCCGTCCTGATCCAGGGCGCGACCGGCAAAATGGCCCGCTTTCACGCGAAAGAAATGGTCGACTACGGCACCAACCTAGTCGCAGGCGTGACCCCCGGCAAAGGCGGCGAAACTGTCGAAGGGCGCCCGGTTTTTGACACGGTGAAAGAGGCTGTGGCGACCGCCGGCGCCGAAGCGTCGATCATCTTCGTCCCCCCGCCCTTCGCCGCCGACAGCATTATGGAAGCGGCGGATGCAGGCATCAAATACTGCGTCTGCATCACCGACGGTCTGCCTGCGCAGGACATGATCCGGGTCAAACGCTTCATGCGTCGCTATCCGGCTGAGAAGAAGATGGTGCTGACCGGGCCGAATTGCGCCGGAACGATTTCGCCGGGTCAGGCTCTGCTCGGCATCATGCCGGGGCATATCTACAAAAAGGGCCCGGTAGGCATCGTTGGCCGGTCCGGCACGCTCGGCTACGAGGCGGCCAGCCAGTTGAAGGAGCTTGGCATCGGCGTTTCAACCTCTGTCGGCATCGGCGGCGACCCAATCAATGGGTCATCCTTTCGCGACGTCCTCGAGATGTTCGAAAAAGATGATGAGACTGAAGTCATCTGCATGATCGGCGAAATTGGGGGGCCACAGGAAGCCGAAGCTGCGGCTTACATCCAAGAACATATCTCAAAACCCGTCGTCGCCTATATTGCGGGTCTGACGGCGCCCAAGGGTCGGACGATGGGCCATGCAGGCGCGATCATCTCAGCCTTCGGCGAAAGCGCGCCAGAAAAGGTTGAGATTCTGTCCGCCGCTGGCGTCACCGTCGCGGACCACCCAGGCGTGATCGGCGAGACCGTCGCCAGCGTCTTGCACTAAGGGAGGAAGAGAAAATGGCGAAACCATCCGTCCTCGTCTCCCGCCGCTGGCCAGCGGCGGTGGAGGCGACCATCGCTGACCAGTTTGAGGCAGAGTTCAATCGGGCCGACCGCCCATTGACCCCCGCTGAGTTCCGCGAGGCGATCACCCGTTACGATGCGGTCCTGCCGACCGTCACCGACTTTTTGGGCCGCGAAGCGCTCGATGCGCCGAAGCCTGTGACACGGATCATCGGCAACTATGGCGTCGGGTTCAGCCACATCGACGTCGATAGCGCCAAAGAAAAGGGCATCCGGGTGACGAACACGCCGGACGTCCTGTCCGAATGCACGGCGGACATCGCGATGACGCTACTTCTCATGGTCGCGCGCCGCGCGGGAGAGGGCGAGCGTGAGGTGCGTCAGGGACAGTGGACCGGTTGGCGGCCCACGCATCTGATCGGCACGAAGGTATCTGGCAAGACGCTTGGCATTATCGGCTTTGGCCGCATCGGGCAAGAAATGGCCCGCCGTGCACATCATGGGTTCGGCATGAAGATCATTGTGCAGAACCGATCGAAGATCGCGCCTGAGATCCTTGCGCGATTCAATGCCGTGCAGGTCGGAACGGTCGAAGACTTGCTGCCGAAGAGCGATTTCGTATCGCTACATTGTCCTGGCGGCGCTGCGAACAAGCACCTGATCAATGGCCCGCGTCTGAATCTCATGAAAGAGGACGCCTATCTGATCAACACCGCCCGCGGCGAGGTTGTGGACGAGCATGCTCTAGCACAGTGCCTCTGGTTCGACACAATCGGTGGCGCGGGCCTGGACGTCTTTGATGGCGAGCCGCGGGTGCGCGAAGAACTGCTCGGCTGCGATAACGCGGTCCTCCTCCCCCATCTTGGCAGCGCGACCCGCGAGACCCGCGAGGCGATGGGCATGCGCGTTGTCGACAACATCACCGACTTTTTCGAAGGGCGAGAGCCTCGCGATCTGGTCGCTTAAAAAGGCTAAAATCATGGATGCAATGACTAAAGACCTCGGATTTTTCACCGAGGCGCTTACTTCCCGAGACCCGGAAATCGCAGATGCGCTGAACCGCGAGCTCAGCCGCCAGCGCGACGAGATTGAGCTGATCGCATCAGAGAACATCGTCTCGCGCGCGGTGATGGAAGCGCAGGGTTCCGTCGCCACCAACAAATACGCTGAAGGCTACCCGGGCCGACGCTATTACGGAGGCTGCCAGCATGTCGACGTGATGGAAGAATTGGCGATCACTCGCGCGAAAGAGCTTTTCAACTGCAACTTCGCCAACGTTCAGCCAAACTCTGGCAGCCAAGCGAACCAGGCGGTGTTCATGTCGCTGATGCAGCCGGGCGATACGTTCATGGGAATGGACCTCAGCTCTGGCGGGCATCTGACGCACGGTGCCAAGGTCAACCAGTCGGGCAAATGGTTCAACGCGGTCCATTATGGCGTGCGTCAGCAGGATTGCCGGTTGGATTATGACGATGTTGCCGCCAAGGCCGAAGAACACAAACCAAATGTCATTGTTGCAGGCGGGTCCGCCATCCCGCGCGAGATCGACTTTAAGAAGTTCCGCGAAATCGCTGACAGTGTTGGTGCTTATCTGCACGTCGATATGGCGCATT
>CBFHXH010000160.1:0-7573 GCA_965659735.1 uncultured Pikeienuella sp.
TCTGTATCGAGACGCACAAGAACTACGCAAGCGGTTCCTATCGGCCTGGCCCATTATCGCCTCGCCACGAACAAGGTGTCGCCTATTTTCAGCGTCGCCTTTTAGAAGCGGCTGTTTAACCTGTTCCTACTACGTCAATCGACATAGTGAAGGTCGTCCGATGGACTAAGCGAATGTCCGCTCACGCCAGTCTTACGCGCTCATTTCGCACTTGCAGCGAATGACCGCAGTCCGCCATTTCCAGCCCACGATCTAAATCTCACCCAGAAACGCGCTCATGAAAATGATGAGATAGAAGCCATCGCTGGAAAGGATCATCGTATGCCAATAAGCACTGCTCAGAAGTACTTCATGACGCGGTACTACGGTCGTAAGTGAGACGGCATTCTTGACGGTCTCGATCTAATCACGGCAGTGCGCGCTTCTCAGGCGGTCGGCGCCGCATTGTCTAGCAATGGACGATCGACTGTTCCAACAGGGGATGAGAAACAAAGGGCTGCAATCCTGAACGTCGGCTTCCAGGCTCTGCGCGAAGGCGCGGAAAGCATGAAGTCAGCCCTAACCGCCCTCGCCATACGACAAAACCGACCGACAAACTCACTTATCGGTTCGATGGGTGCTCTAACGCCTTGGCTTGTGAAAACGGCCCATGACGAAAGGTATCCAGATGTCACCGCAATGATCCGTGAAAGCGCCGGAGGCCGGACACCGACAAAAGTGAATCTCGTACCTAAAAGCTCAACGAAAGAGGACGAAACGCTATTGGCGAGAGGTGATGCAGCGGGGCGGCTTGGCGTCGATGCCGACTTGCTGTTACGGCTTCAAGATCAACCATGGTGGCCAGTTCAACCCTACGCGCCGGGCGTTCGTTTCGGGTACTCCAGCTCCGAGATAGAATCTCTCCTTCGAGAAGTGAAAAGCCGAGCTTCTCGGATTTCCAGCTTTAGAGAGCCACGCCGGATCAGGTTTCTATACTCCGATCCAGAATGGGATGGGCAGGACCTTCTTCGTTGGGTCGTGCAACGTAAAATTCGGTACAAGCTGGATCCAAAGTTCAATGGCTTGCGCGCTCTGATTATTGAAATGCCATCGCTCCGCGAAACGGCTTCGAAAGAGAACGCGCCAATTTCGCGAGAATTGGCTGCAAAAAGATTATCCGTCAGCAACGTTACGATCGACTGGCTACCCCAGAAAGGAAGGCTTGAGACGCGCGATTTTTGGGGGACAAAGATCGACGTCGTAGGTTTGCGACGGTTCCAAAGTCGGTACGTATCAGCGCACGAAATCGCACGACTTCTGGGCATGACCACGTCGGCTATTCTGAAAGAACAGCGGCGCAACCGGATCATGGCCGAGCTATTCGAAATCGGCCACACGCCAATCTTCGCTCGGAAGACGGTTTGGTTGCCGAAGTTACTCGTGCACGAAGGCGCCAATGCAGATAGTTATGGCGAGAATGCGAGGTCAGTGGCGAAACAAAAATCCCACCTCAATAAAATCAATGGCTTAGGATCTCTTTAGTGCGGGTAATTCTGGCATTTCACACCGCTTGAGAATTGCCGGAATTACCCGCACTCTCGGGCACTCTTTTGAAATTCTTCAACGAAATTAATGGGCGCTTTTCGAATATCTACGAGGTCTGATTTGCGGCAGCACGCCGTGCCTTTCAAATCGACTTTCTGGTAGAGCTTGCCGCGTATTCGCCCTAAGAGACACCGGCCAACACCAATTTCGGCGCGATGCAGCATCTCGTTTTCGGACATTAAGTCTCGCGTTTTAAGGTAGCGCAGAAACCGTGAAGATCCGGCCCTTACTCACAGACTTACCCAAATCCGAACGTTCGCACTTAAGGCGGTCGAGGTCCTTCGACTTACCAATTCAAGAAGATTTTGGGTGCGGATCACGTAATTGAGGAGCGATGAAGCGGCGGCTCACACCCCGCCCTCGGGCATGCCGGCACGGCGCAGGCCTTCGTAGTAGCGGCGGGTTCCGGTGGTGTCAGCGAAAGCGTTTCGCTTCCAGCCGGAAATGATAGAGTCGCTAGGATTGATCCTCTCGTTCTCCTGCAGGGCAGCGAATGACTCGTTCGTTCTGGCGAAAGCAATCCAATGCCGGTTGCGGCTTGCCCATCCAAGCATATCCCCAGCCGCTGAACAGGACGATTTCAATCGTGAAGGGTGCGCGTCGCAGGACCGCTCGGATCGTCCGGCGCTGAGCAGTCACGTCGCCCGAACGTCTGAACATTCCCAGCCCTAGCGCAAGCTCGATCACCGGCGATACTTTGACATGCGCGCTGGCTGCCGCCATCCACTCGCCAAATCTCTCACCATAACTCTGAACCAGGTCGTCATAGCCGATGCTGCTTGCAGAAATATAGTAGACGATCCCATCCGAGACGGCTTCCGTTAGTGAGGGATCTTTCTCGATGGCCGCAGCGTAGTATTCCAGCGATTTTGCCATGGTGCCCCAGTCGGCAAGCTCGCCGCTCATCGCGCCAGACAGGCAGCATTCCTCGGCGGACATAGCGGCAATACTCTTGCCAGCCAGCCGGGTGCCCTCGCGATCCAACAAGACCGATAGTGTCTCGGCGGCAATTTCCCCACCAACCTCGTCCTGCCAGTCGAAGCTGTCAGCCAGGTTGCCGTGGTATTTCCCGGCCCAGATTTGCGATCCGTCCGATGTCAATACCTGAGCGTCCAATCGCAGCCGGTCGCCGCGTGACCTGAGAACCAGGTCAAGGCCGCTGATAGCTGGCGAGTGATTTTCGCGCACCGAAGATTTTAACCACCTTGCGCCACCAAGATAGCTTACAAGATCAGCGGTCAGAGCACTTGCCAATTCGCTAACTTCATCGCGATCATCCGAGCATGAGACAGGGTGAATCGCGAGTTGCGGGAAGCCGGTCTGCGGTTGCGATTGCGGTTCCAGTTTTGCAGCCACCGTGGCTCCAGACCTTGATAGGGCGTGCGATGTTCTTGAGTTTGCGTTCGCCCAGTTCGTCAAAGGAGGGCTGCAGCGTACCGTCGAGACTTCTAAACACCGCATCCGAGATTACAACAGTCCTTGGTTTGGCCATAGCTTCCAGCCGTGCCGCGACATTGACCCCGTCACCGAACACATCCTCGTCCTCGTGAACAATATCGCCAATGTGAATGCCGATCCGCAGACGGATGAGTTCATTCCCGGCCAGTCGGTCTTGTATTTGCATAGCGCAGACAACCGCGTCGATGCTTGAAGTGAACTCGACAAGCCAGCCATCTCCCATTGATTTGACGATTTTTCCTCGATGGCCCGTCACAGTGGGGCCAAACACCTCTGACCGGACCCAACGCAGCGCCGCGAGCGTCCCGTCCTGATCTGCGCTCATCATGGCGGAATAGCCTACAATGTCGGCTGCGACGATGGCGGCGAGATGGCGCGTCATTCAAACCTCCAAAGATCATGCGACGTTAGTGGAGCTCCAATATTTTTACCATTTCTCGTCGACGGATCACTTCAGAACACGCAGTCCTTGGAGCTTCGGCAAACATTAGAAAATTACCGGGCCAAATTATCCGTCAGCAACGTAATCATCGACGGGCTACCGTCGAAAGGAAAGCTATAGGTCAGTGACTTTCTTGGAACGAAGATCGACGTAGCGGGTTTGGGACGGCACCAAAGTCATTACGTATCAACGCACTAAGTCGCAAAACCTTTGAGCATGACCCCTTCGGCTGTTTTGAAAGAACAGCGGCGGAATCGGATTAAGGCGATGCTGTTTGAAATCGGCTATGTGCCAGTCTTCGCTTGCAAGGCAGTTTTGTCGCCGAAGATACTCGTGCCCGAATGCACCAATGCAGGCGGTTATGGCGAGAAAGCGAAGTCAGTGATGGAACAAAATTCTCGCCTCAATTAGATGATAGCTTAACATCTGATTGGTGCGGGTGATTATGGCATTTCACACCACCCAAAAGATCCGCGCCCATCGCGGATAAAATCACGCGGGCGCAAAGCGGCCCATGGGCCGCCCCAATCAGGCGCAGTCTAGCCCTGCTTGGCTTCCAGCGCTTCGATCCGCGCCATTAGCGCCTCGTTCTCTTCACGCGCCTTAACCGCCATCTCGCGCACCGCTTCGAATTCTTCCCGGGTGACGAGGTCCATATCCTGCAGCAAACGCTCCACCCGCGATTTGACGGCTGTTTCCGCCTCATCCTTCACGCCCTGCGCGACACCCGCAGCGTTGGTCATCAGTTGGCTCAGGTCGTCAAAGATACGGTTGCGGGTTTGCATGGCTACAGCTCCTGTCTGGCTTGGGTTGTATATGGCCCTCTCACCCGAAGGGATCAAGCGCGGCGGCCAGCTCCACTTTTATCGCCCAAATACTCAAATCCCCCGTTCTCAACTTGACGGAGCGGCCCCCGCGCCGCAGAACCATCCCGCAACCGTCGGAGCGCGCCATGCCCCTCGTCCTACCTTTTCCCAATATCGATCCCGCCCTGTTCACGATCGATCTGGGCGGCTTTACCTTCTCGCTGCGCTGGTACGCACTTGCTTACCTCGCGGGCTTGATCATCGCGTGGCGAATGATGGTGGATCTCATGAAGCGGCCAATGCTTTGGCCCGGCGACACCGCCCCGATGGATCCGGAAAAGCCGGAACAGTTACTGACCTGGTGCGTCTTTGGCGTCATCCTGGGCGGCAGACTTGGCTTTGTGATCTTCTATCAACCCGCCTACTACCTCCAGAACCCCGGTGAGATTTTGCAGGTTTGGAATGGCGGCATGGCGTTCCATGGCGGGTTCCTGGGCGTGATACTGGCAACATTTCTGTTCGCCCGACTTCATAAGGTGCCGCTGATACAACTGGCTGACGCCGTTGCAATCGTCGCCGTGCCCGGCCTGTTACTGGGCCGCCTGGCGAATTTCATTAACGGAGAGCTTTGGGGCCGAACCACGGACGTCTCCTGGGCGATGGTGTTTCCCCATGGCGGACCCGACCCGCGCCATCCCAGCCAACTTTATCAAGCTGGGCTTGAGGGGCTCCTCCTCCTACTCATTCTTCTCTGCCTCGCGCATCGGCGCGGGTGGCTGAAAACGCCGGGGATGATCGCGGGCGTGTTCTTCATTGGCTATGGCCTCGCCCGCGCCTTTGTTGAGAACTTTCGCGAACCTGACGCACAGTTCATCACGCCAGAAAATCCAGAAGGCCATGTCCTCAGCCTGACCGCCGATCTGGGCCTGACCATGGGTCAAACGCTCAGCCTGCCGATGATTGCGATAGGCCTCGGCTTTTGGGCCTATGCTCGGCGCACCACGCCGACATGACGCCGATCGAAGCGATCCTTCACCACCAGATCGAGACGACCGGACCGGTCACGCTGGCGGACTACATGGCCTTGTGCCTCAGCCATCCGGAACATGGCTACTACATCACCCGAGATCCGCTGGGCAAAGCAGGTGATTTCACCACAGCGCCGGAAATCAGTCAGATGTTCGGTGAACTGATAGGTCTCGCTCTGGCGCAAGCGTGGGTGGACCAAGGCGCGCCCAGCCCCTTTATCCTCGCTGAACTTGGCCCAGGCAGTGGTCAGCTGATGTCAGACGCCTTGCGAGCTGCATCCCGCGTGCCCGGGTTCGCAGACGCAGCCCAGCTGTGGCTGGTTGAAACGTCGCCTGTACTTCGCGGAGAGCAGGCCAAGCGTCTGCCGCAACCCAGCTGGGCGAATAATATCGACGAATTGCCTGAAGGACCTCTTTTTCTGTTGGCGAATGAATTTTTCGACGCCCTGCCGATCCGCCAGTATCACCTGCAAAACGGTCGGTGGCGCGAAACGGTCGTGGGAGTGGAGGACGGCGAGCTGGCCCTTGGTCTTCGCAGTCTTCCAGAGGCGTTGGAGGCGGCGCAAGAAGGCGCGATCCGCGAGAGATGCCCATCAGGCACCGCATTCGCCGGCACCATTGGCGCACGGATTGTGGAACATGGCGGAACCGCAATCATCATCGACTATGGCTATGATCAGCCAATCCCCGAAGGTGCCGACACCTTTCAGGCTGTGCGCGAACACGCCTACGTCGACCCCCTGTCCAACCCCGGCGCCGCCGATCTGACCGCCCATGTTCATTTCGGCACCTTGGCCGACGCAGCGACCGAAATGGGGGCGACCGCATCGAAACTGATCACACAGGGCGATCTGCTGGCAATTTTGGGCATTGGCGCCCGCGCCGCCAGCCTCGCCCAAGCTGCGCCGGACCAGATAGATCAGATCGAGTCGGCGCTGAAACGCTTGACCCATGTCGATGAGATGGGCTCTCTCTTCAAAGCGCTGGCGATCTTTCCACCCGGCGCCCCACCACCCCCAGGTTTTGAGGTTCGCTGAATGCTCACCCCGATCCGCACCGGCAGCATCATCGCCCCGCACGGGTTCTTCACCCGCGCCGGCGGCGTATCCACCGGACGATACGAGGGGCTGAACTGCGGACCGGGGTCAGAGGATGCGACAGACGCGGTCACCGAAAACCGGGCGCGGGTGACCGCGACGCTGGGCGCTGATTGCCTGGTGTCAGTCCACCAGGTTCATTCCGCTGAGGCGACGCACGTGAAAGGCCTACATCAGGGAGAGCGACCAAAGCTCGACGGAATGGCGACAGCGACCAGAGGCGTTGCGCTCGGCGCGCTGCATGCTGACTGCGCGCCAGTTCTTTTCGAGGACGCTACGGCGAATATTGTCGGCGCCGCCCATGCCGGTTGGCGCGGGGCGCTTGGCGGCGTCACCGACGCAACCATTGCAGAAATGATCAAACTGGGCGCGGCGCGAGGTAACATCTGCGCCGCCATCGGCCCTTGCATCAGCCAACGCGCCTACGAGGTAGGTCCGGAATTCATGGAAGAATTTCTGGCCGACGATATGGACAACGCCCGTTTCTTCGCAGGCGGCCAGGGCGATAGAATACAGTTCGATCTGCCCGGATACCTCCTGAACCGCCTACGCAAAGCTGGGGTGCACGCCGAATGGACAGGCCATTGCACCTATTCGGACCCAGACAATTTTTTTTCCTATCGCCGCATCTGCCACGAAGGCGGCGGCGACTATGGGCGGCTGGTGTCGGCCATCACGCCCGCATAACCTAAGGGGAACACAACATGCTGCACTTTACACGCGAAGAATTCGCCGATCGCCTGGCGCGCCTGCGCGCAAAGATGGAGGAGCGGGGCCTGGACGCCATGCTGTTGTTCGCCCCCGAAAGTCATTTTTGGACCACTGGCTATGACACCTTTGGCTATTGCTTCTTCCAATGCCTGATCATCGACCATGAAGAGGTTCTGCTGACCCGATCCGCCGACCTGCGCCAGGCGCAGCTGACGTCTACCATCACAGACATTCGCATCTGGAAGGACGGCGCCGGCGCTGATCCCACCGCCGATCTGAAAGCGCTCTTGGCGGAACGCGGCCTTGCAGGCAAGAAGCTGGGCTTTGAAGACGACACAGCCGGCCTGACCGCCAAACGGGGGCGCGAATTGGCGGAAAAGATGGATGGCTTCGCCACGCTGATCCCAGCGTCGAACATCATCGAAAAGCTGCGGCTAATCAAATCTC
>CBFHXH010000161.1:0-7567 GCA_965659735.1 uncultured Pikeienuella sp.
CGGGTGTACTGGCATGAGCAATCAGCCAATCGCGCAGTATCGGGACCTTGCCGGTCGCGGTGTTTTCATCACCGGCGGGGCCACGGGTATTGGCCGCGATCTCGTATCAGCCTTCGATGGGCAAGGCGCAAAAGTGACTTTTGTCGACATCAACCGCGAGGCGGGATTGGCGCTGGAGGCACAGCTAACCAACGCGACCTTCATCACCTGCGATGTCACCGATTCCAAAGCTCTGTTCAACGCCCTCGAAACGGCTGAAGCGTCTTGTCCAATCGATGTTCTGGTGAACAATGCAGCGAATGACGCCCGCATGTCAGTGGCGGACACCGACGAGGCCGCCTGGGACGCCGCGATGAACGTCAACCTGCGGCATCAGTTCATCGCCGCCCGTCAGGTCACCGCCGAAATGCAGGCGCGCGGACGGGGATCAATCATCAACTTCGCCTCGGTCGCGCCAGAGATGATGATTGAAAACCTGTCCGCTTATTCCACGTGCAAATCCGCCGTCCGCGGTCTGACCCGATCGTTGGCGCGGGAATTGGGTAAGAGCGGCGTGCGGGTCAATTCAATCCTGCCCGGCGCGATCCTGACCGACCGACAGCGGGAACTCTGGTACAAGGACCAGGCGGCGATTGACGCCGTCGTAGCGCAGCAGTGTCTTTGGCGCGAATTGAATGGTCAGGATGTCGCCGAAATGGCCCTGTTCCTGGCTTCAGACGCCTCCGCCGCCTGTACGGCGCAAGACTTCATCGTTGATGGTGGGATGATTTGACACCGATTGCGGACACGGCCGGCGTTCGCGCCGGCAACACCGCACGCGTACTGCGTGAAGTGCGCGCAGATGGCCAGACGACGCGCGTCGATCTCGCCTCCGCTCTCAACCTCAGCCCGGCGACGGTCACGGCTGTAGTCGGCGCATTGCTCAACAGCGGACTGGTGCTGGAAGAACGCGCGGCAAGCTCCCCCGGTCGCGGACGGCCGCGTGTTCTGATCTCGCTGAACCCCGATGCGCGGTATGTGGCGGGCGCCAAGCTGAACGACGGTTCGCTGACAACGGCGATCCTGAACTTCAAGGGTGAAATCCTGGCTGAGGCCGCCGCCCCCTTTGACCAACCTACGATCGACGGTGATTTGCTGCGCGCCAAAGTGGACGAGGCGCTGGACGCGGCCCTGTCCATCGCTGGCCTGACCGAAAATCAGATCGACGCCTATGGTCTGGGCGTGCCCGGTTTTGTCGAAACCGAAAGCGGCCTGTGTCACTGGAGCCCGGTTCTGAATGTCGGCGACAAGGCTGTCGATGTCGGCGCGATGCTGCGCGAACGGCTCAGCTGCCCGACATTCGTGGACAATGACGCCAACCTTGTCGCGCTGGCGGAACTGTGGTTCGGGCTCGGCAATGAAGAACGGAACTTTCTGGTCGTGACAGTCGAACACGGCGTCGGGCTGGGCATCGTCATGGATGGGCAGCTCTATCGCGGCGGACGGGGGCTGGGCGCCGAATTCGGCCACATCAAAGTTCAGATCGACGGCGCGCTCTGCCGCTGTGGCCAGCGCGGGTGTCTGGAGGCTTACGTCGCCGACTTCGCGCTTCGCCGCGAAGCTGGCGCTGCGTTGGAGGGGGACACCACCGGCCTTTCCCGTTCCGAAATACTGGACCGCCTGGCGGCGGAGGCGCGGGCGGGCAAAGATATCCCCGCCTCCATCTACCGGCGCGCGGGGCGTATGCTGGGGTTGGGGCTGGCGAACCTGACCAACCTGTTCGACCCGGCGCTGATCGTGCTGGCGGGGGAGCGGATCAGAAATCACAAGCTGCTGGCGGAGGAGGTTGAAAAAACGCTCCGCGAGAACGCGATCGTCATCAACCGCGAACCAACGCCCCTTACAGTGCATCGCTGGGGCGATGGTCTGTGGGCGCGCGGGGCCGGGGCGTTGGCGCTTGACGGCCTGATGTCACAAGCCGACCTGCAGGTTCAGAAAGTCGCATAGAGCCGCTCCAACAGCCCGTTGAGAGCGCTTCTGTCAGACGTTGAATCAGGCCGACTTCGCCGCCATCTCGCGAATGAACGCAGCGCAGTCATCCGGCGCGGTCAGCGGGATCATGTGACCCCGGTTTGGCAGAAATTTAAGTTCCGCACCGGAAAGCTCGGCAAACTTTTCGCCGTGCAGTTTTGGGTCGAGGATTTCATCCGCCTCAGCAAACAGAACGCCAACAGGTATCTTTAGTTCACTTTCGCGCCCCATAACAGCCTCCACCGAGGCGCGGCCGCTGACCATGTCCTCGGATGCGCTGATGAAGGCGCCAGGCGACCGGCCCAGCTTGCCCCCGCCTTTGACCCAGAAATTAGGGGCAATTGGTTCGGGCGCGAAAACAACGCCAAATATATTTTTTTCCATCAGCAAACCCAGCGGGCCGGAAATCGTATGCGCGATGAACTTCCGAACGGCGGCGGAGGAGATGTCGAGCCCCTTGAACACCTCTGGCGTCTCATCAATCGGCTGCGTCGCAGGGCATAGCAGCGCCATTGATCCAACATGCTCAGGATGGTTCAGACCAAGTGTCAACGATACGGCGCCGCCCAGCGAATGCCCCACGATAACCGGGTTATCCAGGCCTTCCTTTTCGATGAACTCCGCCACCATGCGCGCCTGTTCCGGTAAGGTCGCCTGCGCCTCGCCATCACGCTCAGACCAGCCGCACCCGGCGCGGTCCAGCGCGATGACCCGAAACTCATCATCCAGCTTTTCAGTCAGCGCATAGGTAAAGTTGCGCAGGTTCGCGCCCAGCCCGTGGATCATCACGACCGGCCTGCCCTGCCCGCTTTCCACCCAATGGATGTCGCCGCCCCTGACTTTGGTGGTCTTACCGGTGCGCGGCACGTCAGCCTTGGCGGACGCCGCGATGAAATTGGTGATCGCGCCGCAGATCAGAAAGAATGCAACGATGAGCAGAAAGATGGTTCCAAGGGTTCCCATAGGGCAGCTCCTAAAGCGTTTTGCGTATGCGTCCAGGCATTCTGCATCGTCAACACTTTTACTTTCGCAAACGCTGCCTAACGACGCAAAACGCCACGGTGATTCAACGTAAACGCAAAAAGCTATAAGTGCGATATTGCACTGCACTAGAGACGAGGCGCGCGCCGTTGGCAAGACGCGCCTGAACGCGCTTGCAACTCGCCCCTAAGGCGGTCATTTCTATCATGACCTAAACGTCAAGAGGAGCGCGCGGTGCACCGTGAACTTATGGACGTACTGATCATCGGCGCAGGCATTTCCGGCATTGGCCAGAGCTGCCACATGACCCGCACGTGTAAGGGCAAAAGCTTCGCCATCCTGGAAGGGCGCGAACGGCTGGGCGGCACCTGGGACCTGTTTCAATATCCGGGCATCCGGTCCGACAGCGACATGTTCACCTTTGGCTATCGGTTCAAACCATGGAACGCCGCCAAGGATATCGCCCCCGGCACCGACATTCTGAATTACCTGAACGAGACGGTCGATGAATACGGTCTGCGCGACAAGATCAGGTTTCAGCAACGGGTGACCGCGCTGAACTGGTCCTCAGCCGACCAGCGCTGGATCGCGACGGTCGAGCCGGCAGCAGGCGAGCCTTATGAGATCGCCGCCAGCTTTGTCTCGTCCTGCACCGGATACTACGATTACGACAAAGGGTATCTGCCCGAATGGGATGGGTATGACGACTACGAGGGCCAGATCGCGCATCCGCAGCACTGGCCCCAAGATCTCGACTATGCAGGCAAGCGTGTCGCGGTGATCGGGTCAGGCGCAACAGCAGTGACGATTGTGCCCGAGATGGCGAAGCAAGCGGCCCATGTCACGATGATCCAGCGCTCACCAACCTACATCTTCAATGTGCCAGCCTCAGACCCCGTGGCGAAATGGCTGCGCAGGCTTTTGCCGAATGGCGCCGCCTATAAACTGGCGCGGATCAAGAACATCCTTCTGGGCATCTACCTCTTTGGCCTCAGCAAGCGCAAACCCGACCAGGTTCGCAAATACCTGCGCAAGTTGGCGGTGGAGGAGTTGGGCGAAGATTTCGACGTCGACACCCATTTCAAGCCAGACTACGACCCGTGGGATCAGCGCCTGTGTCTAATCCCGGATGGCGATTTCTACAAATCGCTGAAGGATGGCGGCGCAACCGTCGTCACCGACCATATCGACCACTTCACCGAAACAGGCGTTCAGATGAAGTCGGGCAAGGTGATTGAGGCTGATGTCGTGGTCCCCGCCACTGGCCTGCAGATCCAGTTTGGCGGAGGCATGGCCCTGTCGATGGATGGGGCGCCGGTCGACCTGTCAGAACACTATGTTTATCGCGGGATGATGCTGTCAGGCATTCCGAACTTTGCCGTGATCTTTGGCTACACCAACGCATCATGGACGCTGAAGGCGGACCTGACCGCCGATTTCGTCTGTCGGCTCGTCAACAACATGGCCGAGAAAGGATCCGCCGTCGTCACACCCGAAACCGGCGGCGAGGCGATTGAACCGGGGCCGTTGGTCGGGCTGAATTCAGGCTATCTTCTGCGCGCAACGCATCTCTTGCCGAAGTCGGGGGCGGAACGGCCTTGGAAGAACTATGAGAATTACATTTTTGACATGATGTCGATCCGATACGGCAAGCTTGAAGACGACACCCTGACCTATTCATGAGCTACCGCTTTGAAGGACGCACCGCGATCGTCACCGGCGCCGCCAGCGGCATTGGCGCGGCGCTGGCCCGCGACCTCGCTGCGCGCGGCTGCAACCTGGCGCTGGTCGATGTGAATGCGCAGGGGGGTGGCGGACAGTGCGCGGGCGCTTGGCTCGAACCACCAGGCGATCACGGCGCATGTCTGCGATCTGGCTGACCGGGATGCAATTGCCGAACTGGCCCGGGAAATCACCGCCGCCCATTCCGCGATCGACATGCTGTTCAACAATGCAGGCGCGGCTTTGGGCGGTGAGTTCGCAGAGGTGGCCGAGGCTGACTTTGACTGGCTGATGGATATCAATTTCAACGCTGTGGTGCGTATGACCCGCGCCTTTTTGCCCTCGCTCATCGCCTCTGACGCCGGGCGGCTGATCAATGTCAGCAGCCTTTATGGCATCATCGCGCCCGCTGGCCAGACGGCCTATTCCGCATCCAAATTTGCGGTACGCGGCTTCAGCGCCGCGCTGAGACAGGAATTGAAGGAAACCGGCGTTCAAGTTCACACAGTTCACCCCGGCGGCGTCAAAACCAACATCGCGCGCAACGCCCGGATCAACGTCGCCGCTGACCCGGCTGAGGTTGAAGCGGGCGTAAAGGCGGCTGAGGCTCTGTTCATCACACCGCCGGAAACCGCTGCGGCGACGATCTTGAAAGGCGTAGATCGAGGCAAACCCCGTATCATCGTCGGACGCGACGCGCAGGTCGTTACGTTTATCGAGCGTCTGATCCCGTCATCCACGACAGCGCTGATCACCCGCCTGATGGGCAAACAGGCCAGATGAAACTGGCGCTTTTCTACGTCACCGCCATCCTCGCTGGTCTGGTCGGCGGTGGCGGCGCAGCGGTTCTGGCGCTGAACCCGGCTCGCGACGCCGCTAACATTCAGAATGGGCCCTGGCGCACGTCAGACAGATACGGAGCGCCCGACGCCGGCCTGTTGACCCGCGCCATTGTCGCCCGCTTCGGGCTTTCGCGCTGAGCCGCAAGGAAACGATTTACTATACGGCGCTAACGGACAGCGAAGGCGCCCAGCTTGACGGCGCATGTCGGTATCGCGTGACCGGCCCTGCCCCGGCCGCACGGTGGTGGTCGATCCCAGCCTATGGCCCTGACCATTATCTGATCAGGTCAGAGGAGGGGCGATATTCGGTCGGCGTGCGCAATATGCCCGCAAACAAAATTGACTTTGGCATCGCCCAAAGAACCCAAGGCGCGTTGTCCCCACCATTGAATGGCCCGTTTTCGCTGACCATGCGGATCTATGATCCGGCGACAGCAACCTTCGAAAACCTAAGCACTGCGCCGTTGCCCGCTATCATGCGTGAGGGGTGCTGATGAAGCGGTTCGCACTATGGCTGGTCCTTGCGACATTCACCGGCGCAGCCACGTTCTTTGCGGCGGCATGGGCGACGCCGCGCGTGATCATGTGGGTCGCCATGGACCGGTTGGCGGACTTCGGCGGCGTCAACAGAATGGTCCATGCCCCGCCGCCAACCCATGAAAGCCGCACCGTTGTGCGCCCAAGTCCGGACCCGGCTTATTCTATCTGCGTCTATGACCTGTCTGACGGCCCCATCCGCGTGGTCGCGGACTTTCCCGAAGGCGTGAATTGGTCAATTTCGGCCTACGCTGACAACACAGACAACTTTTTTGTCGCCAACGATCGCACCGCGGGCGCGCCGCCCCAGCGCTATGTTTTCGGGTTGGAGCCGCTTGGGCGCGAAGTCGTCGTCTCCCCTTCCGCACGCGGGGTCATTCTGATGCGCTATCACCTCGCCGATCCAGAGGCGATCACAAGGATTGATGCGCGCCGCGCAAACAGCGCCTGCCAGCCGCTTTCCCGCCGGGCCGCCGGGTCAGGCTGACGCAACGCTTGCCAACGCCCCCGTCGTTCCGCATCGTGACAGCACGCTACAGACGGGGGATCGCCCAATGCTGAAAAAACACGAAAACCACCGTGAAGACGTCGTTGGCCGCGCCAATGTCGAAGACACGCCCGAACTGCTCGCCTATTATGATGAGCTTGAAAAGTTTGAGGCAGGCGCGCTCTGGACCGTCGCTAACAAGATCGAACCGTGGGAGCCTGTCAGCCAGTCCGTCCCCGTCGTCTGGCGTTACAAGGATCTTCGCGAGCACGTCCTGAAATCGCTTGAACTGGTGACGGCGGAAAAGGCGGGCCGGCGAGTGATCTACATGAACAATCCTGGCCGCACGGACGTCGCCGCCGCCGTCGGCTGGATCTATGCGGGCCTGCAGGTGATGAACCCGGGAGAGGTCGCGACGGCGCACCGGCATTCCGCTTCAGCCATCCGGTTCATCATGGAAGGGACGGGCGCCTACACCGTCGTCGACGGCCACAAGATGACGCTGGGCGAGAACGACTTTGTCCTCACCCCCAACGGCACCTGGCACGAGCACGCCGTCGAAGAGACTGGCAGCGTCTGCATCTGGCAGGACGGGCTCGACATTCCTTTCGTCAATGCGCTGGAGGCGAATTTCTTTCAGGTTCACCCAGACCTGAGCGAGCCTGTCGCCTTCCCCGTCGATGACATGACCAAAACCTGGGGCAACGCGGGCTTGACCCCGTCAGGCGGCGACTGGGACAAGGGCTATAGCCCGATGTTCAAATACGAATGGGCGCCGACATATGAGGCGCTGAAGAAATATGCCTCATGCTCCGATGGCTCGCCCTATGATGGGATCATGATGGAGTATGTGAACCCCACCAACAACGGCCCGGTGATGAAGACCATGGGCGCCTCGATGCAGTTGCTCCGCCCCGGCGAACACACCAAAGCTCACCGCCACACCGGCAGCTACCTCTACCATTGCGCCAAGGGATCGGGCCATTCG
>CBFHXH010000162.1:0-7559 GCA_965659735.1 uncultured Pikeienuella sp.
AGCATCCTCCAGCGCATTCGCCAGTTTCAGCGGCGTCTGCCCGCCAAACTGAACGATCACGCCCTTCAGCGTTCCGTTTTCCTGCTCAACGCGCAGGATTTCCATCACCGCCTCGTAGGTCAGTGGTTCAAAATACAGGCGGTCCGATGTGTCATAGTCGGTGCTGACGGTTTCCGGGTTGCAGTTGACCATGATCGTCTCATAGCCAGCATCGCTTAGCGCAAAACAGGCGTGACAGCAGCAATAGTCGAACTCAATCCCCTGCCCGATCCGGTTCGGGCCACCACCAAGAATGACCACTTTTTCGCGGTTAGACGGGCGCGCTTCACATTCCACCTCACCCATCGCGTCAGCTTCGTAGGTCGAGTACATATAAGGCGTCTGCGCTTCGAATTCCGCGGCGCAGGTGTCGATGCGCTTGAAGACCGCTTTCACGCCCATCTTGCGGCGCGCGGCGGCGATTTCCCTCTCTGGCCGTTTCGACAGCGCGGAGAGGCGGGCGTCAGTGAAGCCTATCATTTTCAGCGCACGCATCTCATCGACGTCCGATGGCAAACCGTTTTCGCGTACATCCGCCTCTGCGATCAGGATCTCGCGGAACCGGGCGAGGAACCAGGGGTCGAATGATGTGATCTCGTTGATTTCCTGGTCAGTAAACCCGTACCGCATGGCTTGCGCGATGATGCGAATGCGGTCTGGCGTGCGCAGCGACATCGCCTTGGTCAGACCCTTGTCGACGCCTTCCTGCACCATGGGGTCAGCGCCGTAGAAGTTATGCGATCCGCCAGCTTCCAGGATTGCCTTCGACACCATCGGGGCCGCTTCTGGCACCTCTTCGATGTCGATCTCGTCAAAGCCGGAAAGACCTGTCTCCATCGAGGCCAGCGCCTTTTGCACCGATTCATGGAACGACCTGCCAATCGCCATTGCTTCGCCCACAGACTTCATCGCAGTCGTCAGTTCCGGCTGGCTGCCCGGAAACTTCTCAAATGCGAAACGCGGGATCTTCGTTACAACGTAGTCGATTGTCGGCTCGAACGAGGCGGGCGTTACGCCAGTGATATCGTTGTCCAGCTCATCCAGCGTATAGCCCACCGCCAGCTTCGCGGCGATCTTGGC
Organism: uncultured Pikeienuella sp.; assembly: GCA_965659735.1. Taxonomy (GTDB): domain Bacteria; phylum Pseudomonadota; class Alphaproteobacteria; order Rhodobacterales; family Rhodobacteraceae; genus Pikeienuella. Next base: position 1,120 of record CBFHXH010000162.1, read on the forward strand.
GATGGGAAAACCAGTCGCCTTGGACGCAAGCGCGGACGACCGCGACACGCGCGGGTTCATTTCGATCACGACGATGCGGCCGTCTTCGGGGTTGATCGCGAACTGTACGTTCGACCCGCCTGTCTCAACCCCAATCTCACGCAGCACGGCGATCGATGCGTTGCGAAGCAACTGGTATTCCCGGTCCGTCAGCGTCAGCGCGGGCGCTACCGTGATGCTGTCGCCGGTATGAACACCCATCGGATCGACATTTTCGATGGAGCAGATGATGATCGCGTTGTCCGCTTTGTCGCGCACAACCTCCATCTCATATTCTTTCCAGCCCAGAAGGCTTTCGTCGATCAGGATCTGGTTGACCGGCGAGGCGTCGAGGCCCGAGGTGCAGATCTTCTCATAATCTTCGCGGTTATAGGCGATGCCGCCGCCGGTGCCGCCCAAGGTAAAGGCCGGGCGGATGACCGCTGGCAGGCCCACCGTATCAATGGCCGCCATGCATTCTTCGATCGTCTCGGCAATCGTGGCGCGCGGGTTGTCCAGGCCGATCCGGTCCATTGCCTCGCGGAACAGTTTCCTGTCTTCCGCCATTTCGATGGCTTCTTTCTTGGCGCCGATCAGTTCCACGCCCAATTCGTCGAGCGTGCCGTCTTCGGCCAGCGACATCGCGGTGTTCAGACCCGTCTGACCGCCCATGGTTGGCAGCACCACCATTTTTTCGTCAGGGTGTTCAGCGTTTTCCTTGGCGATGATGCGGGCGACGACTTCCGGCGTGATTGGCTCCACGTAGGTTGCGTCGGCCAGACCGGGGTCGGTCATGATCGTCGCGGGGTTGGAGTTGACCAGAACGACCCGGTAGCCTTCTTCGCGCAGCGCTTTGCAAGCCTGGGCGCCGGAATAGTCAAACTCGCATGCCTGCCCGATAACAATGGGCCCTGCCCCAATGATCAGGACGCTGTCGAAGTCTTGGCGTTTGGGCATGAGGGCGGCTCCGGCGTAAGAGGGATTCGCGATCCCTTTGCAGGATCGGGCCGGTTATAGGGATTGCGCGTCCACGCGCAAGGTAGGGTTAGTCGCGGGGGAGGCCGAGGGCGATCATCCTCTCGCCATTTCCGTTTCCCTCGTTGATTTTGAATAATCGGTCTTTGACAGGAAAATGGAAGAACGCCCAATATTTGGCCATCGTAAGATCTGGCTTTCGTTTCAGCGCTTCGGCAATAAACGCGCGCGCCTCATCCTCACGTGACTGGGCGATCATTGCGGTGCCCGCCTAAAGAAAAACATAGAAATCAGCCCCCTGATATCGTGACGCCGCAAGCACCGCCTCCGCGAAATCAGGATCGGCAAAGTCGTAGGATTTCAGCAGGTAGCCGTTGGCGACCATGAACACCATCACATGAGCCGTCGGATCCTTGGTGCTTAGCTTGAGCGCGCGCTCTGCATGTTTCACCATCAACGCGCAGTCTGGATTCTTGCTGAAAAGCTGAACGAGAGCCATGCCATGGTGGCAACCGGGGTGGTTGGCGTTCAGCGCCAGTGCTGCGTCGATCGCGGCGCGTGCGGCGTCATCATCGCCTTTCATCGCCAGGATAATGGCGCGAGATAGATGCGCCATCGCCAATCTGTCGTCGATTGCCAGCGCCTCATCCGCCCATCGCAGACCCTCTTCAATGTCAGTTCCGGGATCATCCGACCGGCCACTCGCAATGCGAATATTGCGAATGCGGGACAAAAGCGCCCTTGGCAGCGCAAAATCGGGATCTGCGTCGACTGATTTTTGCAGGAGCGTCGACGCCGCATCCATGCTCTCCGTCGAGTAGTCGCCAAAAGCCCCATAGCCGCGCTGGCACAACTCCCAGGCAGTCAAATTATCCGTCGGCTTCCTGCGGGCCAGCGTGCGTTCATGGACGCCCAGTTCAGGCTCCACCGCCGTCACGATGGCGCCCGTCAGTTCATCCTGCAGGTTAAATAAATCGACCGTCAGTCTGTCCCAGCGATCCGACTAGATCTGAGTCCCTGTCGCCGCATCGATCAACCGGGCGCTGACCCTCAGGCGTTCGCCGGCGCGCCGAACCGATCCCTCAACCAGGTAGCCTGCACCCAACGCTCTACCGATGGCGGGGATGTCCCGCTCATCCGTCTTGTATTTGCGGGCCGATGCGCCGGCGATAACTGTAAGGGCGCGAAAGCGGCTCAGTTCATTCGTGACATCCTCGACAATCCCATCAGCGAGAAACGCGTCATCCGGATTAGGCGAACGGCTTGAGAATGGCAGAACGGCGATTGACGGGCTGATTGCGCGGTTAGCGATGGGCGCGGCGACAGCGCCAGCAACCTCAATCCGCCAGACGTTCACTGGTTCAGGCTTGTTCTTGACCATCTGCGGGCCAAGGTCCGTAAGTTCAGCTTCAACCTTGCTGCGGATCATGTCCCTCACGCCACGGCTGATGCAAATGCCGCTAACGGGCGAAAGGGTCTCCAGCCGGGCGGCAACGTTCAGGACGTCGCCAAGAAGATCATCGCCATCCACCATCACATCGCCGAAATGAACGCCGATGCGAAACTGCATGCGCGTGGTGTCTGGCGCGTCGCCCTGCGTTTCGTTAACCGCATTCTGCACAGTCAGCGCGGCGCGGACCGCCTCCACCGGTGAAGGAAACTCTGCCAGCAGCCCATCACCCATGGTTTTCACAATCCGCCCGCCGCTTGCCGCGACCGCGGGGGTCGATGATGTCGGCTCTGAGTTTTTTCAGGCGGAAGACGCCGCCTTCCTCATCCGCCGCCATAAGCCGCGAATACCCGGCGATGTCCGCCGCAAAAATGGTTATCATGCGTCGCTCCACAGGAGCCTTTCAGGTAATTTCGCAAGAGCCTACGGGACAACGTTGTAAATACAACCTGCGCGCTTGGGCATGCTTTCGTTCCACGCCGCAATGCAGCATAGTGCAGATGAATAACAGAGGACATGATTTGGCCAATCCCGCCGCCGCCTCCGACCCGCTTCTCGTCAATGTTACGCTTTACCTGGGCGCCACAGTCATCGCTGTTCCCCTGTTCAAACGGCTCGGCCTCGGGTCGATCCTTGGCTATCTGGCAGCCGGCGCCGCGATTGGCCCCTACGGCTTCGCCATGTTCACGAATGTGGAGGAGGTCAGGCATATCGCCGAATTCGGGGTGGTGCTGCTTCTGTTTGTCATCGGTTTGGAACTGCAACCTTCCACGCTCTGGCGGCTCAGGTCCGAGATTTTCGGGTTGGGATTTACCCAGGTTATTCTCAGCGGATTGATATTCGCGGGCATCGCCTTTGCGCTTGGCATGTCCATTGGCGCAGCCAGCGTCATCGGGTTGGGACTTGCACTATCTTCCACCGCGTTCGGGGTGCAAATCCTGCGCGATGAAGGCGCGTTGAAGACGCCTTATGGCGACCGTGCGTTTTCCATCCTTCTGTTTCAGGACATCGCGGTCGTGCCGCTGCTCGCGCTGACCGCGTTTGTTGGCGGCGAAGGCGGGGGGATGAGCACGAATGACGTGATGCTGGCGATCGCCGCGCTGTGCGCGCTGTATCTGGTTGGGAAATACGGGCTGCGCTACGTGTTCCGTCTGTTGGCGCTTGTTCATGCGCATGAGGTGTTCGCCGCCGCCGCGCTGCTGGTGGTCGCGCTGGCCGCGCTGATGATGGAATGGGTTGGCCTGTCGATGGCGCTTGGCGCGTTTCTGGCCGGCGTCCTGCTGGCGGAAACGGAATTCCGCCACCAGATCGAAAGCGATATCGAACCGTTCCGCGTGCTTTTGCTGGGCCTCTTTTTTGTCGCCGTCGGGATGAGCGTGGATTGGGGGCTGACGGTCACGTCGATCCATATTGTTCTGGGCGGCGCGCTTTTGCTATTTGCGATTAAAATGGCGGTTCTGTACGGCGTAGCCCGCACTGCTGGTTCGTCGCGCGAAGACGCCTTGAAAATCGCGGCGACACTAGGTCAGGCAGGCGAATTTGGTTTCGTCGTCTTCGCCCTCGCCGCCGGCGATCGACTGATTACCTTTGAGCAAGAGGCGCTACTGACCGCGACCGTCGCCGTTTCGATGGCCCTGACCCCCATCGCCGCTTTGATCGTCAAATGGTGGATCTCGCACGCGTCAGATGGCGCTGCGGAAGAACTGGAAAACGGCCCGATATCAAAAGAATCAGGCGCCATAATTATCGCCGGCTTTGGCCGCACCGGGCAGGTCATCGCCCGCATCATGCGCCTGCGCGGGTTCGAAGTGACATTGGTCGACAACGCCCCACGCCGCATCCGTCTGGCCCGCAGCTTTGGATCCGAAGTCTTCTATGGCGACGCGACCAAGATCAACGTTCTGGCGGCCGCAGGCGCCGACGATGCGCGGGCGATCTTCTACTGCATCAACGATCGCGAAGGGGCCAAGCAAGCGGTCGAAAGGGTGAAACAGCGTTTTCCAAACACGCTGGCGCTGTTTTCAACCTATGACCGATTTTCGGAGTTGGAACTGCGCGAGGTTGGCGCCGAGCACGTAAAACGCGAAACGCAGGACAGCGCCGTCGACCTTGCCCGAACAGGTTTACAGCTGCTTGGCGAAGACGAAGTTGTTGAAGAACTGATAGAAGAATATCGCCGTCAGGATAAGGAGCTGCTGCGCTTGCAGATCGAATATGGCATGCAGGAAGGCGCAGAAAAAATGCGCAAACGCTATTCTATGGACACGTGAGCGCAAGATGATCGATCTGAAATCTCCCGAGTTTGCAAAGGACAAATACGGCCTGATCGAAAAACTGCGCGCTGAAGGCCCAATCCACCCGATGCAGGGCGGGCATGTCTTTTTCAGTCAGGAAGACGCGATCCATATCCTGCGCTGCCGCGATTTTCGCTTTTCCTTCTTTTGCATTGATGACAGCGCCAGCCCATATCTGGCGAACGCGATCCAGCATGAACTTTTGAATAAGCATGGTGATGACCATGCGCGCCTGCAAAAACTGGTCCTGCAAGCCTTGCGCGATCAGATCGTGGACGAACTGAAGGACGGGATCGCCGGCATCGTTGATGAACTGATCGACGCCTTCCCTGACCGAAGCGTCATCGACTTTTGCGCTGCCTTCGCAGACCCTTTGCCAGCCCACGTCCTGCGCCCAATGTTTGATGTGCCGTGCGGCGATATCGATGGCCTGAACGACTGGATCAAGATCGGCGGGCGCAAGGTTGACGCGCTTCAATCCGGTGATGGGATCGAGGCGGTGGAGGCGGCCAACCGCAGCCTGCATTCCTATATCCGCGGCCTGCTGCAGGAACGGCGCAAAGCGCCCTGCCGCGATGTGTTCAGCCAATTGATGCTGGCTGAGATCGACGGTGAGAAATTGAGCGAAGACGAGATGGTGTATCTGACGTCAGAGCTTGCCTCAGCCGACGTTGACACAACAAGCAGCCAGTTGCCGTTGATCCTGCACGCGCTGCTGACCCATCCCGACCAGATGACGGCGCTGCGGGCCGACCCGTCGCTGGCGCGCAATGCGGTGGATGAAGGCATGCGGTTCGCCCCTCTGCCATGGGCCTTGCCGCACGCGGCGACGCATGACCACGAATACAAAGGAATATCCTTCGCAAAAGGCGATCTGGCGATGGTGTTGATCCCCGCCGTAAACCGGGATCCTGCAGCGTTGGAAAACCCCGATGTCTTTGACATTACGCGCCCGCGCGACCGGAACTTCAGCTTTGGCTATGGCATGCACGCCTGCCCCGGCGCACAGCTCGCCCGGCTCGAAATGGCGACTGCTTTGGAACGGCTGGTGACGCGCCTGCCTGAGATGACGCTTGCTGAAGAACCTGTGCGGGAACCTGTATCGAAGGGTGAGACGCCAATCAGCCTGATGATTGAGGTCGCGAAAACCTAAGTGTTTTGCCCAAGACGCAAAAGACAGTAGGATGGGGCTGGGCCTTGTTCGGGCCTCCCCACTCCAACACCGGGTAAGCATCTGGCATGCGGAACGCCTGACCTTTCGAACCCGATCTATTCGAGCACATGCATGCAGAGGGATTGCACTATAGGCTCGGCGAGAGGAGGTTCCATCGTGAAGCTTTCAACCCCCATCTATACCCCTAAACGCCGGGCCAAAGCGCAGGCCCGCAGCCAAGGTGCACCGCTCAGCACAGCGCTCGATCACATCGCCCGGACAGAAGGTTTTCAAAGCTGGGGGCACCTTGCCGCCACCTATGCCAAAACCAGCGTGGCCGAGCGGATCCTGCGCAACCTGATTGACGATGAGCTCGTTCTGATCGCGGCGCGCCCCGGCCAGGGCAAGACCCTATTGGGTTTGGAGCTGGCGGCGCTGGCGGTTCAGCAGAACCGCCCGGCGATGGTGTTCAGTCTGGAATACACCAGCGCCAATATTACCAAGCGGCTGCATCAACTGGGCTTTGACCTGCGGCAAATATCAGATGGTT
>CBFHXH010000163.1:0-309 GCA_965659735.1 uncultured Pikeienuella sp.
AGATACCGAAGCGTCGCGGCGAAAAGATAGACAAGAATGAACAGTACGATTGGCAGCGTGTCCGCAAGCCCGGACCACCGATTGGCCAGAGTGTGAAACAGGAACGACCCCACGCCGATTGCGAACAGGATTGCCACCAGCACCATGGTCAGGGTGTCTGTGCGGCCTGTTTAACGCGCCTTCTTTAGGCAGAACATCGCGGCGATGATGAACGCGGCGTTGGAAATGGCGTTTAATGGTTCAGACCAAAAGCTTGGATCCAGCCTTTCGCAGTAGATATTGACCTGCTCGTTCCAGTCCATTTTCGGC
>CBFHXH010000163.1:319-7545 GCA_965659735.1 uncultured Pikeienuella sp.
CGGCTTACCTGAATTGCTTGGCCAACTTCAGGCCCTGACCCTGATAGTTAGACTTAAGGTCCGCGCCGTAAAGGATGTCTGGCGTTTCCACCATTGGCTCATAGACCAGCCTGCCAACGACCTGCCCATGCTCCAAGGCAAAGGGCGCTTCGTGACAGCGGACTTCCAGCACCCCGCGGCTGCCTGATCCACCTGCGGCGGCGTGGCCAAAGCCGGGGTCAAAGAAACCCGCGTAATGCACACGGAATTCGCCGGCGACGGCCAGATACGGGGTCATTTCCGCCGCGCAATCGGGTGGCACGTGCACGGATTCGCGACTGACGAGGATATAGAACGCACCGGGGTCGAGAATGACGTCGCCCGAAGCCATGGGGTGGACAGGCTCCCAAAACTCATCGCGGTCATAGTGGCCAATCAGATCAAGGTCGATCAGCGGCGTGTTCGCCCGCGCACGCCAGCCGACAATGCCGTCATCGCCAAGCGTAAGATCAACTGAAAAGGCAAGGCCCTGGTCGATATGCGCGTCGCCGTCCACGAGGCCAAGCGAACGGTGAAGGAATTCAAGTTCTTCGTCCGTGTAGATTGCTTCGCCGCGCCGGAATCTGATCTGGTTCAATCGGGCACCGGGCCGTACCAGGACCGAGAATGTGCGTGGGTTGATCTCAGCATATAGCGGGCCGGTGTATCCTGCGTCGATCGTATCGAATTCGGTGCCCTGATCGGTGATCAGCCTTGTGAAGAGATCAAGACGACCGGTGGAGCTTTTGGCGTTGGCGATGGCTGAAATATCAGCGGGCAGGGCCAGTGATTCCATCAGCGGCACCAGATAGACGCAGCCCTTTTCCAGAACAGCGCCGCCCGAGAGGTCAATCTCGTGCATCGCGAATTCCGCCATGCGGTCCGCGACCGTGCGATCGCCGCCCGCTAGAAACGAAGCGCGAACGCGATAAGCGCGGTCGCCAAGACGCAAGTCGAGGCTGGCGGGTTGAATCTGCCCAACTGCAAGCGGGGCGGTCGTGGTGATCTGGCCGCCAGCCAGCATGGTGCGAATGGTCTGTGAGGGAAGTACGCCGCGTGGGCCGGTTCCGTCCGACATGATGCGTCCCCTTCGTCGCAAAAACGCCAGCGCCGGGGCGCTGGCGTTTTGTGTTGGTCGGGCCAGCAGGACTTGAACCTGCGACCTTCCGTCCCCCAGACGGACGCGCTACCAGGCTGCGCTATGGCCCGTTCTGCGCGCGTGTCTAAGCTGCGCTGTCCGATGTGGCAAGGGCGATTTTATCCGGACTTCAGACGGCTGCTCAGCTCTTCAAGGCGGGCCACTGTTTCGGACACGCCCGATCCAGTGGGTTCAGTCTGCGCACTGTACGGTTCGCCCATTTCTGCGACATGTTTCTGACCGCGTTCGCGCAGCACTTTCTGCACGCCCTTGATGGTCAGGCCGTCAACATACAGCAATTCGCGAATGCCGCGCAGCAGTGACACGTCTTCGGGTCGGTAATACCGCCGACCGCCGCCGCGCTTCATCGGTTTGATCTGAGAAAACTTGCTTTCCCAAAAGCGGAGAACGTGAGCAGGGGTGTTGAGAACCTCAGCAACTTCACTGATTGTCCTGAACGCCCGGTCCGATTTTTCCGGTTGGTCTTGTTCCCGCGGCTGCTCGATTCGCGGATTTGCCTGTGGCCTCATGTTTAACCCTCATTCATTTTGTCTTTGAGGATGTGCGAAGGACGAAACACAAGAACACGGCGCGGTTCGATGGGAACTTCTTCGCCGGTCTTGGGGTTACGCCCCATTCGCGCGCCTTTCTCGCGCACTGCAAACGTCCCGAAAGACGAAATTTTAACGGTGTCGCCTGCGACCAGCGCATCTGAAAGATGCGCGAGAATGCTTTCGACCAAGTCGGCCGATTCTGTACGGGACAGTCCGACTTCGCGGTACACTGCTTCGCTCAGATCCGAGCGGGTGAGCGTTTTGCTCATTATTGTCTCCCTCAAGCCCCCGAGGTCGGCAAACGGGTAATTTGTGTTACGTCAATCCGATACCTAGAACCGTAGCGTCGCGCTTCGGGGAAAGAGAGTCAATATCAATGACTTGGCTTGAGGAGTTTCTACGCGAGATTCACGGCTTACCAGCGGATCAGCGCAGAACCCCATGCGAGGCCGCCGCCAATTCCTTCTGTCAGAAGGAGATCACCACGTTTGATTTTGCCTTCCGAGACCGCCACTGACAGCGCCAAGGGAATCGACGCCGCCGACGTGTTTCCATGGTTCTGGACCGTTACAACGACCTTCTCCATCGGCAGTTTCGCCTTCTGGGCAGAACTTTTGATGATGCGCAGATTCGCCTGATGCGGAACCAGCCAGTCGATGTCGTCGCTGGTCACGCCGACTTCCTCCATCACCTCATCGGCGATGTCGACGAGTTTTGTGACGGCGTGTTTGAAGACCTCTTTGCCCAGCATTCGCAATTTGCCGGCTTGGCCGGTGGTGGATGGGCCGCCATCGACGTAGAGAAGATCACGATGCGCGCCGTTGGATTTCAGCTTTACGCCCAGCACGCCGCGATCATCGACACCGCCAGCGGCGTCCTCGGCCCTGAGGATCACTGCGCCCGCGCCATCGCCGAACAGAACGCAGGTCGTGCGATCTTCCCAGTCGAGGATGCGGGAAAAGGTTTCAGCCCCAACAACGAGAACGCAGCGCGCCTGACCTGTCAGGATCAGCGAATTCGCCGTCGCCAGTGCATACATGAACCCGGCGCAGACCGCCTGGACGTCAAAGGCGAAGCCGCCGGCGCCGATCGCATGTTGGATCTGTGTCGCGGTGGACGGAAAGGTGTTGTCGGGCGTCGCAGTCGCTAGAATGATCGCGTCGATGTCCGATCCGTCGATTCCGGCGTTCGCCAGCGCCTTGCGTGCGGCGGCGACGCCAAGGTCAGATGTGTTTTCACCTTCGGCAGAAAAATGACGACGCTCAATCCCTGTGCGGGCGCGAATCCATTCGTCAGATGTGTCGACCGTCGCCGTGAATTCTTTATTCTCGACAATGCGATCCGGCAGGTAGTGGCCGCAGCCTATCGCGACGGCGCGCGTTACGGACATAGGGGTCCCCAAAAAATCATGTTCCTTCGCCAGCTTCGTGCGTCTGGCGTTTTTCTGGAAGGAGGGCCACGCGTTCGGCGACCCGTTTAGCAAAATTCGTCTTTCCCATCCGAAACGCAAGCTTTACCGCAGCGGAAACTCCGGTCGCGTCGGCTGAGCCATGGCTTTTCACTACGGCCCCGTCCAGGCCAAGGAACACGCCGCCATTAACCCGACGCGGATCAATACGTTTCTGCAGGCGACGCAGCGAGGTATAGGCGATCGCCGCCGCCAAACGCGACATGATGGATTTGGTGAAGGCGGCGCGCAAACTGGCGGAGATGAAGGTCGCGGTGCCTTCTGCAGTTTTCAGCGCAATGTTGCCAGTGAAGCCATCGGTGACGATCACGTCGACCTTGTCGCCGACGATATCCGCACCTTCAACAAAGCCCAGATATTCCAGATCACCCGCTGCAGGCGTAATTTCGGCGACCAGTTCTGAGGCGCGCCGAATCTCTACCCGGCCTTTGCTTTCCTCGCTGCCGACATTCAGGATGCCGACGCGGGGGCGGGCGATGTCAAAGCTGAGCCGCGCATATTCCGCGCCCATCACCGCAAACTCGGCCATGGTCCGATCGTCGGCGCGCACATCGGCGCCAACGTCCAGCACGATGTTGTAGCCGTGCGCGCTGGTTGACGGCCACAGAACCGCGATCGCCGGGCGATCAACGCCGGGCGCCTTACGCAGCTTCAACATGGAAAGGGCCATCAGCGCGCCGGTGTTGCCGCAGCTGACGGCGACATCCGCTTCGCCTTTGGCGACGCAGTCCAGCGCGTTCATCATGGTGGTGCCGGCGGACCGGCGCAGCACGACCGACGGCTTGTCGTCCATCGCGACGACTTTTTCGGAGTGCCTAATCTCGCAGACGTCGTTGAGCACCTTTCTGCGACGCAAAAGCTTTGTCAGCTCCGCCTCGTCGCCATGCAGGATGAATGCGATATCGGGGTTTTTCTTGGCGGACTCAGAAAGTCCACTCAGCACCACGGCGGGGCCTTTGTCGCCACCCGCCGTATCAACTGATATGACCGTCTTGTCGCTCATAGGGCGACGTTCTCCGCCGATTGCGCCTCAGACGGAGAGATCGCGCCGCCCCGGGCAGTCACAATAATTTACGCTGCGTCTTCGTCCAGTTCGACGTCGTCGACCATCGTGACGACTTCGCGATCACCATAGTGGCCGCATGCGGAACAGACGTGGTGTGGCAGCTTCAGCTCACCGCAGTTCGTGCATTCCAGCGGGTTAGCCGCAATCAGGTTGTCATGCGACCGACGCATGCCCCGTTTGGACCCAGTGACTTTACTTTTTGGCACCGCCATGACGTTCGTCCTTATGTTGCGCCGTTGTGGCGCCCTTGGTCGCCTGGAAATGGTGTGTCCGGCGCAGGAACGCGCTGCCATTCGTCAAGGCGGTTGAAATCGAGACGCGGAACATACTCGAAAACATCAGGTCCGCAAGCCCTTTGGCGCTGTTTTTTCAGAGCTCCGTCCCGACTTAGTCGCCATCTTCCAGCAACTTCTTCAGCGCTGCTAGACCAGCGAAGGGTTTCGCCTGGTCGGGCGTCATCGGTGTGACGCCCGGCGGGGCGGATCGAACGGTTTCAAACGCTGCGCCTGGTGCCCTTGGATAGGGGTCGAGCGCCAATGACGCCGCCTCGGTCGCGATCGCGCCCAGATCGATCCCTTCACCAACCGGTTCAGGTGGGTCGTCGTCTTCCATGTCGATATCGAAGTCGTAGGGTAGCTCTTCGCTGACATCGGTGGAAAACAGGCGCTGCACAGGTTCCGCTAGAGTGGACTTGATGGGCAATAAAGTGACAACGCAGTTTTGCGTGACCTTCGCGCGCACTTCGCCTTCAACAGCCCAGATGCCGTCGCCAACAGGGCTTACCACAGCGTCAAATACAAAGGCCTCGCAGGATCTGAGGTCGAGCGTCGCCGCAATTGCTGCTCGTTCTTTCGCCGTTGGCGTGATCTTGAGCGGACGCGGCGTTTTCAGCGGCAAGTCGCGCTTAGGCAAAAAGTAGGTGAACGGGGTGTTTTCGTCTGACATGTGCTGCCCTTCAGATCGGCGTCGCACGGCGCCTTCGACTTGATCTTAGATCATGCGCGGGGTAGGGGAGACAAGAGCAGGATGGCGAAGGGGCCAAAGAAATGAGACGGTCAAAACACGTCCTTTTAGCAGCAGCTTCGGTCATGGCTTTGGCCGCATGCGAGGCGACGTACACCAATCACGGGTTTGCCCCGCAGATTGCACAGTTGGAAGAGATTTCGACAAGCGACACTCGCGGCTCTGTTCTTCGTAAGCTAGGCGAGCCTTCGGCGACCGGCACGTTTAATGCTGAAAGCTGGTACTACCAAGCCTCACGCATCGAGAATTACGCCTTCTACGCGCCAAAGGTTGTCGATCGCAAAGTGGTTGCGATTCGCTTTGACGACGCTGGTCGCGTGTCAACCGTGGCGCGGTATGGGGTCGAAGATGGCCAGGTCATCGACCTGATCACGCGCACAACCCCGACCTATGGGCGTGAGATCACGATCCTGCAGCAGCTGTTTGGCAACCTGGGCCGTGTTGGCACAGACCAGTTCTTTGACGGCCGCGCACCGGGAACAGGCGGCTGACGCCACCACGGCGCAGCTGGCACTTTCAGAAGTTCACATCATAGAAATCGGCGCGCCGGGTCAGCCCTGCGCGCGCCGCCCTTTCAGAGCGAGCCATATCAGCGCGCCCAAGGCCAGTGCGAGGAACGGCGCCTCGGCGTAGTTCACTGCCTTCCAGCCCGTCACCACGTCGTCGAACCCGTTTAACAACGCGCCCGAGCTGAGCGACGCGATCGTGACCATCCCGAAGACGCAGAAGTCGTTGAACCCCTGGATTGTGGCGCGTTCTTCGGGCGCATGAGCTGACGTCAGCATGTCCGTCGCCCCGATGAAGCCAAAGTTCCAGCCAAGCCCCAGAAGGATCAGCGCGATGAAGAAGTGATATTCCGTCACTCCGGCGATCGCGACGCCGGCGCACAGCGCCAGCAGGCCCAACCCAGTTGCGACGATCTTTTCTGCGCCAAAGCGGGCAATCAAACTGCCGGTAAAGAAGCTGGGCGCAAACATCGCAAGCACATGCGCCATGACGACGTCTGCGGCCAAGTCTGGGCTGAAACCACAGCCCACGACGGCCAAGGGGGTCGCCGTCATCACCAGGTTCATAAGCGCATAGGACACCATCGCGCAGATGATCGCCGCCCGCACGCGGGGCACGGCCAGAATTTCGCGCAGTGGTCTGCCAGCCTTTTCGCCCTTGGCCCGGCGGGCGGGGCGGGGAATCTTGATTAACAGCAGAAGAGGACTGGCGAGACCGTTGAGCGCCACGATTGCAAGATAAGCTCCGGCAAAAGGCGTGGGCGCGAGAGAATCGCGGTAGATCTGGACGATCTGCGGCCCGATAACGGCAGCGGCCAAACCGCCCGCCATGACCAGCGAAATCGCCTTGGGCCGGAACGATGGGCTGGCGGTGTCCGCGGCGGCGAACCGAAACTGTCCCTGCGCCGCCATATAAACCCCGGTCAGGGCGGATCCGACCAGCAGCAGACCAAAACTGCCCTGCAGCAGCGCAAGGGCTGAGATGCCTGCGCCGATGGCCCCGCCGCCTGTGCCGACAAAGAACCCGGCCATCCTGCCATAGCGGCCCATGATCATGGCGATCACGGGTGCTGCGAACATCGAACAGAAGACCGTCGCTGAGATCGGCAGGGTCGCCAGCGCCTTGTTGTCCGCCAGCAACTGACCGGAAAGTCCGCCCAGAATGAAATGAACTGGCATCTGCGCGCCCAACAGCGCGCTGGCCATCGCCAGAATCAGAACGTTGCGTCTTGCGACTCTGTCATCAGCGGGCGGGGCAGGTGCGGTGGCGTCGGTCATTGGGTCCTTTCGCCTTAAACTGGCGTTGCGAGAAAAACATCTGCGCAAGGGTGTATTTATACACGTTACCTCGGAGCCATAATTCGCTTTTGTGTCCTTGTCGACATTAGCGGTTGACGTGCGGCCGAAAGAACCGCTGACGTAGCGACATGACCTGGCAACCGGTGGCTCCTGA
>CBFHXH010000164.1:0-4705 GCA_965659735.1 uncultured Pikeienuella sp.
ATTTTCTCGGCCCTGACACTTTCCCTAACCGCGATTGCAGCCGCGGCGCAGGAATGGAACCCCCTGGTCACACCGCAAGATGTGGTTGGCCTGATGGGTAAGGTTGATCTGTTGGATATTCGCCTCTTGCGGGGCGACAAAGGCTACGCCGCAGGGCATATCAACGCTTCGGTCAGCGCGCCTTACCCGCTGTTTCGCGGCCCTAAAGAAAACCCTGGCCAGCGCCTGTTGGACGGTGAATTGTCCATGTTGTTGCGCGCCAAGGGGCTGACCAAACGAAAGCCGGTCGTGATTGTATATGAGGGTGCAAACCCGGCCAACTTTGGCGCTGCGGCGCGGGTCTATTGGACATTGTAATCTGCGGGCATTCAGCAGATCGCCATCCTAGACGGCGGCATTTCCGCCTGGTGAGGGCTGGCGCTGCCGCTCAGCGTCACGCCGACGATTGTAGAACCTTCGGCGATACGCACCACGTTCTCGACCGAATGGTTGGCGACGCAGGCAGAGGTTAAGGCGATCAGTGCGGGTTACGCCGAAGGGTCACTGGTTGACGCGCGGCCGGATGTATTTCTGAACGGCAAGAAAAAACACCCGCTGGCGCGTAAGGCGGGCACCATTCCCAGCGCCGGTCAGTTCGTATTCACCCAATGGTTCAATGATGATAACGCCCGGGTTGGCGGCGGCCTGTTGGCGCAGTACCGCAAACCCGAAGGCGCGGGCCCTGTTGTCAGCTTTTGCAACACCGGCCAGTGGGCGTCGATCAACTGGTTCGTGATGTCTGAAGTGCAGGGGATCGAGGGCGTCAAACTCTACCCCGAAAGCGTGGTTGGCTGGACCCGCGCGGGCGAACCTGTGGTCACGCAATAAGGCCCGTTTTCGTGAACAGTCACCGGTGATTTGATATGCTGCCCAGCCTCGATATCGCCCCCTTGCTTGGTTCGGCTTCGGTGGAGCGGGATCGGGTGGACGCCCAGATCATGGACCATGCAGGCGATCTGGTTTTTTTGCAGATCACCGGCTCTCCTGGCGCAGACCTGATCGCGCCCGCGAACCGTGATCGGCTGAAGACGATCTTCGCTGCGCCCGCCGCCGCCAAGCGCCGGATGATGCGGGTGAACTTCAATCCCGAGAATGCGAATGTCTATCGCGGCTGGTATCCGCTGCAGCCGGGCCTGCAATCCTACAAGGAGGGGATCGACGTTGGCCCTGACGTTGCGCGGGACGCCCTTGTAACGGACGATCCGCTGCGAGAGCCAACCCCGTTGCCAACAGAGGAAGAGGCTTAAGGTTGGCGCGTCACCGCCGCCGCCTATTATGAAGCGATGGAGGGGGTGGGGGCTGCGCTCCTCCGCTCTCGCGCGCGGGGGCTCGGGGTGTCTGATGACCAATTTGCCCCGCTGTTCGAAAATGGCATCTCAACGTTTCGGCTGGCCTACTATCCGCCCCGCACGCCGGACAACTTTGGTGGGCAGGATCCGGCGCTGGCCGAGATCGCGCATCAGGGAGAGACGCTAACCCTGTCGGGCGCCGCCCATATCGACAGCGGTTTCGTTACGCTTCTGGCGCAAGACGGCGTGCCCGGCTTGCAGGTGAAGGTTGGCGATGAGTGGATCGACGCGCCGCCGCGCGACGACGCCCTCGTGGTCAACTTCGGCAAATTGTTGGAGACTTGGACCGGCGGCGCCATTCGCGCCACCCGCCACCGCGTCGTCAGCCGTGGGGAGCCGCGATTTTCCATTCCTTTCTTCTATGAGCCGGCGGCGGAATCTGTGATCAGACCTCTGACGGGCAGGGGGCAGTTTGATCCCTTCAGTTATGGTGATTTCCTGTGGGACGCGACGACGAAATTTGTCGAGCAGGAAGCCGTCTGCCATCTGCGACCGCCTCGCGGGATTGGCGCAGGCTGACGCGCGGATATTCTTGCGGGTTTACCTAATGGTCAGGTAGGGTTCAGCCAAATTCGACACACGCCCGACAACCTGCTGAAAAGGGATCCGCCACATGGCCGAAGCCGCTTACATCTACGACGCAATCCGCACGCCCCGCTCCAAAGGCAAGCAGGATGGCAGCTTGCACGAAGTGAAGCCGATTAACCTGGTCACAACGCTGCTGGACGAGATGCAGCAGCGTCATGATCTGGACACGTCCCGCGTAGACGACGTGATGCTGGGCTGCGTTGCGCCGCATATGGAACAGGGGGCGGTTCTGCCCAAGATCGCGTTGCAGAAATCCGGCTGGGACGAAAGCGTGCCGGGCGCGCAGGTGAACCGTTTCTGCGCCTCAGGCCTCGACACGTTCAACACCGCCGCCGCCAAGGTCGCGTCCGGCTGGGAAGATCTGGTTTGCGCCGGCGGGTTTGAATCGATGTCCCGCGTGCCGATCGGATCAGATGGTGGCCCGTTCGCCGAAGATCCTGAAACTGCGATCCAAACCGGGTTCGTGCCGCAAGGCATCGGCGCCGACCTGATCGCCACGATTGAAGGCTGGAGCCGCGATGACGTTGACGCCTTCGCCATCGAATCCCAGCGCCGCGCCGCCCATGCGCGTGACAGCGGTTGGTTCGACAGGTCTGTTGTCGCAGTGAAAGACGAAAACGGCATCCCGCTCCTTGAGCGGGACGATTTCATCAAGCCGGACACGGATATGCAGAAGCTTGGCTCGTTGAAGGCCAGTTTTGCGATGCCCGGCCAAATGGGGTTCGACGCCGTCGCACTGGCGAAATACCCTGAAGTAGAAGCGATTAACCACGTCCATACGCCCGGCAATTCGTCAGGCATCGTGGACGGCGCCTCCCTGATCATGCTGGGGTCTGAACAGGCTGGCAAGGACATTGGGCTTGACCCGCGGGGCAGGGTGGTCTCCATCGCCCTGACCGCGACAGACCCGACCATCATGCTGACCGGCCCTGGCCCCGCGTCTGAAAAGGCCCTGGCGAAAGCTGGCCTTACCATTGACGACATCGATCTGGTTGAGATCAACGAAGCCTTCGCGTCGGTCGCCTTGCGTCTGCAGCGCGATCTGGATGTGCCGGATGAAAAACTGAACGTCGTCGGCGGCGCAATCGCGATGGGCCACCCGCTGGGTGCTACGGGCGGTTGTCTCGTCTCAACCATGCTGGATGAGCTGGAGCGGCGCGAGCAGAAGCACGCCCTGATCTGCATGTGCGTTGGCGGCGGCATGGGCATCGCCTCGATCATCGAGCGAGTTTAAGGGGCGTCATGTCAGAATATCACTACGAAAAAGACGCGGACGGCATCGTCACGCTGACCTTCGACGCGTCTGGCCAGTCGGCCAATACGATGAACGCCAAATGGCAGGCCGCGATGAAGGAAGCCATCGCGCGACTGCAAGGTGAGGGGAGCCTGACAGGCGTCGTCCTCGCCTCCGCCAAGAAGACTTTCTTCGCAGGCGGTGATCTGGGTGAGATGCTGTCGAGTGAAGGCACGCCCGCGCAAATCTTCGAAATGGTCGAAGCCGCCAAAGCCCCGATCCGGGGGCTTGAGAAACTGCCCGTGCCCGTGGTCGCCGCTATCAACGGCGCGGCGTTGGGCGGGGGGTATGAGATTTGCCTTGGCTGCAACCACCGCATCGTGCTGAACTCGCCAAAAGCAGTCACTGGCCTGCCCGAGGTCGGTCTCGGCCTGCTACCCGGCGGCGGCGGCGTCATTCGCCTGCCAAAGCTGATCGGTCTGGAAAAGGCGCTGCCGATCCTGCTGGAAGGCAAGCCGCAGAAACCGGCGGCCGCGCTGAAGCTTGGCATGATCGACGAGATGGTCGAAACGGCGGAGGAACTGATCCCCGCCGCCAAGGCTTGGGTCAAGGCGAATACGACTGCCGCCCAGCAGCCCTGGGACCAGAAGGGGTTCCGCTATCCCGGTGGCGACACGCTGCATCCGAAGAACCGGCAGATCATTCAGGTCTCCTCCGCGATGCTGGTCAAGAAAACCCGCGGCCTGATGCCGGCGCCCGAAAAGATCCTAGATATCGCCGTCAACGGCATGCGGATCGGCATGGACGCGGCCCTCAGGATGGAAAGCCGTGGCCTCGCGTATTTGCTGACTACGACCGAGGCAAAGGCGGCGATTTCGACTTTCTTCTTCGGCATGCAGGCCGTGAAATCCGGCAAGGTCCGTCCCGAAGGCGAGCGCTGGAAGGCGACGAAGTCGGCCGTTCTGGGCGCGGGCATGATGGGATCGGGCATCGCCTGGGCGCACGCTTCGCGTGGGCTGCCGTCGGTTCTGAAGGACATGAGCCTTGAGAACGCTGAGAAGGGCAAAGCCTATTCCGCTGGCCTCGCCGACAAGGCGATGAAGCGTGGACGGATGGATGAAGCGGGGAAAGATGCGTTGCTTGGCCATATCACGCCGTCGACGGAAGATACGGATTATGCGGGAGCTGATCTGATCATCGAGGCGGTGTTTGAAGACATCGCACTGAAGGAAAAGGTGATCCCTGAGACGTTCAAACAGCTCTCAGCAGACGGCATCTATGGCTCGAACACCTCGACACTGCCGATCAGCTTGCTGGCGGAGAATTGCCCAGAGCCTGACCGTTTCATTGGTCTGCACTTCTTCTCTCCCGTCGACAAGATGAAGGTCGTCGAGATCATCATGGGTGAGAAAACCTCGGAAGAGACGCTGCGCAAGGCCTACGACTATGTCCAGCAGATCGGCTACATGCCCATCGTGGTGAATGACCGGCGTGG
>CBFHXH010000164.1:4715-7327 GCA_965659735.1 uncultured Pikeienuella sp.
TGAATCCGGTTGCGATTGAGCGAGCAGCCTGGAAGGTCGGCATGCCGGTTGGTCCGCTTGCGGTGCACGACGAGGTGTCGATGGTGCTGGGTAAGAAAGTCCACGACACCCACAAGGCGCTGGATGAGCGGCTGGGCGTTGAAAACGGCTTCCCTGCGGATGGCTCTGGCAGCCATGCGGTCGGCCACAAGATGGTCGAGATGGGTCGGGGCGGTCGCCATTATGGTGGCGGCTTCTATGACTATCACGCCGATGGGACCAAGGCGTTGTGGGAGGGTCTTGGCCAATTCGCCAAGGGCAACCGCGATGTGTCGATGGAGGAGGCGGAGGATCGCATGCTCTATCGCCAGGCTATCGAGACTCTGCGCTGCTATCAGGAAGGTGTGCTGCGCACGGAGGTCGAAGCCAACCTTGGTGGTATTTTCGCCATCGGCTTTCCTGCCCACACCGGCGGCGCGCTGCAGTTCATCCGCGGCGTTGGGCTGGATGCGTTCCGCGCCCGCGCCGACGAACTCGCCGGCGAACTTGGCGATCGGTTCCGCGTCACGGATGAGATGATGGCGATGCTGGCCGGCCCTGCGAAGGCGTCCACCTGAGAACGACGCCTGCTACCATGGGAGGCGTCGCAAACCCGCTTTTCCTACGCCGCTGAATGTCCCATAGAGGGAGCGTTTAGCGGTAAGGAGGCGGTCCTCATGAAACATGTTGTTGTTATTGGCGCAGGGCAGGCGGGTTCGTCCTGCGTGGTCAAGCTGCGCAACCTTGGGTTTGACGGCAAAATCACCCTGATCGGTGAAGAAACCGCACCGCCCTATCAGCGTCCCCCGCTGTCAAAGAGATACCTGCTGGGCGAGATGGAGCTGGAACGCCTCTTCCTTCGCCCGGAAGCATTCTATGGCGAGCATGACATCGAGATGCGCCTCGGAACCCGGGTTGATGCAGTGGACGTATCGGCGAAGACGCTGACTTTGGGCTATGAGATCATGGCCTGGGATGATCTGGTGTTCACTACCGGGTCCACCCCCCGGCGCTTGCCCGCAGCGATTGGCGGAGATCTGGACGGCGTCTACACGGTGCGCGATCTGGCTGATGTCGATGCGATGGCCCCCGAGTTTGCCGAAGGCCGCCATGTCCTGATCATTGGCGGGGGATATATCGGGCTTGAGGCCGCAGCTGTCGCCGCCTCCAAAGGTTTGAAAGTGACGCTCGTGGAGATGGAGGAACGTATCCTCAAACGCGTCGCCGCCAAAGAAACCTCAGACTTCTTCCGCGATCTTCACGCCTCGCACGGTGTGACGATCTTGGAAAGCGTCGGTCTGAAAGCGTTGGAAGGCGAAGACCGCGTCGCCCGCGCGGCGCTGTCGAATGGCGAAGTTCTGGACATTGATTTCGCCCTTGTCGGCATCGGCATTGCGCCTGTCGCAGGCATCGCTGAAGCGGCGGGTGTCGCGCTGGACAATGGGATCAGCACCGACGCACAGGGCCGCACGTCGGCCCCGGGCGTCTGGGCGGCGGGCGATTGTGCGTCATTTCCCTATCGCGGTGGGCGCATTCGGCTCGAAAGCGTGCCGAACGCGATTGACCAGGCAGAGGTCGTGGCGGAAAACATCATGGGCGCGGAAAAGGACTATGTCGCCAAACCGTGGTTCTGGTCCGATCAGTTCGACGTCAAGCTGCAGATTGCCGGTCTGAACTCAGGCTACGACAAGGTCGTCAGCCGCGTTGCCGATGGCGCGATATCGTTCTGGTATTACCGGGGCGAAGAGCTGCTGGCTGTGGACGCCGCCAACGCGCCGCGCGAATACATGATCGGCAAGCGTCTGATTGAAGGCGGTAAGTCGCCGGACGCCGCAGCGATCGTCGATCCGGAATCTGACCTCAAAGCTCTGATGCGGGGATGAAGCTGCGTTTCAGCCGGGTTTACGCCGCCTTTAGGTTCATGTCAGGGTTCCAGCATTGATCGCGACCTCCCGTCAGGGAGTCTTTGATGCTGAATTTTGATGCGGAGACGCTGAAGCTTCTCGATGTGAGTTACCTCGGAGCAGACATCGCGCGGCGCAGAGCCGTCAACATGGCTGCGCTCGACCCTCGGCCGGGCGAGCGTATTCTGGACCTTGGCTGCGGACAGGGCATGGTGAGTGAAGAGATCGCTCGCGTGGTCGGGCCCACCGGCGAGGTGATCGGCGTCGACCCCAGCGTGGACATGCTGGCGGGCGCGCGCGATCGCTGTGCGGGCCGCGCCAACGTGTGTATCCGTGAAGGCGGCACCAGCGCGATCCCGTGCAAGGACGCCTCGCTTGACTGCGCGGCGGTGTTGCAGGTGCTGGAATATGTCGACGATATTGCAGGCGCCAGCGCCGAGCTTGCGCGCGTCCTGCGCCCCTGCGGGCGCTAGGTTGTAGGCGACATGCAGCATGAGACACTACCCTGGGCTTCCCATGACCCGGACCGGATGAAACGCATGACAAAAGCGTGGGAACGTCACGTCGCCGAACCCAACGCCCCGGCCCGCCTTCCGCATTTGCTGACCACGGCCGGGTTTCAGGTGCTTGAGATGCGCCCGATCCCGTTCACAGCTTTCAAACTGCGCCCTGACAGTTTTCCGTTCATGC
>CBFHXH010000165.1:0-7304 GCA_965659735.1 uncultured Pikeienuella sp.
TTGGGTCTCTTTATAGCCATCTCGGGTCATACGCTTTCCTAACTATAGGGGCGGACCAATTTAAAGGGGGAGGCTCATCTTCAACTGACTGATGCGGACTATCGGATCATCGTTTGTGACAACGGCTCAAGCGATGGATCATTGGAAAAGATCGCTGACTGGGCTGCTGGTCATCTGTTGGCTTCGGGCGGGGCTGCACCCACGGAAAAACCATTCACATTTTATCATGTTCACGCTGACCAGCCCTCTAAGGATGGCTTCGACGCTGTGGCGTTGCTGACCCTTTTACCTACTGGGGGCAATCTGGGCTTTGCGGGCGGCAACAACGTCGGCTTGCGTCACGCGGCGGCTTGGGGCGCCGACTATGCTTGGCTTTTAAACAATAACACGATCGTAGCGCCTGATGCGTTGGCCGCGCTTGTCAGGCGTGCGGGGCGTTCGCCCAGGGTCGGCATGTGCGGGTCAACCATTGCCTTCTATGACCAGCCGGATCGGCTGCAACTGGCAGGCGGCCGCGCGTATTACCCGTGGATCGGCTTAGCGCGATTGATCGCTGCTCACACGCCGGCGGACGCACCGCCAACAGAAGACGTCGTCGAGGCGCAGATGGCGTTTGTTTCCGGCGCCTCGTGCCTCGTCGCTATGGATTTCTATCGCGACATCGGTGGGATGGAGGAACGCTATTTCCTCTATTGTGAAGAAATCGACTGGGCCTGGCGCGCCTGCGGGCGCTGGAAGCTGGGCTATGCACGGGATAGCGTCGTCTATCATAAGGTCGGCCGATCAGCGGGGTCAAAGAGCGCGGCGGGCGGGCGCAGCGCATCGTTTGCCTACTATCTTTGGCGCGCGCGGCGTATGATGACGATGCGGTATCACCCGTGGGGCGCACCGGGGCTAGTGCTGATCGCAGCAATGTCGGCGCTGGCCGCCCTGATACGCGGATGGTTCAAGTTGGCGCGGGCGATCATGGCTGGGTTGGTGGGCGGCGCACTACCCAAGGCATAATCAGGTCGTATTGTCCAAAAGACCGTAGTTTTTTA
Source organism: uncultured Pikeienuella sp. (assembly GCA_965659735.1). Classification (GTDB taxonomy): domain Bacteria; phylum Pseudomonadota; class Alphaproteobacteria; order Rhodobacterales; family Rhodobacteraceae; genus Pikeienuella. The sequence continues at coordinate 1,041 of CBFHXH010000165.1, forward strand.
ATAGTAGGCTTGAATGAACTGACGTTGATCAGGGCTAAGAAACTGATCAAGTCGGTCAGTCTTTTCTGGCGCGAGCAGGCCAGCCGCCATTAACCCTCGCTTGGCGCTGACAAAAACTGGCTTCCAAGCTGAGCGAGGCAGCATCCGTTTCAATAGCGGTTGGACAACGGCGTCAAGTTTAGCCAACTGGGCGTTGCCATATGCGACCGCCTCGGTGCTTGACGGCGGGGACAAGTTGCGCCCTGCATGTTTCGACATGGCTTGAAGCATCATTTCAAGATGGCTGAGGGGGAAGATATCGCTCACCATCATCTGACCTTCGAGCGACACATAATCCCATTGGCGAGTAAAGTGGATCAGCGATGTCGGCAGCATGACGTCGCTTTCGTGACGCTCTAAAAGCACAATCGCTTCGTCGGCTTCGGCTTGGAACGTCGTCTGATCCAGAGAGGTGAGGGGCGAGCCTTTGACCACCTTAAGGCGATGGTTGACGGCAGAACAGAACCTGCGCATTGGGTCGCGCACCAGCGCAAACGATCTGTAGGTGTTTAAGAGAGCGAATTCGCCTTGGAAATGACTTCGGATGATCGCCATTGGAAGGTGGCCATAGTCAATTCGCCCCAGCACCGGATGGTCGGTGATGTCCCAGTTTCAAAACCGTTCTCGGCGCTCATCAATCGGGCGCAGGACCGTTTTAATCGTCGTCCCGCCGCATTTCGGAATAAGAATAATAGTTTATGTTGGTCGCTGACGATCATGACCGCTGCAATAATGCGGGGATGCGTCTGGTGTCAAAGTCCGCCGAGACTGACGATCTTGTCGGCGATGTCGTCGACAGCGTGACCGTGACGCAGCTCTGCGAAAACGAATGGCCTGTCACCGCGCATTCGTTTGGCGTCACGGTTCATCACGTCCAGCGATGCGCCAACATGAGGCGCAAGGTCGGTTTTGTTGATTACCAGGAGGTCCGACCGGGTAATCGCCGGGCCGCCCTTGCGGGGGATTTCCTCACCCGCCGCAACGTCGATGACATAGATTGTGACGTCAGCCAGTTCTGGGCTGAAGGTCGCCGACAGATTGTCGCCACCGCTTTCGATCAGGATCAGGTCCAGATCGGGGTGCGCCGCGCGCAGGTCCGCCACCGCCGCCAGATTGATCGAGGCGTCCTCGCGAATTGCGGTGTGGGGGCAGCCGCCGGTTTCAACGCCGCGGATGCGGTCGCCGGGCAAGGCCTGCATGCGCATCAGCGCCTCAGCGTCTTCCTGCGTGTAGATGTCATTCGTGATCGCAGCGACCGAGTAACGGTCTCGCAGCGTTTTGCAAAGCGCGGCTGTCAGCGTGGTTTTACCGGCGCCGACCGGCCCGCCGATGCCAACCCGCAAGGGCCCGTGGGGGGAAGTCATGTGCGAAAAATCCTCGTTTCGAGCGTCTCGTGCCGCATCGCGGCGATGTCGGATCCGATGGCGCAGCCGCCGATATCGTCCAGCGTAGCACCGCGCGCCTCGGCGGCCACTGACAGGCAAAGCGGCATCAACGCTGCAAGACAGCGCTGGCCTTCGGTTTGGCCCAGCGGGACCAGGCGAACAGCGGCGGAAATCAGGTTTGCAGCGAAGGCCTGCAGGAACAGCGCCAGCGCCTCACCCAGATCTGCACCATGCGCCGCCGCCGCGCGGCCAACAGCTATGGAGTAGGGGGCAGGGCTGTCATCACCGCCCCACGCGGCGCCGGAAACAGCCGCGAAGGCGGCGCCTTGCGCCTCCGCCTCCTCAAGCCGTTCGCGTGCGGGGGCCAGTGCGCGGGCGAGGTCGGCGATGTCAGTCAAAGCCGCATTGTCATCCGCTTTGAACGCGGCTGCTAACAAGATCGCGTCAGTGGGGCCGGCGCCATGGGCCAGGACGTCGGCGATCCAGCTTTGCGCTGTCGCTGCGTCACGAATTGTTCCGCTGGCGATCGCCGCCTCAATTCCGTGGGAATAAGCGTAGGCCGAAATCGGAAAGCCCGGCGAAAGCCACGCCGCTAGTTTGAGGCGCGCTTCATCCATGATCATGCTCATGTCGGCGGTGCGGGATATGCGCGTTCGGGTCGTCATGCGCGTCATGGGCGTGGGCGTGGGAATGGGTGCGCCCTTTGCCATAAGCGCCGCCCTCTGGCTGAAACGACGTATCGACATGCCGGACCTCGGCGCCAAGTCCGCGCAACATATCTTCCAGCACATGATCACGCTGGATCAGGAGGCGGTCTTCGCAAACCTGACAAGGGGTGTGGCGATTACCGATGTGCCAGGCGAGTCGAGCTAGGGTTGCGCCAGCCGCATGAACCTCAGCCAACGGCTCTGGCGCGGCCGCTACGGTGATGCTGCGCCCATCTTCCAAAGCTAAGGCGCCGCCAGGCGTCAGCTCTGTCGCTTCGGCGAGGTCCAGAAGGATATCTTCGCCCAGATCCGATTTGAGGACAGCGCGGCGGCGATAGCGATCAGCATAAGTCAGCGTAACTGAGCCGTCAGCCCCCGCGCCGGAGGTTAGAGACAGGGCGCGGATCATACCGCGCCTCTGTCAGTCGTGATCAGTTTTTGCCAAACACGCGGTGAACGATGTCGTCGCGGGTCATGCCCAGCTCGTCCGACTCGGCGTCGCTCAGCTCGCTCAGATGCGCCACTTCGCGCGCATTCGATACGCTGGTCGACAGGTCTGCGATGTGCCTGCAAAGCAGGCTCAGGCCGATCCGGGCGTCGCGCAGGAACTGAGCGGCTGCGCTCGAGAAGGTGGCGTTTATTGCAGTATTCATCGGAAATCTCCTTCATTTGTTGTGAAGATCTCCTCCCTTGTCGATTAAGGTGCGCCTCGGATCGGATCCACGCAAGGCCTCTTCCCGCATGGCCGCCATGCGCTGACGGAAACTGTGCCGCTAGTTGAACCATCAGAACATGAAGTACCGCTGGGCCATCGGCAGCACGTCCGCCGGCTCGCAGGTCAGCAGCTCGCCATTCGCCCGAACCTCATAGGTTTCAGGGTGCACTTCGATATCTGGCGTGGCGTCGTTCAGCTTCATTGACGCTTTCGAAATGCCGCCGCGGGTGTTTTTTACGGCTGCGGTTTGCTTGCGCAGACCAAGGCTGACGCCGATGCCCATCGAATGCGCGGCTTCTGAGACAAAGGTGACGGAGGAGTTTTCTTGGCTCCGCCCATGTGCGCCGAACATCGGCCGCGAATAGACTGGCTGCGGCGTCGGGATGGATGCGTTCGGGTCGCCCATCTGCGCACAGGCTATGGTGCCTCCGACAAGTGTCATTTCTGGCTTCACGCCGAAAAAGCCCGGCGACCAGAGGCACAGGTCAGCGCGCTTGCCAACCTCGATGGATCCGATCTCATGGCTGATGCCATGCGCGATGGCTGGATTGATCGTGTATTTTGCGATGTAGCGGCGGACGCGAAAGTTATCATTGCCGCCGGTTTCTTCGGCCAGCGCACCGCGTTGGCGTTTCATCTTGTCAGCCGTCTGCCAGGTGCGGATCAGAACCTCTCCGACACGACCCATAGCCTGGCTGTCCGACGCGATGATGGAAAACGCGCCCATGTCGTGGAGGATATCCTCCGCCGCGATGGTCTCGCGCCGGATACGGCTTTCGGCGAAGGCGACGTCTTCCGGGATCGACTTGTCGAGGTGGTGGCAGACCATGAGCATATCCAGATGCTCTTCCAGCGTGTTCACCGTAAAAGGGCGCGTAGGGTTGGTCGATGACGGGATCACATGACTCTCACCGCAGACCTTGATGATGTCTGGCGCGTGCCCGCCGCCCGCACCTTCGGTGTGAAAGGCGTGGATGGTACGGCCCTTCATGGCTGCGACGGTGTTCTCAACAAAGCCTGATTCATTCAGCGTGTCGGTGTGGATCATCACCTGCACGTCCATGTCGTCGGCGACCGAAAGACAGCAGTCGATGGCGCCGGGGGTAGTGCCCCAGTCTTCGTGCAGCTTCATTGCGCATGCGCCGGCATTGATCATCTCAACCAGCGCAGCAGGCTGCGAGGCGTTGCCTTTGCAGGACAGGCCAAAATTCATCGGCATTGCGTCAAGTGCTTGCATCATGCGCCCGATATGCCACGACCCAGGCGTGCAGGTGGTCGCCAGCGTCCCGTGAGCGGGGCCTGTGCCGCCGCCAAGCATCGTAGTGACGCCTGAATGCAGCGCGTCCTCAATCTGCTGAGGGCAGATGAAATGGATATGCGCATCGAACGCACCCGCTGTCAGAATACGTCCTTCGCCAGCCAAAGCCTCGGTCCCCGGTCCGATGATGATGTCGACCCCGGGCTGAGTATCTGGGTTGCCCGCCTTGCCGATGGCGGCGATGCGTCCGTCTTTCAGGCCGACATCGGCCTTGTAGATCCCGGTATGATCGACGATCAGCGCGTTGGTGATCACCGTATCGACAGCGCCTTCAGCGCGGGTCGCCTGAGATTGGCCCATGCCGTCGCGGATCACCTTGCCGCCGCCGAATTTCACCTCTTCGCCGTAGGTGGTGAGGTCGCGCTCAACCTCGATGAACAGTTCCGTGTCAGCCAACCGCAGCTTGTCGCCGGTGGTTGGGCCGTACATGGCGGCGTAGTCGCCGCGGGAAATGGTTGCAGGCATCAGAGGTCCCCCATCACAGCCTGGTTAAATCCAAAGACGCGTCTTTCGCCGCGATATTCGATCAGGCGTACTTCGCGGATCTGTCCCGGTTCGAACCGGACAGCGGTGCCTGCGGCGATGTCCAGCCGCATGCCGCGCGCAGTGGCGCGGTCAAAGGACAGGCCGGCGTTCACCTCGGCAAAGTGATAGTGCGAACCGACCTGAACGGGCCGGTCGCCAGTGTTCGACACTTCCATCGTGATCGCGTCGCAACCCTCGTTCAGGATGATGTCGCCATCGGCGGGGATTAATTCTCCTGGGATCATCTCTCTCTCCTCAACGGATCGGTTCGTGGACGGTCACCAACTTGGTGCCGTCTGGAAAGGTGGCTTCGACCTGAACGTCGTGGATCATCTCGGCGATCCCTTCCATGCACTGATCGCGGGTGATGACATGGGCGCCTGCCTCCATCAGGTCGGCGACGGATCGGCCGTCGCGGGCGCCTTCGACGACGTAGTCAGTAATCAAGGCGATCGCTTCGGGGTGGTTCAGCTTTACGCCGCGGGCCAGCCGGTTGCGGGCCACCATGGCGGCGACCGAGATGAGAAGTTTGTCTTTCTCTCGCGGGGTCAGTTGCATCAAAGCCTCCAGACAGTGGGAAGGGGTGCGGCGCGTAACAGCTCCAGCGCTGGAACAAGCGTGCGGCGCAATTCAAAGCCGCAGGGCGCGATCATGCGCGCGGCGAGGACGCCGGGGTGGATCAGACTGGCACCCGCTGTGTCGGGCAGAAGGGCGCGCAGGGCCGGCAGCATCGCCTCGGCCTCCGCATCATCAGTGGCCAGCACAAGCGTGGCGAAAGCACCCGCGCCGTCGAGCGTGGCGGCGCCTGCAGTGATCGCGCTGGGATCGCCGATCAGGCGTAAGGCGTCAGCATAGGTCAAGCGTCCGCCACGGATGATGCGCCAGTTGTCGGTAAACCGCAGGTCGCTGACGATCTCGCCCATAGCGGGACGGCCGAGGATTACAGGCTCTACCGCCAGAAAGCGCGACGTGGGCGCAAGATCCACGGTGAGCCGCCGGTTCAGCGAGGCTCCGTCGAACAGGATTGTTTCCTGGGGCAGCCAATCAAGACGGGCGTGATCGTCCACTGCGAGTGTCACGTCGATCAATCCGGTTTCGCCTGGACGCGCGCGATAGGCCCGCTCAGCCGTCTGGGTGGTCAACGTTAAAGCAGCGCCCGCGCCCGCGGCGCCTGAATAAGTGAACTTGTCGCCGCCAGTGACGCCGCCCGCTGTATTGATTAGCACGCCAGTGAGGTCAGCGCTGCTGCGGCGCGGCGTCATGACCTTGGCTGAGCCTGCCTGGCGCAGCGTCTTCAGCACCGCACCGCGGTCACTGGCCTGTGCAGTGATCCGCGCCTCGCCTCGGGCGCGGTTCAGAATCGGCGAAGTTGGAATAATTGTTTGCGCATTCATCGAGGGGAACATGCATGGCTGCTCTGCTGCGTTCAATGCCACTACATGGTGGTAGGTAGGGTATGGTGCCAAAAAAAACTGCAAAATGATCAGTTTTGTGGCGAGATGATTAAGGTTTAGGCAGCTTTGCCAATGCGATCCAGTAGGTTCTTCGCATACGCCACCCGATGCGCCAGTTCGA
>CBFHXH010000166.1:0-7037 GCA_965659735.1 uncultured Pikeienuella sp.
CCGATACGAACCATGCGACGGCGAACTCGTCAAAGCTGACGGCGGCTGTGAGGCAGGCTGCCGACATGATCGCAGGGCGGCAAAAGGGAAAGATCACCTCGCGCACTGTGCGCCATTCGGATGCGCCCAGGTTCCAGGCCGCCGCCTCTAGCGCGGGGTCCATCTGGTTCAGGCGTAACCGAATGATCGCCATTGCAAACGGCGCCGTCAGCACGGTGTGGGCAATGATGATGGCGTAAAGCTGGCCCGATATGCCGATCTTTGAAAACCACGCCAACATCGCCAGGGCCATAATGATCAGCGGGATCGTCGGCGGCAGCAGGACCAGCGCCAGATACGGCCCCTTGAAGCGGAAGTTGAAGCGATAATCCGAATACGCGGTGCAAAAGCCCAGCGTCGTCGCCAGCACACAGGTTGACAGCGAGACGATGATGGAGTTGCGCGCCGCCTCCCACACATCGGGGTCGGCGAGGATCGTCTCGTACCAATGCGTCGTGAATGACCCTAGCGGGATGGTCGGGAAGCGGTCAGAATTGAACGAGACGATCACCGAAAATATGATCGGGGCGAAGATGAAGGTGAAGACGATCGCCATCCACGCATAGAGCGACCATGTCAGCAAACGCCCGCTCATGACCCCTTCCTCTTGCGATAGGCCAGCCAGATGGCGGTGAAGGCGATGGTGAAAAGCGTGACCATCATCATCACCGCAACGACTGCGGCGCGGGGCCATTGCTGGCCGGATTTCGTCGTGTCGATAATCAGGATCGGCAGCGTCGGCGGCTTTGATCCACCAAGGTAATAGGGCGCCACAAAGTCGCCAAAGCTGAGGATGAAGCAGAACAGCGCCGCAACGATCAGCCCTGTTTTGGCCGACGGAATGATCACGGTCCAGACCGCGCGCGCCGGCGAACAGCCGAGGTTATGCGCCGCCTGAATGAGGTTTCGGTCGATATTCGCCAAGGCCAGCGTTTGCAGGATCAGAACCAGAGGCAGCGTCAGGGTCAGATAGCCGACCACCGTGCCAAAGGGCGTGTTCAGCATGGTGTAGGGGCCAAGGCTGATCCACGACAGCATCGCGTTCACCACGCCAGATTCTGCGAGGATGACGTACCAGCTGAACGTCCGAACCAGATACGACGTGAAGAACGGTATTATCAGTAGAAAGATCGCCCAACGGCGGGCGGTTTCTGACGCCCGAAACGCCAGCGCAAACGATGCAGGAAAGGCGACAATCATCGCCGTGACTGTCGCCGTGGCCGCAAGGCCAAGTGTGCGCCAATACGCGTCCCAAACGTAACCGCGGCTGAGCATCTTGTCCCAGTTCACGAACTCGAACGCCTCGACCATGCGGTAGTTCTTCACCAGGAAGAACGACATCGCGATCATGAAGATCAGCGGGCCGATAAAGAACAGAAGCTGCCAGATAATGATCGGCAGCCGGAAGGTGAGCGCAAAGCGGTTCATCAAGCGTGGGGCCCCGGATCACGCCCGGGGCCCGCATCCTTTGTCATCAGGCGTTTTTGTATTCAGACCAGAAATCGTTCCAGTCTTCCAGCGTCTGCTGCTTGGGAATGTCGCGATAATGAATGCGCCCGTCATCAATCAGATTGATCGGGTTCATCGCGTTGCCGACTACCTGGTTCGTGCGCGCCGCCTCTGCCGGGTCCGCTTCGTTCAGCGCCGCGAGGCCCGCCTTGGTGATCACGTTGCCGGGATAGGCCGCCATCTGGGCGGATTTAACCTGGCCCTCAGGGCTCATCATGTACTGGATGAAGTTCTTCACCAGGTCCGCTTTGCCCGATCCTTTGCCGATGCAGTAGCTTTCGGTCCACTGGATGCCGCCCTCTTTCGGGATGATGGACGCGACGGGCGCGCCGTCTTTTTGCAGAACGCCGGTGATCCAGTCGCCGATGCCGACCATTGCCATCATCTCGCCGTTCTTGAGGCTGTTGAACGTGCCGCCATAATCGAAATAGCCGCCGACCTGTGGGCGCAGGCTCATCGTGGTTTCCTGAACCTTGCTCCATTGGGCGTCGTCGAGGTCCCAAAGGCCCCCGCCGTTTCCGTCATAAAGGCTCATCTGGCCAAGCGTGGGCAGGTGCCAATCGAAGTGGCCGACCTTGCCCGCGACGTCCGGCTTCCAGAAGCATGAATAGCTGGCGGCTTCTTCGGCGGAGATGGCTGTAGTGTTGTAGCTGACGCCAAGATGGCCAAAGCGCACCATCATTGAGAACAGCGAATCGCCGTCCCAGTGACCCGGGAACTTGGCGAAGTCAGCGTGCAGCATGTCGTCAAACGGATAATCAGCGGCGTCCAGCGGCTCGATATATCCTGCGAGGTTCAGCTGCTGCACAAATTCTGCGTCCGACAGGATGATGTCGTAAGTGCCGGGAGGGGACTGTGCGATCAGCGCCAGCATGTTGTCGCCGCCCGCGTAGTATTTCGGCACGAACTTGACGTTGTTCGTCTCTTCATACGCGCCAACGATGTCCGGTTCCCCATGGCCGTACCAGGCCAGCATGTTGATTTCGGTGGTCGAAGCCCAGGCGCGACCAACGAAAGGCGCGCTTAGCGCTGTACCTGCGGCGCCGGCGAGCAGGCCGCGGCGAGAAAGTGCGAAAGTGGACATGAGTTGAAGTCTCCTTGTTGCTTCGCCCGCGTTCGCGCAGGCGCTTTTTCTGGTTCGACCGTCCAGATGCTAGTGGCAGTTTAGACGATCAGGGAAATTTGCAGTTAGAATAGCGCCATAAGCAACGCTAATGAATATCTGTTTGTTCCGCCCTTTGGATTTGCTCGAGCATATAACGGGCGAGGCCATGGCCAGCCTCATCAAGCGACGCATGTTTGTAGAAAAGCCCTATTCTAAGCGGCGATAGCGGTGGAAACCCTTCATCTGAGTGGGCCACGCGCATGCCGGGCAGAAGGGTCATAGGCGTCAGCGCCGTCACCCCGACGCCAGCCAGCACCGCCGCCTGCAGGCCTGCGACATCTCGCGACACGAGCGTTGTGCGCCATGACCTGTCTGTCAATCGCAGCGCTTCGCACATGCGCGCAGCGTATTCGCAAGGTTCCGGATGGCGCAGCATGGGCACTGGCGCTTTGGGGTCGAGACTTAGATTGTCCTTCATCGCCCAGAAAGGCTTTACCATCGTGCTTTCAACAAGGTACGGCACGTCGCCGTCAGGGACGATGGCGGCGATGATGTCGAGCTTTTCTTCGCCCAGGCCGTCGCGCAGATCACGGGATTTCATGCTTTCGATATCGATCTTCACGTCTGGATAACTGGCGGCAAAGCTGGCGATCGAATCGAGCAGGAAGTTGTGCGAGAAATCTGTCGGCACACCGACCCTGATTGTGCCCGAAGGCGCCGCGTCTGAGAAATAGGCGACGATATCGTCATTCAGCCGCAGGATCTGGCGGGCGTATGGCCCAAGCGCCACGCCCGCGTCCGTCAAAGCGAATTGCCGTCCCGCCGTTTCGATCAGCTTTGCGCCGAGCAGTTCTTCCAGCCGTTTTATCTGTAGGCTGATTGCGGGTTGTGTGCGGCCCAGCGCGCGCGCCGCGCGGGTAAAGCCGCCAAGATCGACAACGGTGACGAAACTGCGCAGAAGATCTGTGGGGACATTCGTTGGCATCAGGTCATTTTCAAGATTTATCAAAGCATATTCAATATCAATTTTGCAAATGATCAACCAGAATCTAACGTCTCTTAAACCAAGAGGTGATTTCAGTGATCAAACCTGATTTTCCAGAGCTATTGAAAGGGCCGCAGTCCCTTGTAACCCCGGTGATTCACGTTCTGGATGCAGCTCAGGCGCTCACTAATCTGGAGGTCATCGCCAAGGCGGGTTGCCCCGGCGCCTTTCTGATCAACCACGATTTACCGATGGAGCCGTTTTTGCCGATTCTGCGCGAAATTCGAACTGTGGAGCCGGATATGTGGCTGGGCGTGAACTTTCTTGCCCAACCTGGCCAGGTCGCGTTCCCTGTGCTTGGCGGATTGGAACGTGACGGCGTGATCTTTGACGCCTACTGGGCGGATGATGCGCGGATTGATGAGCGTGAGGCGGCTCAGGCGGAGGCGGATCAAATCACGCGCATTCGCGCGAAAAGCGGCTGGTCAGGCCTCTATTTCGGCGGCGTTGCATTCAAAAAGCAACGCCCGGTCGCCGAAGTGGATTACGCCACTGCCGCGGCAATCGCCGCTAAGCACATGGACGTCGTGACGACATCCGGCGTCGCCACCGGGCATGAGGCGGACACAGGCAAGATCGCCACGTTCCGAAACGCCCTCGGCGATGCGCCGCTTGGGCTCGCGTCCGGGATTACACCGGACAACGCGGAAAACTATTGCGCCGAGGTTAATTGTTTCCTCGTTGCTACGGGCATCAATAACCCCGGCGATTTCTACAATATTGACCCGGCGCGTCTGGCGGCGCTGTTGGACGTCACCCGCTCATATGGAGGGAAGTAATGACTGACAAAGGCCCCCGCGACGACCGTTGGTATCTGCGTCTTATGGCGCCCAACACCAAAGGCGATAAATTCGCCTGGCTTGACCCCACCTCGATCTACATCAACGGCGAAGCGTTTCATGACCTTCTCGATGATCTCACCGCAGATCTGGACGGGGTCGAGGCTGACGTTATTGGCGGTCTTGATGCGATGGGCTTTGTGTTGGGCGCGGCCCTTGCGACACGGCTGGGCGTCGGGTTCCTGCCCATACGTAAGGCAGGCAAGTTGTGCGTGGACACGGACAGTTCGTCCTTCACCAACTATTCCGGGCGTGCGCAGGATATGGAGATGCGCAAACCCGCCTTTGCGCCGGGCACACGCGTCCTTTTGGTCGATCAATGGGTGGAAACCGGCGGAACAATGGAAGGCGCCATCGCTTTGGTCGAACAGCAAGGCGGCCACGTTGCGGGCATAGTGGCTATCGCCATCGAAGAAACTGAACGCGCAAATGCGCTTTGCGCCCGATTCGCCACCGCCTCAGCTGTTGTGCGTGGCTCTAAATGGCAGGCGGAATGCAATGGGCAGTTCCTGTCCAGTTTTGATGACTACAAGCCTGAAATGGCGTTCCCGAAAAGACAGAGCCAGCCATGAGCAATCGTCAGGTCATCCCCGCCCGCCGAGGACAGGCCGTCAGGCTGAAGGCCGGCCAGGCGTTGCAAATGATCAATGTCAGCGGACACCAGGTTGTCGATACATGGGCGTTCAGTGACGCCGATGTGTCTGAGTTCTTTTCCGCGGAACACTGGCGCGCGACTGTCGGACATATCATTCCCAAAGTGGGCGATAAGCTGGTCACAAATCGACGCCGCGCGATCCTGACATTTGAGGAAGACACCTCGCCCGGGGTCCACGATACGATCATCGCCGCTTGTGACGTCCATCGCTACGGGCTCTTGGGCTGTACTGAATACCACGACAACTGCACTGATAATCTGCGCGCCGCAATGCGAGCGATTGGCGTCGTGGACCATGAAACGCCCAGCCCATTGAACATGTGGATGAACATCCCGGTTTCGCCCAGTGGGGACACGAGTTGGGGTGCGCCCGTCTCTTCACCCGGCGACTATGTCGTGTTGCGGGCAGAGATGGATTGCATCATCGCGATGTCGAACTGTCCTCAGGACATCCTGCCCGTGAACAAGGGGAAAAGCGCGGCGACTGAGTTTGTTGTCATTGATTGAAGGTTCGCAAACGGCAAAGCCACAATCGAACGCCCAAATATTGATCGCCGGTAAGGATGCTAAGTTCAGATTCCAACCCGACCGAGCGCCTGATCTTGTCGACTGGTTGCAGGTTCTTACTTATTGGTGTGCGAAGTATTTTCTCTCCATTCGCTCATGCGACAGAAGGCAGCGAAGTGAACCACATCCCGGAAAAGGTACGCAAGGATGTTGTCGACTTTGCCCTTGAGCATGAAGATCTGACGCCGCGCGAACTGGCGGTCAAATATACCGACGAGAAGCGGTGCTTCGGCTCTGAATCCTCCGTCTATCGCATTCTCAGCGCAGAGGATCTGATCACCGCCCCGGCCCATGTCGTGATACGCGCAGCCGATGAGTTCCGGGACAAAACAAGCCGACCAAACGAGCTCTGGCAGACTGACTTTACGTACCTGAAGGTCATCGGTTGGGGCTGGTTCTATCTCAGCACCATCCTCGACGATTACAGCCGTTACATCATCGCCTTGAAGCTTTGCATCACGATGAAAGCCAAGGATGTCACCGACACGCTGGAACTGGCGTTGGAGGCCTCGGGCTGTGATCAGGCCATAGCTGCGAGAAGTCGCTGATGACAAACTCACTTTCCTTTCGTAGCTTTGGCGAGTGAGCTCTTGAGGGGGAGATATGGGAAGACGTCGCCAAAGCGGAATCTTTGAAACGCTATTCAAATCAGCCTTTGGTGTCGGCACCACTGTTCACCACGCACGCAAAGCCTTAGGAAAGGCTCCAAATGAACCAACGCGCGCGCCGCTTGGGCTTGATCCCGCGGCGGTCAGGCGCTTATCTTTGCCTTCAACGATCAAATGGGAAATCCGCAGTTAGCGGTCTGAATATATCTACACAGGAACGACTGTAGTACATAGCTTGCGTTGCGCAAATCAATTGCAGTTTAAGTCCGGCAAGGAAAACGAATCGGGTGAGAGAAATGTTGGAGTTCTTCTGGGGCATGGTTGGTAGCCGCCCGATCGAGTGGATTGCGGTTACATGTGGAATTCTAAACGTAGGTCTGATCATCCGACGTTCGATCTGGAATTATCCGTTCGGCTTTACTGTGGTGACGCTGTATTTTTTCATCTTCTGGGAATATCGACTCTACAGTGACGCACTGTTGCAGATCTATTTTTTCTTCATTCAGTTCTACGGCCTTTATATCTGGCTGAACGGACGCGCGCCCGATGGTCGGGTCATCGTGGCACCTTTGGGAACTGGTATGTTCGCTTTGTATCTCGGGGCGACTGCCATTGTGTGGTTGATCGTTGCGAGCCTCATGGCAAACTATACCGATGCGGCTGCCCCTTA
>CBFHXH010000167.1:0-7014 GCA_965659735.1 uncultured Pikeienuella sp.
TGGCTAATTTTTCAGCCGCAGCGCGCAATTCCACCAGGTTTTCTAGTAATTCGTTCAGTTTTTCCTGGCCAAACTCCGACTCCAGCCGCTGATAGGCCTGTTCGGAATACGGCGCGATGCGCTGGAACAGCGCCGCGCCGACGTATGTGAGGTGGATCACAGTCCGGCGCCCATCTGAGGGGTCGCGGGCGCGGATCAGCATCTCGCGGCCTTCCAATGCGGTCAGAATTCGGCTGAGCGACGGCGGCAGAACCGCGCATTGATCCGCCAGCTGGCGCGCATCCAATTGCCCGCCTTCGGCCAAAGCGCGGATGACGCGCCATTGTTCCAAGGTCAGGCCCGCGGCGTCGACATGCGGTTTGAACAGCCGCATCGTCGCTTCGCGCGCCCTTAGAAGCGCGATGGGCAGGCTGCGTTCAAATCCGCGCAGATCGCTCATCCCGGATCAGGGCGCGACAATGGGCTTGGCCTTCAAGTCTGGCTCACGCACCGCGACGCCGTTGAAGGTCGAGCCATGCTCAAACCAGCTTTGCGGCGCAGGCGCGCCCCAAAGGGTCTGACGTTGGGGATCTTTCAGATCCCAGTGGATTGGTTCGTGATCGGGATCAATCGTCTGATAATCAGAGCAATAGATCTCGATCCGATGCCCGTCCAGGTCGAGGATGTAAAGGAAGAAGGCGTTCGAGATTCCGTGCCGGCCTGGCCCGCGTTCGATGTTCGCGACATAGCCGGTCGTCGCCATCAGATCGAGAAGGTCAATGATGTTAAGGGGCGTTGGCACCCAGAAAGCAGTGTGATGCAGCCGCGGGCCGCGTCCATTGGTGAACGCAATATCGTGAACGCCGCCTTTGCGATGCATCCACGCGGCCCAGAGGTTCCCGGTTTCCGCATCTTCGGTGTATTCGGTCGTTCGAAACCCAAAGTCACTATAGAAGGCGACGCTTTCGTCGACATTGGGACTGAAGCAGTTGAAATGGTCGATACGGAGCGGTTTGACGCCTTTGTAGAGCGCGTAGTTTTGCATGATAGAGGGTAATCGCTCCATCTCTCGATAGAATTCCAGCGGGATGCCGTGGTTGTCGGTCGTGGCCAGTGTGCGGCCTTGATAGGGGCGCTCAACCCAATTGGCTTTCTGGCCTTTGGCTTCGAAATAGTCTTTCGCCTTGTCCAGATCACTGTCGTCCCAAACCTTGAAGCTGAGCGCATTCGCAGAAGCGGTTTCCGCCTTGCGCAGGACGATACAATGATGGCCGCGCTCCTCCATCGCGCGAAGATAAACATGGTCTTCGGTCTCGGCGCTGACTGCGAGGCCGAGCGTGCCTGACCAGAACGCTTTTGAAGCTTTCAGATCCGTTACGTCAAACACGGTATGGCTGAGGCGGACGGTGTTGAAAGGCGGGTAGAGAACGGTGGCGGGAAGAGGCATGTCTTAGCTCCTTTTTCGTGCTTCGCACGAAACCGATGGCTGCGAATTGGGAACTCAAAGAGGGGTGGGTCAGGCGCCAAGCTTGGGGATGTTGTGCTGACCGATGGCGAAGCCGATATGCTTTTGCTCCATATAGAACTCAAAGCTCCAATCCCCGCCGTCGCGGCCAACGCCCGAGGCTTTGACACCGCCGAACGGGGTGGGAAGGTGGCGGACATTTTCGGAGTTTACCCAGATCATCCCCGCCTCCAGCTGGTTCGTCACGCGAAGCGCGCGGGTGATGTCCTGCGTCCAGACATACGCGGTCAGTCCGTATTCGACGCCATTGGCGATTTTGAGCGCTTCTTCCTCGGTGTCGAAGCTGAGCATGGTGAGGACGGGGCCGAATATCTCCTCCTGCGCGATGCGCATTTCCGGCTGCGCGCCGGTGAAGAGCGTGGGTTTGACATAGCAGCCGGGGCCGTCTGGCGCCTTTCCGCCCGCAGCGATTGTTGCGCCCTCTTGTTCTGCGATTTGGAAGTAACTGGTGACCTTGTCGAGATGGCCCGGGTGGATCAGGGGACCAAGTTCGGTGGTCGGGTCAAGCGGGTGGCCGACTTTGATGCGGTTCACACGTTCCACCAGCTTTGCGGCGAACTCATCATGGATTGACGCGTGGACGAGGAGGCGGCTGGACGACGTGCAGCGTTCCCCGTTCAGCGAATAGATCATGAAGATCGCCGCATCCAGCGCGCGGTCAAGATCGCCGTCGGGAAAAACGATGACCGGGTTTTTGCCGCCAAGTTCGAAGTGAACCCGTTTAAGCGTCGGTGCACCCTGGGCCATGATCATTGAGCCGGTTTTTGACTCTCCCACAAAAGCAATGGCCTTGATGTCGGGGTGTTCTGTCAGCGCCTTGCCGGCGTCTTCACCCATGCCGTTGACGAGGTTCCAGACGCCGGGGGGCAGGCCGGCCGCCTCAGCGATCTCCATCAGGATACGGGCGGTAATGGGGGAAAATTCTGCAGGTTTGTGGACGACAGTGCAGCCCGCGGCGAGGGCGGGTGCGATCTTCCAGGTCGACAGCATGAAGGGCGTGTTCCACGGGGTGATTACGCCGACTGGGCCGATGGGCATACGGGTGGTGACGTTCATCAGCGTGGGGGAGGGGAGTTGCTGGCCATCCCGCGCGCCTTCCGCCATGTTGGCGAAGAAGCCGAAGTTTTCGGCGCCTCTGAGCGCTGCTTTCGACATGAAGCGCAGAGCCTGACCGGTGTCGAGGCATTCCAGGAATGCGATTTCCTCCGCGCGGGCGACGATGCCGTCTGCGATGCGGTGGAGAATCTGCTTGCGCTCCTTGCCGCTTACATCGCGCCAGGCGGGGAAGGCGGCCTTGGCGGCTTTGGCGGCGGCGTCGATATCCTGCGCCCCACCTTTTGCGGCTTGGCACAGGACAAGGCCATCTACCGGTGACAGGGTTTCGAATGTTCCGAGTTCGCCGGGTGTATCCTGACCGCCGATCCGGTTCAGAACGCCGGTTTCCTTGAAGCGGGCAAGGTATGTTTCGGCCTTGGCGATATTGGCGTCGAGATCGGACATGGTGTCAGCCTTTTGCAAGGTGGTCGCGGATCGTGTTGAACCGCTTGATGGACAGGGTGGGGATTGGCAGCTCCAACAGTTCAAGGCTGACGGCGACAGAGGCGCCTTCCAGCCGGGGTTTGAGCCATGTTTCTGCGGCGGCGTAGATCGCTTCTGTAACGGCTTCTTTCGTCGCCTGGTCGCGGCCCACGCCCATTTTCAATGTCATGTGCAGGAAATCATGCATCCCGCCATCCGCCGTCACCGAAATATCGGCGCGGTGACCACGCACGCGCGTTCCGGCCAGCGGGAACGTTCCAGTAACGATCATCGCGTCACGCATTGCAGCGGCGAAGCCAGGAAGATCTGCGCGCGCTTCTAACCCGGCGCTGTATTCGAAGCTGAGATGGGGCATTGTAGCGTTGACCTTTTTCATTTAACAGGTTAACAAATAAATGAACATGTTAACAATGTCAACTGGGACGCATGAGGGAACGCCATGAAAATTTGCATCGTTCAGGTGGATGGGGAGCGTAAAGTCGGCGCTGTCATGAAGGGTGGCGTTACCGACCTGACCACTCGATTTGGCGTAATGACCGTTACGGAAGCATTGGCGACTGAGATCGATGAAACGAAACTGGCAGTTGATATTCCGCAAGCCGAATGTGCGCTGAGGATGCCGCTGCCGGAAGCGCGCCGCGTCTTTTGCATTGGCGTCAATTATATGAACCGGAATGAAGAGTATAAGGACGGGTCAGACGCGCCGAAGAACCCGTCGATTTTCATGCGAACGGCGCAGAGCTTTACTCACCCCGACAGCCCCCTGATCCGCCCGCCGGAATCTGAGCAACTGGATTACGAGGGTGAGATCGTTCTGGTGATTGGAAAGAAAGGCCGACGGATTTTGCAGGCTGACGCGCACAGCCATATTGGCGGCCTGACGCTGATGAACGAAGGGTCAATCCGCGACTGGATCCGGCACGGCAAGTTCAACGTCACGCAGGGCAAGAACTGGGATCGGTCCGGATCGATCGGGCCTTGGGTGACCAGCCATGTAGGTGGTTTCGATTTCACCGATATCAAGATTGAAACAAAAGTGAATGGAGAGGTTCGCCAATCTGATACGACGGCCTCCATGGCGTTCCCGTTCGCGCGGATCATTGAATATATCTCTACCTTCACTGAAATTGGCCCAGGCGATCTGATCGCCACCGGCACGCCGACAGGGGCGGGGGCGCGGTTTGATCCGCCTGTCTGGCTGAAACCAGGGGACATCGTGCAGGTCACGTCGCCGGGTCTGGGCACGCTGTATAATTCCATTGCGGATGAGAGGGTGTGATGCTGACGCTTACTGAGATCGAAGCCATCGCCGCCTGCTATGACGAGGCGGAACGTACACGCACCCAGATGCGCGCGCCGACGCTGGACCATCCGGGGATGACCATTGAGGACGCCTATGCTGCCCAAAAGGCATGGGTCGATCTTAAGATCAGCCGCGGCGATCCGCTGATCGGTCATAAAATCGGCCTGACCAGCCGCGCGATGCAGCAGGCGGTGCAGATTGATGAGCCTGACTTCGGCGCGTTGCTCGAATCGATGTATTTTGAAGATGGTGCCGTGATCCCTGCGGATCGTTTCATCATTCCCCGGGTGGAGGTTGAACTTGGCTTTCAGCTGAAAAAGCCTCTGCAGGGCACCGTCAGCGTGTTCGATGTGATCGACGCCACTGATTTTGTTGTCCCGGCTTTCGAAATCATTGATGCGCGCAGCCACTCCATTGACCCGGAAACGAAACGCCCCCGACTGGTGATGGATACGATCGCCGACAACGCCGCGAACGCGGGTGTGATCTGGGGCGGACGGGCTGTGAAGCCAACAGAAGTCGACCTCAGATGGGTGCCGGGCGTGCTCTATCAGAATGGCAAGATCGAAGAGACTGGAGTTGCCATGGGCGTCATGGGTGACCCGGTGCGTGGCGTCGCCTGGCTGGCGAAACGGCTGTCGGACCACGGGGCAGGGCTTGAGGCCGGCGAATTCATCCTGTCAGGTTCGTTCACACGGCCTATCCATGCTGCGCGGGGGGATGTCATCCATTGTGACTTTGGCCCGCTTGGCGCGATAACATGCAGTTTTGCGAGGGAATGATGACTGAAAACCGGATCAAGGCGCGGCTGGCCGCGGGTGATGTGACCTATGGGATTTTTCTGGGTTTGGGTCATCCTCTGTCCTCCGAAGTGTCTGCTGGCGCGGGCTTCGACTGGCTGCTGATCGATGGTGAACATGCTGCAAATGATCACCTGACGATGCTTGATCAGGCCAAGGCGCTGCAAATTCACGGGACGGAAACGTTCGTTCGCATCGTCGATCGCGACCCCCGTCACATCAAACAGTTCGTTGACGGCGGCGTTGAGAACTTTCTTGTTCCGGTCGTCGACACTGCCGAACAGGCCGCTGATCTGGCGGCGGCGTTGCGGTATCCGCCGGAAGGCGTGCGCGGCGTTGGCGCACTGGGCGCGCGCGCGACGAATTTTGGACGGAACCCAGCCTATCTTAAAGAAGCCAATGACGGCATGTGCCTGTTGGTTCAGTGCGAGACGAAGATCGGCTTTGATAACCTCGACGCCATTTTGGCTGTTGAGGGTGTCGATGGCGTTTTCTTTGGCCCATCCGATATCTCTGCCGATTTCGGACTGATCGGTCAGCCGGGGCATCCCGATGTGAAGAACGCTGTGATTGACGGCATTCGCAAAGTGCGCGCCGCGGGAAAGGCCGCGGGCGTCATGACGCTGGATGACGCATTGATTGCGGATTACCGCGATGCGGGCGCCAATTTCCTGTCTATCGGGCTCGACACCAATCTGCTTGCCAAGGCCGTGGACGCATTGGCGGCGAAGTGGAAGAACTGACCTGAGATTTCGCTTTATCGATTTGGAATTGGCGGCGTTTGCCGCCAATTACGCGAAATAGGGCGTTCTGCACAGCGCACGCCTTGGCAAAGCCTTAATCCCATTGTCCAACATAGTTACACATCTTCATGTGACAGTGTGGGAAGAGGGGACGCAGCAGCCGGATGAGCCGACTGAGCCGCAGAATTCGCGAAACGCTGACGGAAGTCGTCGAAGCCGCCGCCGCGGCTGAGTCGCTTCGCGTGGATTCGGGCGCAGATGAAAGTCAGTCTTTACGGATCGGCCTCGCGGTTGATGAGCTTGCGTCGAACGCTCTGTTTCATGGCGCCCTCGAAGAACGCGCTCCCTTTATTCAGGTCGATGTCTGGGTCGATGACGCTAACCTGAACTTGCGAATAGAGGCGGAAGGTCCACGGTTCGATCCGCGCGAAGGGGCCCCGGACTTGGACCAGGACCGGCCAATTGGCGGGCGAGGCCTGACTCTTGTGCTGGGGTTTGCCGACAACCTGTCTTACGCCCGCGAAGGCGATCGAAACGTAACGACCTCATGCGTCGCAAAGCATGGAACTGAGATTTGAGCGCGGTTGATTTGCGGGTCTGCGCGCGGGGGCGCCAAAAACTCGGCACATCTGCGGTCAACTCGCGTATTATGTTTGAGGCAAGTCTTTGCGCCACAACCCGAAATGCCTTTCATGGCCGAACGGAGGCTGAAACGTGACCAGCGACGCCACCCTGACATCGGCGCAAATAACGACGCCGCAGCGAACGAACGCGCCAAACGAAGGCTCGGCGCAGGCGGGGCTTTGCGTTTTGGCATGGGGCTGCGCCTGATGCCTGATGACGACCGCGATTACGTGATTGAGCACCAGATGCAGGGTGATGTGTCTGTGCTTAAGTTGCTGAGCAAGCAGTACTTTTCTGATAGCCAGTCCATTTTCGCCGCCTATCTGGCTTAGGCGGAGGCCGCATCCCCCTCAAAGCGCATCATTCTTGACCTTGGCGAAGCACAGCAATTGACCAGCGGTCCGCTGGGCGCCCTACGCGCTGCCTATGCGCGTCTGGATCAACAGGGTGGGCGTATTGTGGCGGCCGGGGGCGGCGAATTCGCCGTAAAGGTTCTTAGTT
>CBFHXH010000168.1:0-7006 GCA_965659735.1 uncultured Pikeienuella sp.
GACGTACCAGACGTTACCTTTCGATGGTATTTGCTTCAAAGATGGGGGTGGATAACCACGATTTAGTGCCATGATCTGTGCCAAAGTTAGTGCCATAGAGGGGCTAATACACTAACAACCACTGTATATATGGCTAGAAGTAAATTTTGGAGGCGAGTACCGGAATCGAACCGGTGTACACGGATTTGCAATCCGCTGCGTCACCACTCCGCCAACTCGCCATCCGTGGTATGACGCGCTCTTTATCAGTGGCGTTTCTGTCTGTCCAGCGGCCCTGAGGGTCCCTGTGGGTCATTGCGGCAAAGGTTTCGCTGTGGCAAAACCATTCGAGAAGATCCCCGTAACGGAAACGGTTAAATGAACGATTACGCAGCGGCCCGCATGGCCATGGTCGACCGGCAGGTCCGGCCTTCGGACGTCACGAGCTTTCCCATCATCGAAGCGATGCTCGCGATGCCGCGGGAACGGTTTACGCCATTAGTAGCAAGGGCTGTGGCCTACGCCGACGCGCCGCTGCCTCAGGGCGAGGGCCGCGTAGGGTTGGAGCCGCGCGTTTTCGCCAAACTTCTGGATGGCGCTCAGATCGGCCCTGACGATCTGGTGTTGGATCTGGCCCCAGGCCTTGGGTATTCCACGGCTGTGATCGCCCGCATGTCCGCCGCCGTGATTGCGATCGAAGCGGAAGAAGCGATGGCGACTGAAGCGGCTGATACGCTGTCCAGCCTAGACATCGACAATGCGATGGTGCGCCAGGGTGAACCGGCAGCTGGTGATCCTGCCCATGGCCCCTTCGATGCGATCTTTATCAATGGCGGCATCGGCGTTCCGCCGGAGGCGTTGCTCGATCAGCTGAAAGATGGCGGTCGTCTGGTCGCAATCACCATGGACGGACCCCACGGTCGGGCCAAAGCCTACGTACGCAGCGGCGACAAGTTTGGACCGCGCCGTCTGTTTGACGCGAGCGCGCCAATCATTCCCGGTTTTGAGAAAGTCGCTGAATTCGCGCTGTAACACTGAATTGGGTTGCCTGCCGCGTCCGCATGGGTAAGTTAGCCAAGTTGGAAAGCCTTAAGGGTAAAAGAGCTTATGGCGAAGACTTCGAGTTTGTTGTTGGTGGCTGTAAGCGGTCTCGCTGTGATTGTGGGCGCCGCAAAGGGTGAAACGCTGGAAGAGGCTTTGGCCGCAGCTTATGCGACCAACCCGGCCTTGATCACAGCGCGCGCAAACCTGCGCGCCACCGATGAAACTGTGCCGATCGCCCGTTCCGGGATGCTGCCCAATGTCAGCGCTACAGTGACAGGCACGGTTGCGGATTCGTCCGTAAACGGCACGCCAACCGGCACAACCTCTGAAACGGGTTCTGTCGCGTTAAATGCGTCGCAAACGCTCTATGACGGTGGTCGTACCTACAACGACACCGAAGGGGCGATCGCGGACGTCAACGCCGCGCGTTCCCGGCTGACCAGCGCGGAACAGAACGTTCTGTTAGCTGTGGTCATATCCTACAGCGATGTGCGCCGCGATCAGCAGTTTGTCTCGCTCGCCCAGAACAACATCCGCCTGATCAGTGAACAGTTGCGCGCAGCGCGCGACCGTTTTGATGTGGGCGAAGTGACACGCACGGATGTCAGCCAGGCTGAGGCGCGGTTGGCTCAGGCGCAGGCGGACCTCGCCGCGCGCGAGGGCGCTTTGGCGCGTTCCATCCAGGCCTACCGCCGTGTGGTGGGGCAGTTCCCCAGCGATCTGGCGCCGCCGCCGCCACTGCCAGCTTTGCCTGATGATCTGCAGGAAGCGGTTCAGATAGCGATGGATAGCCACCCTGACATTCTGGCGGCCCGCTTTGACGAAGTGTCCGCGCGCAGCGACATAGCGTCCGCTCAAGGCGCGTTGCTGCCAACAGTGACGTTGCAGGGTTCGGTCAGCTACACAGATGGCGGACCGACCATTTCGAACGGCCGCACGGACGCCAGCATTCAGGCGCAGGTTAACGTTCCAATCTATCAGGGCGGTGCGGCGTACGCGAACGTGCGCCAGCAGCAGGCGCTGCAAAGCGCTGCGATGTCAGCGATCCATGACGTCACACGGCAGATCCGCGAAACGGTGGAGAACGCTTGGTCGGATCTGCTGGTCGCCAGATCCTCGATCCGTGCAGGCCGGCAGCAGGTTCGCGCAGCACAGCTTGCATTTGAAGGCGTCCGCGAAGAAGCGAAGCTGGGTGCCCGCACGACCATTGATGTGCTGGACGCAGAACAGGATCTGCTTGATGCGCGGTCCGATCTAGTCTCATCGATGCGCGACGAATATGTCGCCGGGTACAACCTGATCTCCGCTATTGGCGCGCTGACGGTGGCTGACCAAGGGATCAATGTTGAACAATATGATCCGTCCGGTAACTATAACGAAGTGAATGATAAGCTATTCGGCTTTCGCCGGGATGAGCTGACCGAATGGAAGGTCAATCACCGCCCTTGATGGCGGCGAGACGTGGGAAATAGGTGCGTTATGAGTGACAGTACGCCAGGCGACGACCGCTCAATGTCGGAAATTCTGTCATCAATCCGTCGGATCGTTACAGATGAAGAACGTTCGCGCCGCGAAGCGGACGAAGAACGCCGGCGCCGGGAAACCGAAAGTGACGGCAGTGTTTTAGTTCTGACTGACACAATGCGGTCCGCGCCAGAGGTGCCGCAGGTCGAACCGATTGACACCTCAAAGACGCTAGTACTTGGCGCAGCGCAGGCCGTTTCGTCAGAGACGCCGGCAGCCGCTGTCGACTTTTCTGAACCTGCGCTGTCTGAGGGTGACATCGAAGATATTGTGCGCCGGGTCGTGCGCGAAGAATTGCAGGGTCCGATCGGTCAGCAGATCAGCCGTAAGGTAAAGCGATTGATCCGAAACGAGGTAGAGGCGGCGTTGTCCGAGGATGAGCTGACCTGAAGTGGCCTTCATTTCGGACAGTAATCGGGCGGCCCCACGGGCCGCTCTTTTTCTTTTGGAAGTCGCGCGGTAAAGAGCGCGCAGTTCTGTAAACAGCGGATCACATCATGACCATGGACAAAACATTCGACCCAGCCGCCGCCGAGGCGCGCATCTACAAAGCGTGGGACGACGCTGGCGCGTTCAAAGCAGGCGCAAACGCCTCGCGGCCAGAGACGTTTTGCATTGTGATCCCGCCGCCCAATGTCACGGGTTCGCTCCACATCGGTCACGCGCTGAACAACACGTTGCAGGACATTCTGATCCGATGGAAGCGCATGCAGGGCTATGACGTCCTATGGCAGCCGGGGCAAGACCATGCGGGTATCGCGACCCAGATGGTCGTCGAACGCCAGATGAATGCGGCGGGCGAAAAGCGCACCGACTACAGCCGCGAGGATTTCGTAGCCAAGATCTGGGAATGGAAGGCCGAATCTGGCGGCACGATCATGGAGCAGCTCAAACGCCTCGGCGCGACCTGCGATTGGTCGCGCAACGCCTTCACCATGTCAGGCGCGCCGAACGCCCCGGCAGGTGAAGAGGGGAACCTGCATGACGCTGTCCTAAAGGTCTTTGTCGAGCTCTACGAAAAGGGCCTGATCTATCGCGGCAAGCGCCTTGTGAATTGGGATCCCAAGTTCGAAACGGCGATTTCCGATCTCGAAGTGGAAAACATCGAGGTCGATGGCCACATGTGGCACTTCAAGTATCCGCTCGCCGGTGGCGCGACCTATGAGTACGTTGAGAAAGACGAAGATGAGAACATCACGCTGCGTGAGACCCGGGACTACATCTCAATCGCCACGACTCGGCCTGAGACGATGCTGGGCGATGGCGCCGTCGCGGTCCACCCATCTGACGAACGCTATGCCCCAATTGTCGGCAAGTTGTGTGAAATCCCTGTTGGGCCGAAGGAACATCGACGTCTGATCCCCATCATCACGGATGATTACCCGGATCCGGAATTTGGCTCTGGCGCCGTCAAGATCACCGGCGCGCATGACTTCAACGACTATGGCGTCGCTAAACGGGGGGGGATTCCCTGCTATCGCTTGATGGACAACAAGGCTGCGATGCGTGCAGACGGCGCACCCTATGCCGAAGAAGCGGCTAAGGCGCAGGAGATCATCGACGGCGCGACCCTGTCAGAGGCTGAGATCGACGCCATTAACCTGGTTCCCGACGAATATCGCGGGTTGGAACGGTTTGAGGCGCGCAAGGCCGTTGTTAAGGCGATCTCTGCAGAGGGGCTGGCCGTCATGACCGACGCTGATGACCCGCGCCTAGGTAAGAAGAAAAAGAAGGTGGATGAATACGAGGATGCGCCAGCGACTGTGCCCTTGGTCGAAGCCAAGAAAATCATGCAGCCGTTTGGCGACCGCTCAAAAGTCGTCATCGAGCCGATGCTGACCGACCAGTGGTTTGTGGATGCGGAAACGCTCGCCAAACCCGCGCTGGCGTCGGTGAAGGACGGGCGGACGAATTTCGCGCCTGACAACTGGAAAAGTACGTATTTTCATTGGCTTGAGAATATTGAGCCATGGTGCATATCGCGCCAGCTCTGGTGGGGCCATCAGATCCCGGTTTGGTATGATAAAGATGGCGGTATGTACTGCGCCATGTCTGAGGCTGATGCCCAAGCGCAGGCTGGCGGCAAGGCGTTAACGCGCGACCCTGACGTCCTCGACACCTGGTTCTCTTCCGCTCTCTGGCCGTACTCCACGCTCGGCTGGCCGGCGAAAACGCCAGAGCTGGACAAATACTACCAGACCGATGTCCTGATCACTGGCAACGACATCATCTTCTTCTGGGTTGCCCGGATGATGATGATGGGGCTGGAGTTTATGGGGGAAGAGCCGTTTCACACGGTCTACATCAACTCGATCGTCACCGACGCCAAGGGCAAGAAAATGTCCAAATCCGTCGGCAACGTCATCGACCCACTGGAACTAATCGACCAATACGGTGCCGACGCCACCCGTTTCACGCTGGCCAGCCAGGAAAGCCAGGCCCGTCGCCAATTGCGACTGTCGCCGGACAGCGTCGCCGGAGGGCGCAATTTCGGGACAAAAATCTGGAATGCAGCGCGGTTCGCTGAGATGAACGAATGCGCCTATACTTCTGATTTTGATCCGAATTCTATCTCTGAAACTGTAAACAAGTGGATTATCGCCGAAACTGCCCGCGCGCGGATTGGGTTTGACGCGGCGCTGGATCAGTATCGTTTCAATGACGCCGCCAATGGCCTCTATTCCCATGTCTGGCGCGTGTTCTGTGACTGGTATGTCGAATTCGCCAAACCGCTGTTGCAGAGCGACGATGGGCCGGCGAAGACGGAAACGCAGGCTACAATGGCCTGGGCGTTGGATCAGGCGGTCACCATGCTCCACCCCATCATGCCGTTCATTACGGAGGAACTTTGGGCCCAGACTGGCGTCCGCGCCAAGCCGTTGATCCACGCAGATTGGCCCACCTACGGCGCTGAGATGTTCGATGACGCCGCTTCGGCCGAAATGAACTGGGTGATCGGTTTGATTGAGCAGATCCGGTCTGTGCGGGCTGAAATGAACGTTAGACCTGGCGCCAAACTGCCGCTGATTATCGCGGAGATTGACGAAGTCGGGCAGGGACGTGTGGACCGTAATGCGCCGCTGATCCAACGCCTAGCTCGTGTCGAAGCGTTCGAAACTGGTGCAATTGTCAAAGGCGCGGTGACGCTGACACTGGATGGCGCAGTCATGGCCTTGCCACTGGCTGGCGTGGTTGATGTGGCGGCGGAACAGGCCCGCCTTAACAAAGCGATGCAAAAAGCTGCGAAAGAGGTTGGCAGCCTGAAAGGCAAACTGGGGAACGAAAAATTCCTCTCCAACGCCAAGCCAGAGGTTGTTGAAGAACAGCGCGAGCGGCTAGTCGCTGCTGAAGCGGAAGTCGCCAAGCTGGACGCGGCGTTGATCCGCTTGTCTGACCTCGCCTAACGCACCCTAACGCACGTTGCTGCGGCGGTAGAACACTGCCGCTGCAACGCACAACGCCGACAATGTGACCATGTCGAAAGCCAACAGCGTAAACAAGGTATCTGCGTCATTGGGCCAGTGGGCGATCGCCAGCGCTGCGAAATTTTCGTTTGGGGCGATCAGCAGTAGCGCAAAGATATTGACCCCGAAATGAAGGCCCATCGCCGCGCCCAGATTACCAGTGGTTGCAGTGATCAGTGCAAACACCAGTGCGATCAGCGTTGTGATCGCCAACACCATTGCAGTGGCTGACCCATAGACTGCCGGGTTCCAGTGGAGCAGTCCAAACAGGATCGACGGCAGTATCGCCCAAGCCCAGAACGCGCCGAAACGCGCGCCGAATTGTTGGAGAAGGTAGCCGCGGAACACCATCTCTTCCGCACTGGTCTGGATGTAAAGCAGTGGCAGGGCGATCAGTGCGAACATCATCCAGGATGATGTTGAGCGCATAGCGACGACTGGTGGGCCGACCAACGCCCATCCGGCGGCTAGCGTGACGACCCCGAACAATCCAGCGACGCCAAGGCCGATGGCGAAGGCGCGCCAGCGGACCTCGCTCCTGGCACCAAAGACCGAATTCAAAGGCCTGTTGTGAAAGGCCCGTAGCGAAATCCACAACGCCGGACGCCAAAGCAGAAATGTCGCAAGCACGAACAACACGGCCTCTGGCGTTGCGAATAGTGCATCCGCACTTGGCGGTGGGCCAATGGCTAGCTTTAAAAAGAGGAATCCCAAACCGATCGATGCGCCAACCAACCCCGCCAAAAACATGATCAACCCACAG
Organism: uncultured Pikeienuella sp.; assembly: GCA_965659735.1. Lineage (GTDB taxonomy): Bacteria > Pseudomonadota > Alphaproteobacteria > Rhodobacterales > Rhodobacteraceae > Pikeienuella. Next base: position 6,775 of record CBFHXH010000168.1, read on the forward strand.
ATCACGCGCCAGGCTGCGGGGCGGGTCTGACCTGGTGAAATGAAGTCAGTAAGGGGCGAGGTTGGGGGCGTGATCATTTGCGCATGCATTGCCTTTTTCACAAGGCTGTCAAGCATCTGATCGATGTCGCTTGTACCGCTGATTTACGCTCGCTAAGGTTTGGTTAAGCAGAGGTTAGTAACATAAATGATGCGAGTTTTAGGAATTCTGGCCGCCGCGGTTTTGGCCTGGG
>CBFHXH010000169.1:0-6948 GCA_965659735.1 uncultured Pikeienuella sp.
GCTGGATCTTGCGTTCGGGAAAACGGGTCGCATACGCCTCTGCCATTAGGCCAAATCCGAAATAGACGGCCAGCATGGCGGCGTAGATTACCGCAAGGGTCAGGAGATAGTCAGCGATCATCCCTTATATCTAGGGAGGCGAAGAGGCCGCGTCCATCATTCCACTGGTCGCACCGCAAAGCGGATCTCGTCCGACTTGAAGCCCAGCGCCATCGGTCGGATCACATCCGGGATGGCAACGACGTCGTACAGTTCCTCCACCACGCCTTCGAGGGTGATGCGGTGTTCGACATCGCCGGTCTCCACGTTCACCACGCACAGCGCGCAAATCGGTCCGACGCCCTTTTTCTCAAGCCGCTCGTTGAGCGCGAGGCCTTCGAAAGCGCCGTCGCGCCGGGGGTGAGAGACGCCAATGATCGCGTGATCGCCGAGGAAGGTCACGCCGCGGGCGAACCCTTGCAGAAAACAGAGCGCTTCGAATTTGCCTGTTTTCAGGTCCACATGGCCAAATTCGCCCGTGCCTGACTGGATTACCCACAACTTGCCATCCCGAACACGGGGCGAATGCGGCATCGAGAGACCCGTCGCCACCGCTTCACCGCTGTCGATGTCGATCACGATGCCGCCATCGCGGCGGTGTCCACGCCACCCGTCAACAATGTTCGTCTTTGCTAAACAGGTCGCATAGGCCGGCTTGCCATCCACAGCGGCAAAGCCGTTCAGGTGGCAGCGATCTTCCGCAGCGATGCGATCGATGAAAGACGGCTTCCAACGAACCTTGAAGCTGCCTTCGTCAGTAATGGAGGCGAGACAGTTGAACCGCGTCGCAACGAACACGGGCGCGTCCAGTTCATCACAGTGGATGTCGTGAATATCGATTCGCCCGTCGTGTATCCGGCGATCGGCACATATACGGCGTCGTAGCCATCCTTGGCCTGCCCCTTGTCGAGGAAATTGCGAAACCGCCACACCTGATAGAGCGATGACAGCCACAGAGACCCGTCCGCGCCCAAGCCAAGGCCCATGCTGCGCGGGAACGTTCGTTCAAAAATCGAAAGGGCACCATCGGGATTGAGGCCGATGAAGAACACCTTGCCCGCCTGATAGGTCGTGAAAGCCAGGCTCGCCTTTTGCTGGGCCAACCAGGAAGGGAACAGGCGTGATCCGGACAGAACCAGCTTTGGATCCTCTTTCGTTGGTTCTTCTGTTGTTTCGGCCATAACTGCGCCCCTCCAACTTAATGAATTTCAGGCACTTAATCAGCATCAGGGCGGCCGTGCAATTTGTGATGGTCCGCGTTGAACCCTTTGGACAGGGGTCAGCGGATGTGGACCGGACGCTTCACTGACAGAACCGGCGCGCGCCTGATTGGCGCGGCGCCGGTTCTCCCTCTCTGCTGGTTCAAAAGATGAAGTCAGACTGGTCGAGATCAGCTATATCGGTTTTGCGCAGATAGGCCTGCATTCCCTGATATGACACCGTCACCCCAGACCCGGTAACCGCCATGGTCAGGTCGGCGAAGCCCGCCGCCCTTTCAAAGGCGATCTTGTCCTGGCCATCACGGAAATCACGGATCGTATCGCGGCCCTTGTTGGAGAACATGAAGATGTCGCGGCCCTCGCCGCCGATCAGCATGTCCTTGCCAGCGCCGCCATCTAGCAGGTCGCGCCCGCCGCCGCGGACCTTGTCAGCGCCATCGCTGCCATACAGCGCATCACGGCCGTCGTTGCCTTTCAGCGTGTCAGCCCCGTCGCTGCCAGTCATTTCATCACGGCCATGGCCGCCGATCATCATATCGCCGCCGTCACCGCCATCAGCGACATCGCCGCCACCGCCGCCATGCATGATGTCTTGGCCGCCGCAGCCTTCCATGACGTCTTCGCCGCCATCGCCCATCATGGTGTCAGATCCTTCGACCCCGATGATCATTTCAGCGTCCTCACCGCCGATAAGCTCATTATCGCCGTCATCGCCAAAGATCATCGGCAACACGTCGCCATCGGCGTTCACGCCAAGTCCGCCTTCGGGTTGGGCGAATTGCGGCTGGTCTATGATCGACATGTTTGCTGCGGCGTCGGCGAGGCCGATATTGGACATGAGTGCGCCAATATCCCCCCAGCCCCGGCCAACAACGCAGCTTCGGGCGCGGTAATCGCCCTGACTATCAAGGCCACCTCGGCGATCAGACCGGTGAAGAACCATTCCAACCGATCGTCATCGTCCCGTCGTTTGCGGGTGGAGGCGGCGTTGACGGCGTCCTCGCTGTTCCCGGCCATGCTGCGGAAAGCGCCCTCGGCGGAACTTTCCAGCACCCCGTTCACAAAGAGGCTGATCGTGTCCTGATCGAAGGCGAACGCCACGGTGGTTTCATCGCCCGCTTCGATCTTGGTGTCGGACCGCAATTCAAAGCTGTTGAATTCGTCCTGCAACCGCACTTTGACCCGACCATATTTGTCGAGCCACATCGTGAGGTGCCCGCCACCTTCGAAGTTCTGATGATCCTTGGAATAAAGCGCCTGATCCGTCCCCAGCGCATCTGCAGTGAAGGTCAGCGAAAGCGTGCCTTCCGCCGGATCCTGCCCACTGGCGTGGGCGACGGTTTTTGAGGTCGCCCCGTTGAATGAGCCGCCCTAGTCAGACGAAAGAACCGTGAAAGGGTCGACGTCGATGATCTGGCTGGAATAGTCCAGCTCAGCCGCAAAGGCGTTGGATGAATAGCTTTCAGGATCAACCGCCATCGGGTCGCCGTCGACGTCGCGGGTGTCATAGCCGAACAGCGTTTCGCCATTTGGTCCGATGGACACTTTCGTCTTGCCGGTTAGGGCAAGCGCCTCCTGCAGCTGATCGATGGTTTCGACAATGCCCAGATGCGCGCCGGGGTCGATTTCGATGTCATCCTCAGTCACCAGATCACCATGGACGACTATATAGCCAAGGATGTCTTCGTCATGCGCGCCGCCATTGTTCCCTTGCTGGGAATAGGCGGTGATGATTGACGCAATGCTGTCATTCACCCCGTCGCCATTTTCATCGAAGGCCCGATAAGACACGCTGACATTCGTCGTGTGACCAATCACTGAAATGCTGTCTTTGCCAGCCTCATAGTCGGCAACGATCTCAATGCCGACGACGTCAACCTAGTGATCGTGGATACGCCGGTTTTCGCCTGCGACGCCGTGCCAGTGAATGCCGCGCCCTCCCGGCATTAGGTTGTCGAGGATGATGTCCTTCTTGCCGTTGATCAGCGTCTCGAACAGGAAGTGGTCCGCGCCCTCGCCGGCGATCAGGACGTCATCAGAGATCAGCGGCTGGTTTTCCCAGCCCTTCAGTTTCTGACGGGCCTGGTTCACCTCGCCATCAGGATCGCCGCGCGTCGGTTCGCCGATCGCAAGCTGTCCGATCCGTTGTTCGCCTGCGTCCGAGCGAACGATCAAGAAGTCATTGCCCGCCCCGCCGGACAGAAGATCCGCGCCGCGCCCCCCATCAAGAACGTCGTCGCCATCACCGCCTTCGATGCTGTCGTCGCCATAGCCACCATAAATTTCATCATCGCCGCCGGCGCCGTGCAGCGTGTCTTTACCGCCCAAACCTTCGATAACATCACGCCCAACGCCGCCAGTTTCCGCGTCAGCTCCGTCGAGCATATGGGTGCCAAGGAAATGACTGGGGTGATAATCTTCCACCGCGACCAGCGCCACATCCGCAGGCGGGCTCTGAAAATCAGCGACGGACTGGTAGAGCGCGCTTTGATCAACCGGCAGACCATCGATCAACAGGGTCAGCGACATGCCCCCGCTCGCATCGAAATAAGTCATGTCGATCTTGTAGAGGCCACCTTCGAATTCCGCGACGCGCGCGGTTTCATTGGTCCCGCGCGTACCTTGGAAATCGGAAAACATGCGCCCGCTCAGGCGCAGCGAGAAGCCGTCATCCGAAGCGACAGAAATCTGATGCGCGCCTTCGGGGATATCGTATAGCCAGTTAACGTCAGGCCGGATGGTCCCATTTCCAGATCACCATTGCCCACAATGCTGCCGGCGTCCTCGGCGAGGAATTCGGCGATGGTCGTGTCGCTGTCGCGGGCGCCATAGGCCATCCTCGTCGCCACGAAAGTTGTATCAGGATCATTTTAAGCGATCACTTCGCCCAGCCTATCAAATGACCAGATCTTGTCGCCCGGCGCATAGGCGGCGCCAATCAGGCCTGTGCCGACAGACGGCACGCCCTTGATGGCGTCGACGGCGATAACGGGGCTCAGATTACGGGGGGTGTCGACGTCTGCGACGTCGAAATAAGCGCTTAAGTCCTTCATGGGACGACCTTTCCTCACACAACTCAAACACGGGCTGACAAACAGCTCGGCCGCGAACGACGACAACCTAAATGGAAAGGTAAACGCGCCCCAAGACAGAACCTGCGCCCTGTCGGCCTAACGCCTCCCGAGAACAAAAGTACCTCAGTCCGGCCAGGACCCGAACAGATATTTTGCTTAGAAGTTGATGAGGCCGCGCAGCCATTTACCCGCGCGCCGGATCACAAGGTATGAACAAGTTTTTCTGTTGAAATATGATCGGCTTAAAGGTCTACCTTGAAGTTGTTTATACTTAGCGTAGCGCAGCCGCGGAGCGAGTCGATGTCGATCTTTACCTTCTTCACGTCATTCTCAATGGCCGCTGATGACCAGTTTTTGGGCTCGCTTTAGGACGATGGCGACAACAGCTTTTCGATCTCGAAAGAAGGTGTTGGCGAAGAAACTGCTTTCACCGGACGGTTTTTCACCAAGGCGACGGGTGTTCGCGACGGCACCATCACCAACTTCTTCGGCGGCGACCTGGCCGAAGATGAAGACGGCAACCAGACAGACGTCATCCAGTTTGCCGTCAGCGGTACCAACATGGATGTCGATCGGTCGAAATTTGATTCGACCCTGCTGACCGGCAACACGCTGGACGTCTGGTCGCTGCTGACGGCGGATGACGACGTCATGCACGGCTCAGCACCGGCTGACGAACTGCGCGGCTTTAGCGGCGACGACTGGATGATCGGCGGCAATGGCGACGACGAATTGCGCGGCGGTGCCGGGTTCGACACTATCTTTGGCGGCGACGGAAGCGACTTCATGGATAGCGGCCTCGGCGACAGCCTGATGAAAGGCGGCAGCGACGAAGATACGATCATTGGTCGGGCGGGCGATGACCGGATAATCGCAGGCGGCGCCGCCGACGTGGTGCGCGCAGGAAATGGCGATGACTTCATCAAGGGCGGCGGCGGTCTGGATGAACTCAACGGCCGCGTGGGCGCGGACATCATTCGCGGCAATGCAGGCGCAGATGAGATCAACGGCGATCGCGGCGAAAATACGCTGATCGGCGGCGGCGGCGATACTCTGACCGGTGGTTTGGGCGATGACAGCCTGACAGGCGGTTCGAAGGCCGACACGTTCGTCTTTGACGGCAACAGCGGTGACGACGTTGTCACCGACTACCGCGACGGGGTCGACATGATCCTGATCGATGGTGGCCTGGCTTTTGCCGATGTCGACATTCAGGCGGCGGGCGTGAACACGCTGATCACCTTTGGCGGCGCGACAGTCACGTTGCTGCGCCAGGATGCGACCTAACTGACAGTCGACGATTTCATCTTCTGATTTCGCCCCCTGAAAACGACGTCGCGCAAACTGCACATCAAGTTGAACCCAGCGCCTTGACCCACCGGGTCAGGCGAGACAGGATTTACACCTGATCCGAAAGGCGTACACACCCTATGGGCGATATCTACACCCCTCGCGAGATGCTCGCGAAACTAGTCAGTTTTCCCACTGTTTCCCGCGACAGCAACCTGCCGCTGATCGATTTCGTCGAAGACTATCTGAATGGTCACGGCGTCAACTGTCGCCGGGTTTGTGACCCGACCGGACAGAAGGCGAACCTCTACGCCCTTGTCGGGCCGGAGGTTGAAGGCGGCGTCATCCTGTCCGGCCATACCGACGTTGTGCCCGTGGATGGGCAGGAATGGGACACGGACCCTTTCGAAGTCGTCGAAAAAGACGGCAAGCTTTACGGCCGCGGCACTTGCGACATGAAGGGTTTCGATGCGCTGGCGCTGGCCCATGTCCCCGATATGCTGGCCGCCGGGATCAAGAAGCCCGTGCAGATCGCGCTAAGCTATGACGAAGAGGTCGGCTGCATCGGCGCACCCTTCATGATCGAAGAAATGGCGGAAACCATGCCCAAGGCGTCGGCCTGCATCGTGGGCGAGCCGTCGATGATGAAGGTCGTCACCGGCCACAAGGGATCGGTTGGCTTCATCACCCGGGTGCATGGGTTCGAAATGCACTCCAGCCTGATGCATGAAAGCGTATCCGCCGTCATGACAGCGTCGCGCCTGATCACCTGGCTGCATGAGCAGACGCAGAACAACATGGCGAATGCGGACCCTGAAAACCCGTTCTATCCGCCTTTCACCACGCTGCATTCCGGCACGATCAATGGCGGCACTGCGGGTAACATCACGGCCAAGTTCTGCGAATTTCTGGTCGACATTCGGTGCGCGCCGCCAGACACGCCCCAGGAATGGGCTGTCAAATACCGCGCCCGCTGCGCGGAGATGACGGCCGAAATCCAGAAAATTCAACCAACCGCGCATGTCGAACTGATCGATCGCATGATGAACCCGCCCTGCCGCCCTGAACAGGATGGTGCCGCCGAAGCGCTGGCCCGCGCCCTGACCGGCGACAATTCCACCAATGTCGTCAGCTATGGCACCGAGGCGGGTCAGTTTCAGGATGGCGGCTTTTCTACCTGCATCTGCGGGCCGGGCAACATCGAACAGGCGCACCAGCCAAACGAGTTTATCTCGGTCGCGCAATACGAGGCCGGGTCGGTCTTTATGAAACGGCTGATCGAAAGACTGTCCGCCTGATGCCAGTCCTAAACCGCGTCTCTGAAT
>CBFHXH010000170.1:0-6817 GCA_965659735.1 uncultured Pikeienuella sp.
CCGGCTGATGCCCCGCGGCATTACTGGCCGCTTCTTCCGCAAGAGCCTTTGATGCGGCTGGCAGGGACATTTCAGGGCACGCTGATCATCGCCGTTCTCGGCGTACTCTTCACCTTGATCGCGCCCTCGATCCTGCAGCTCTTCACGATCATCACGCTTACGCAGGTGATCGGCCTCGCCATCCTGGCGCTATCGCTGGCGCTTGTCTGGGGCTATGGCGGCATCCTTTGCTTTGGTCAGACGGCCTTTTTCGGGCTTGGCGCCTACGCCTATGCGGTGGCGGCTACGAATTTCGGCGGCTCGACCGGGGCCATTCTGGTCGCGATCCTCGTCGCCGCCGCCTTCGCTGCCATCCTTGGCTATTTCGTCTTCTATGGACGGGTTTCCGACGTTTATCTTGCGGTCATCACGCTGACGGTGGCGCTGATCTTCTATTCGCTGATCCGCCGCACCTCTGGCCCCGAATACAAGATCGGCAACGCGCTTCTCGGCGGCTTTAACGGCACCGGGGCGCCGCCTATAAACGTACCGGGGGACCCGACATTGATCCTCTGGCCCGAACAAGTTTTCTACGTCGCGATGGCCGCGCTGATCATCGTCTACGTCCTCGTCGGATGGGTAGTGACGACACATTTCGGCCGGGTCTGCGTCGCGATACGCGAGAATGAGACGCGCGCCGAATTGTTGGCCTATGACACGCGCCTCTACAAGCTTGGCATCTTCACGCTGGGCGCCGGGATTGCAGGGCTAGCGGGCGTCTTCTTCTCGGTAGGCGTCAGCCGCGTGACGCCCGATGTATTCTCGCTCAGCCAATCGGCGCTGACGATCATTTGGGTCATCGTTGGAGGGCGAGGCACGCTGATCGGGCCGATCCTCGCGACCTTTGCACTTTATTATCTCACGTCTTCGCTAGGCTCGCAGCAGGTGTTGAACACCAACCTCGTGCTTGGGATCATCCTTATCATCTTTGTCCTCGCCGTGCCAAAAGGCGTTGTGCCGACCATCACCGACTGGTTCGCCTCCCAACGCGGCCGCAAGGTGGCCCGCGCGCGGGAGCGGCGGCTCAGAACCCGCCGCCCACGCGGCGGTACAGCGGAGCAAGCGGAATGAAGCGAGGGGAGATCGTCGTCGAGGCACGGAACCTCTCGATGCATTTCGGCGGCGTCAAAGCCGTCGACGCCGTCGATTTCTCGCTTTGGGACAAAGAGCTTCGCTGCCTGATCGGCCCCAATGGCGCGGGCAAGTCGACCTTCTTCAAATGCCTCACGGGGCAACTGACACCCACCGCTGGCGACGTGGTGATCCGCGATGTGCATGTAGCGGGGCGTCCAAGTCATGAGATCGCGGCGCTGGGCGTCGGCATCAAGACGCAGGTGCCGAATGTCTTCGACGGGCTGACGGCTTATGAGAACGTCTGGATGGCCGCCCGCCGCTGGCACGGCGCCGCTCGCGCGAAGACGCTAACGGCGGAGACGATTGAGCGCCTGCAGCTTGGCGACATACGCTCTACCCTCGTCGGCAACCTCGCTCATGGCCAGCGGCAATGGGTTGAACTAGGCATGGTTGTCGCGGCTGAGCCTTGGCTTGTGCTGCTGGACGAGCCCGCCGCCGGCATGACACATGAAGAGACCGAGCGCACGGCGGAGTTGATTAGCGAGATCAACGAGACCGCTGCACTGATCGTTGTGGAGCATGACATGCAGTTTATCCGCATGATTTCGCGGCAGGTGACGGTCTTCCATGAAGGCCGCATCCTGATGGAGGACACGATGGAGGCGATCTCCTCCGATCCAAAAGTCCGCGAAGTCTACCTAGGGAAATCGGCATGAGCGCGCTTCTCGAAGTCCGCGCGCTTTCCTCCGGTTATGGCCACGTGCCGGTGCTGCGCGGCATCGACCTGACAGTGAACGACGGAGAGATCGTCGGTATTCTCGGCCACAATGGCATGGGGAAATCTACGTTGTTGAAGACGCTGATGGGTATCGTTCCGGCGACGGGCGGCTCGGTCGTCTATGCTGGGATGGACTTGACGAAGGCGCGCGCCAGCGAGCGGGCGCGGCAGGGTATCGGATATGTGCCGCAGGGGCGCGGAATCTTCCCGAACCTCTCGGTGCTCGACAACATTCGCATGGGAGCCGCTGCGCATGACCTCGACCCGGAGGATGCGCTCAGGAACATCCTGACGGAGTTTCCGCGTCTCGAGCGATTACTTGACCGGGAGGGCGGCGCCTTGTCGGGCGGCGAGCAGCAACTTCTCGCTATCGCTCGCTGCCTGGTCTCCGAGCCTGAGCTAATCCTCCTCGACGAGCCGACGGAGGGCATACAGCCCTCAATTATTGATGAGATCATCGACCTCCTCACCGCGCTCCGCAAAAGGCGCGGCGTCGCAATTGTTCTTGTGGAGCAAAGCCTCGACTTCATCACCGCGCTCTCGGATCGGATTCTCTTGATCCAGAAAGGGGCGATCACGGGCGAGATTTCTGGCGATCATGGCGCCGACGCAGCGCTGATCGAAGAGTTCACCGGGCTCGGCAGCGCCGGCGGCGCGCGTCCTGCGCCGAAGAAACCGCCGGTGACCTCGGCACCGCAGTCGCCCACCACCCAGCCATCGCCTGCGCCCGCTTCAAGCACACCGCCGCCACAACAGACGAAACCCGCCGCATCCGTCGGCGTAATTGACAGGATCGCACGCATGACCGTACAGCGACCGACGTTCAGCCAACTCAAGGACATCGTCGAAGAACTTGGGATGAGCATGCCCGACGACCGCATTCGCGAGTTTCTCGATGTGATGCAGGGCACGATTGACAGTTACGACATCGTCGACGGCCTACCAGACTACTTGCCGCCCGTGCTCTACCCCCGCACCGCCGGCAGCCGCCCGCCGATGGAGGAAAATCCCCTCAACGCCTGGTACGTGAAAACCGAAGTGCGCGGCGCGCCCCGAGGCCCGCTCACCGGCAAGACGGTGGCGCTGAAGGACAATGTCTGCCTTGCCGGGGTTCCTATGATGAATGGCGCCTCGACGCTGAAGGGCTATACGCCGGATGTCGACGCCACCATCGTCACAAGGCTGCTGGAGGCGGGCGCGACCATCACCGGAAAGGCGCATTGCGAATATTTCTGCCTCTCTGGCGGCTCACACACCAATGCCACCGGCCCGGTGCATAATCCGCACAAGATAGGTCATACCGCAGGTGGCTCCTCTTCCGGCTCCGGCGCCTTGGTGGGCGGCGGTTTTGTCGACATGGCGATTGGCGGCGACCAAGGCGGCTCAATCCGCATGCCTGCGGCCTTCTGTGGCTGTTATGGCATGAAGCCAACCCACGGCCTTGTACCCTACACCGGTGTCATGCCCATCGAAGCCACGATCGACCACACGGGCCCGATGACCCAGACCGTTATGGACAACGCCCTGATGCTGGAAGTGCTAGCGGGAGCTGATGGGCTCGACCCCCGTCAGTACGATGTAGAGACCGATCGCTACACTGCCGCCGTAAATCGGGGCGTATCGGGCCTTAAGATCGGCGTGGTTAAGGAAGGCTTTGGCCATGACGTTTCCGAACCCGCCGTCGATGCCAGCGTGCGAAAGGCGGCGGAGACGTTGCGGGGCCTCGGCGCCTCGGTAGATGAGATCTCCATCCCCTGGCACCTGAAAGGCACTGCGATCTGGACGCCGATTGCAGTTGAAGGGCTGACCAATCAGATGATGCACGGCAACGGTATGGGCACCGGGTGGGAGGGGATGTACACGACCTCCCTCCTAGACTTCCACGCCAACTGGCGCAACCGCGCGGATGAGTTGTCGGACACGCTGAAGGTCTGCATGTTCATTGGGCAATACTACTTGAAGCACCATCGCGGGCATTACTATGCGAAGTCGCAGAACCTCTCACGACAGCTTCGCGAGGAATACAACAAGGTGCTGACGAGCTACGATCTTCTCCTGATGCCCACGGTGCCGATGACTGCGCCCGAGATCCCGCCTTCCAGCGCGGACCTCGCGACCTGGTGTGCGCGCGCGTTCGAGATGCTCCCGAACACGGCGCCATTCGACGTCACCGGCCATCCTGCGATGTCGATCCCCTGCGGAATGGAGAATGGCCTTCCCGTCGGCATGATGCTGGTTGGGCGGCGCTATGAGGAAAGCACGATCTACCGCGCCGCCGGTGCGTTCGAGGGGGCCGGCGACTGGAAGGCGATGTGAGCCAAGCCCTCGGCATCCGGCCGGTTGGCGGGCTATCCCATGTAAAGGGATCCACGGACAGGCCGTTGATCGAGGCGACAGTTCCAGCGTTTCTGAAAGAATGCGTTCGCAGATACGGCGTGCGTCCCGCTGCCGTCTTCAGTCAGACCGGCGAGCGGTGGACATATGCTGAGTTCGCCGAGAGGGTCGACCGGTTCGCCGCCGGGCTTTTGTCCCTCGGCCTATACAAGGGTGACAGGATCGGCATCTGGTCGCCGAACCGGCCCGAATGGCTGAGTGCCCAGTTTGCAACGGCGCGGATTGGCCTGATCCTGGTGAACGTGAACCCCGCCTACCGGACGTCCGAACTGGAATACGCACTGAACAAGACCGGCGCGAAAGCGCTGATCTTTGCGGCCTCCTTCAAGACCTCGGATTATGTGGCCATGCTGCGGGAACTTGCGCCCGAACTGGACAGCGCCGCGCCTGGGCGTTTGAAGGCGCAGCACTTGCCGGACCTGCGCGTGCTAATCCAACTCGGCGGCGCGGTCATGCCCGGCGCCCTAGGCTTCGCCGACGTGGACGCGGCTGGGGCGCGAGGGGGAGGGCTCGCCCGACTTGACGCGATCTCTAGAGGCCTCGACCGAAATGATCCGATCAACATACAGTTCACCTCCGGCACCACGGGTGCGCCGAAGGGCGCAACGCTGACCCATCGCAATGTCATTAACAACGCCGTCTCCTCCGCCCGCGCCATGCGTTTCAGGCCGGGCGACGCGCTCGCGATCCCGGTGCCGCTGTATCACTGTTTCGGCATGGTGCTGGGTGTGCTCGCGACCGTCGCCTATGGCGTGAAGATGGTCTTTCCGGGCGAGGCGTTCGAACCGGGCGAGACGCTGACAGCGCTGGAGGAAGAGAACTGCACCGCCGTGCATGGCGTCCCGACCATGTTCGCCGCGATGCTCGATCAACCGGACTTCGCTAGACGCGATCTGAAAGCGCTCCGCACCGGCATCATGGCGGGGTCGCCCTGTCCCGAACCTCTGATGAAGCGCGTGATCGGCGAAATGGGCTGCGATCAGATCACCATCGCCTACGGGATGACGGAGACATCGCCGGTATCCTTCCAGACCTCGCCAGACGACCCGGTGAAATGGCGCACCGGTACGGTCGGGCGCATCCAGCCGCATTGCGAGGTCAAGGTCGTCGATGAAACGGGTGAGACAGTTCCGATTGGAGAACCGGGTGAGTTGATGACCCGCGGGTACCTCGTGATGAAGGGGTACTGGAACGATCCTGAACGTACCGCCGAAGCAATTACAGATGGCTGGATGAAAACCGGCGATCAGGCCGTGATCGATGCAGAGGGGTATTGCCGTATCGTCGGGCGCATCAAGGACGTGGTGATCCGCGGCGGCGAAAACGTCTATCCGGCGGAGGTGGAGAGTTTCCTCCTCACCCATCCGGACATCGCCGATGCTCAGGTCTTCGGCGTGCCCGACCCGAAATATGGCGAAGAAGTCGCCGCCTGGATCGTCTTACAACCCGGCGCGTCGCTGACTGAGACGGCGTTGCGCGATTGGTGCAAGCCACAGATCGCCCACTATAAGGTTCCACGCTATGTCCGTTTCGTGCGCAAAATGCCTATGACCGTCACCGGCAAGGCTCAGAAATTCGTCATGCGCGAGGCGATGATCAGCTACCTACCCGCAAGCTAGGAAAAGGAAGCCAGGATGAAGACCATCACTGCAATCATCCGCACCAAGCCTGGGACGGAAGAGACGATGCGAGACGGCCTTCTCGCCGTCGCCGAGCATGTAAAAGCGAATGAGCCCGAGACGATTGGGTTTTTCATTAGCCAGGACGCCGCCGACCCTTGTGTTTTCACTACCTATGAACGCTTCGCCGATCAGCGGGCGATGGACCGACACAACGGTTCAGATGCAGTCGCGGCTTTTTTCGAGGTCGCCCAGCCGATCCTCGATGGCGAGGTGATACTGTTGACCTGTGATGAAATCTCGGCGAGGTGACGTGCAGGCTCCGCTATCCTGATCAGCTTTGCAAGCGTCGACCAAGGACCGCGACGTTGACGGTTCGCCACCCGAACGCCGCTGAGGTCAAAGTGGCCGCATCGGAGCTTGGCTTCGGTTTCTCCGACGAAGACGCGGAATCATTCCGCGGGCTCATGGACGGCCTCTTCGGCAGCTATGACGTCGTCGACGGGCTGGTGGAGCCGCTACCCGAAGTAAAATATCCACGCACCCCAGGGCAGCGCCCCTTATTGGAGGGGAAGGAGATGACTTGCTGCGCGGCGGCGACGGCAGCGATCTGATCCGCGGCAGCGAGGGCGCCGTCGTTATCAGGGGCGGCCGCAAAGGCGGCCTCGGTCATGCCATAAGTTTCGATGACCGGAGCGCCATACAGCAGCTACAAAGCCATTCGCCGCGCGGCTGGCAATGGGGCGGAGGCTGACCGGATCAGCCGCAGTTCGTGCCCATTGAGGGCGTCAGGATGGTCAGGCGCAGCATCCAGTATAGCTTGATGGATCGCCGGGACCGCCGTCAGCCAGGTGGGCCGGAACATTCGGACGTGTTCAAAGAATTCACCCGCTGCAAACCCCCGCATCAAGAT
>CBFHXH010000171.1:0-6811 GCA_965659735.1 uncultured Pikeienuella sp.
ATCGGCCTGCTGGAATGCGTCGCCCGCACACCCGAAGGCGCTGGGGTTCGGCTGGTGATCATCCTCGCGCCGCTGCAAAGTGATTTCGACCAGATGAACCGAATGCTTGGTGCCATCCATCTGCTGGACGCCGAACAGGCCGATGTCACCCCGGCGCCCCGTCAGTGCCAAATCCTGTCGGTATCGACATTCGCCTTCGATGCGGCGCAACCGGCAGAGGTTGCAGGGCCCCTACCCGGCTTTGCCGAAGATGCGCCCGCTTTCGATTTTCAGTCCACATCGCTGAAATCCATCGAAGGCGGTGCCCAGACTGGCGACCGACTTCACGGTCACCTAAAAGTAGTGAAAGGCTATGTGTTTACAGACAGATCTTGCAGCGAAGCGGCAAGATCGCCGTAACCGGTGACGCGTCGTTCATATCTGAGGCCGAGGCGTTGTGCGGCTTCCTCGGCCTTTGTGTCCAACGCGGGGTCGTTGGTTTGCGCCAGATAGATCAACGCTTCGTAGTTGCCGAAAAGCATGTCGCGCAGATCAGGATGGCGACCTAGCCCCATTGGACGCCAGACGAACGCGTCGAACTGCTTAACCAGAAAGTCTGTCAGATAGAACGCCCTCATTTCTTCGTCAGCGCGGCTGGCGAACAGATCATTGCCATCGAAAAAGGAATAGCAGTGCGGCCCGGCAATCCGCTCCACTCCTTCTTCTTCGCACATCTTGTCCAGAAGACCGCCTGTACCGCAGTCGGCATAGAGCACGTAAACGCTTTCAAACCCGTCAGCGCGGCCACGATGAACCCCCTCCCGCACCGCTTCGGGTATTTTTTCCGGGTAAAGATGCAGTTTGGCGGGCAGGCATCGCAGTGTCATGTGGGACCAATGGTTCAGCTCAATCAGCGCCAAGACCTCTCGCGCCAGTGCGCCGCAGGCCAAAAGCAGAACGCGCCCGCTTGGGGGCGCGTTCAATCCCGTTTCCGTCAGCGCGTCGTCGCTGACCGTCACGATCAGGCCTGGTTGTGCTTGCGGGCCGAGAATTCCTTGGCCGTTTCAACCGCAACCGCTGCATCGCGGCAATAAGCGTCAGCGCCAATCGCCTTGCCGAACTCTTCGTTCAGCGGCGCGCCGCCAACCAGCACGATGTAATCGTCGCGCATGCCCTTTTCGACTAGCGTGTCGATAACGACTTTCATATATGGCATCGTCGTGGTCAGTAGAGCCGACATGCCAAGGATCGTCGCATCTTCTTTTTCCAAGGCCTCGATGTAGTTCTCTACCGGGTTGTTGATGCCCAGATCCACCACTTCGAAACCGGCGCCTTCCATCATCATTCCGACAAGGTTCTTGCCGATATCGTGAATGTCGCCCTTCACGGTGCCGATCACCATCTTGCCCAAGCGCGGCGCGCCAGTTTCTGCAAGCAAGGGCTTGAGGATGGCCATACCCGCCTTCATGGCGTTTGCGGCCAACAGAACCTCTGGCACGAACAGGATGCCATCGCGGAAATCGATGCCGACGATACGCATGCCTTCGACCAGCGCCTTGGTCAGGACATCGTAAGGCTGCCATCCGCGTTCCAGCAGGATGTTGACGCCTTCGGTAATCTCTTCCTTCAGACCATCATAGAGGTCATCATGCATCTGCAGGACAAGCTCATCATCGCTGAGTTCGCTGAGGATGATGTCTTCTTCTTCATCCGACATGGAGGCGTTCCTTCTTAAAGCGTCTTAACGCGGGTCTACTCTGCACATGTCACAGAGAGCAGGCAAAAGCGCGAGACAATTGGCGACTTCGAATGTCTTCAATGCGACGTTCCAGTCAAAATCCGCTAAACAACGCTGCGGATTACCCCCTGCGGCGGCGACGTTCGCGCTTTGGCGCTGGCGCATCCCCCAACCCATCGTCGGCGGAGGAGAATTCGCCAAGCTTTTCGCGCACAAGATCGAGGCTTGGACGCCCGCCTGGCGGCGTTGTTTCCAACGCGTTGCGAATCGCGCGGACATGTTCTGGTTTTGAACCGCAGCAACCACCGATGATCCGCGCACCTGCATTTCGCGCCAATATCGCATAGTCAGCCATCAGTTCCGGTGTGCCGTCATATTCGATTTTGCCTTCGACATATTTCGGGATCCCTGCATTCGCCTTGGCGACTACAACAGCGCCTGGCGCCGCCTCGGTCAGGCCAAGAACCGTCCGCATCAAATCTGGTGCGCCGGTGCCGCAATTGGCGCCGAACGCAATTGGAACGGCGGGCAACCCGCCCGCGATTTCAGCATATCCATGGCTGGTCACGCCCATCATGGTGCGACCCGCGGTGTCGAAGCTCATCGTGCCGCAGAACGGCGCGCCTAGGTTAGCGGCCGCTTCTGATGCTGCGCGCATTTCTTCTTCCGATGAAATCGTCTCAGCCCAGAGGACATCTGCGCCGCCCGCAAGCAGGCCCTCGCCCTGTTCCTGAAACATCTCAACCGCTTCTGCGTGGGTCAGCGCGCCGACCGGTTCCAACAACTCACCTGTCGGCCCCATCGATCCGGCGACAACAACAGGACGGCCCGCTTTGTCGGCGCATTCCCGCGCAAGGTCGGCAGCGATGCGATTCAGTTCCAACGCGCGGTCCTGCGCATTGTGAAGTTTCAACCGCGCCCGCGTTCCGCCAAACGAGTTGGTGAGAATCAGGTCAGATCCCGCGTCGATAAATCCTTGATACAGCGCCCTGATCTTATCAGGGGCGCCTGTATTCCAAAGTTCTGGCGCTTCGCCCGCCTCCAACCCCATAGCGAACAGATTGGTGCCTGTCGCCCCATCGGCCACCAACCAGTCGCGTTTGGAAAGAAGGTCAGAAAGAAGATCGGTCATGTTGGTTCCCAGAAGAGCACAAAGATGCGTAAGGGATACTGGCTTAGCGGTCCACCTAAAGGCGACGCATTGTCGGGCCATTTATCACTCGATTCACTAATCCATAGATTGATAAATACTCAAATTACAGCATTTCACGGACTAAAAGAAAAGGGCGCGCCTGTTTCCAGACGCGCCCTTCATAAGTTCTAAGTGGATCAGACGACGCCGAAAGCGAGCATCGCGTCAGCCACTTTCTTGAACCCAGCGATGTTGGCGCCGCGCACATAGTCGACTTTGTCGCCAGACACCGTCCCGCTTTCAACGCAGGCGTCATGAATGTCTTTCATGATCTTCTTCAGAGCATCCCGAAGATCGTCTTCAGTCCGGTGCAGACGGGCGGAGTTCTGGCTCATTTCCAGACCCGACATGCCGACACCGCCAGCGTTCGACGCTTTGCCCGGCGCATACATGATGCCTGCAGTCAGGAACTTGCCGATCGCATCCATGTCGCAAGGCATGTTCGCGCCTTCCGACACCGCCATACAACCATTCGACAACAGCGTCGCCGCTTCATCGCCATTCAGTTCGTTCTGCGTCGCACATGGCAGAGCCAGCTGGGTTTCGACGCCCCAAGGGCGTTTGCCTTCATGATACGTGGCACCGCCGCCAAATTCGTCGACATAGGCGGAAATCCGCGCGCCACGCTGGTTCTTGTGACGCTTGATCCAGTCGATTTGCTCCAGGCTGAAGCCGCCGGGCTGATGCACGAAGCCACCCGAGTCGGACATCGTCAACGGCATGCCGCCGCGGTGGAGGATTTTCTCAGCCGCGTGGGTCGCAACGTTGCCCGAACCAGAGATGACTGCAGTCTTGCCTTCGATCGCGTCGTTGCGGTGATGCAGCATGTTCTCCAGGAAATAGACCGCGCCATAACCGGTTGCTTCGGGCCGCATCAGCGAGCCGCCATATTCAAGGCCCTTGCCGGTCAGAACGCCTTCGAAGCTGTTCGTCAGCCGTTTGTACTGGCCAAACATGTAGCCAATTTCCTTGCCACCCACGCCAATGTCGCCTGCTGGAACATCGATGTTCGGGCCAATATGGCGATAAAGTTCGGTCATGAACGACTGACAGAAGCGCATGATTTCGTGCTGTGACTTGCCTTTGGGGTCAAAGTCAGCGCCGCCCTTGCCGCCGCCCATGGGCAGGCCAGTCAATGAGTTCTTAAATGTTTGTTCGAAGCCGAGGAATTTCAGAACGCCCTGGCTCACCGAAGGGTGGAACCGGATGCCGCCCTTGTATGGCCCAATGGAGTTGTTGAACTGAACACGGTAGCCCCGGTTAACCTGAACGTCGCCATTGTCATCAGCCCAGGAGACTCGGAACGAAATAACACGATCAGGCTCGGCCATCCGCTCAAGCACTTTGATCTTCTCATATATGGGATTGTCGTTGATGAACGGGATCACCGTTTCGGCGACTTCGTGCACCGCCTGATGGAACACGTCTTCCGCCGGATTGCGTGCGATAACCCAATCCATAAAGTCACTGAGATTTACAGCCATGGACCCCAGAGCCTCCCCTATTAAACGCCATGCTTGTTAGCATGGCTAGTTACGTTAACTTCTTTTGCAATCGTGCCCGCCCGACCGCCTTATGGTCAAGTCTTTCACGTGCGGGTCGTGTGGGAATGCACACACGCATTTGAATAGTTGATTAAACGTAAAGATTAGTGAGTCTCGTCATGCGACTGCTTAACCATTTACGAAAACTTTTACGCTCTATTTCCCTTGATATAAACGGTTTTTAAACCAAAACCCCGTCAAATTACACTCCGTGGAGCGCGTGTTATGGTGGGCATGCGCAGCTTCCAAGTTGGCCAGGGCATAAGCTGACGGAACGGGAAACTGAGAGAGAACGGAACTGGACCGATGAAACGCAGAACACTAATTTATGTCGCTGTCGCGACTCTGCTTGGTTCCGCGTGTGTGGCGCCACGCGTTTCCGAAATTGATTTCACAGCTGGCGTGGGGCAGCCGGCAAGTCAGGTTGCACAGTGGGGGCTTGGCAATGTGATTGTCGAAGTTTCGAACGAATTGACTGTTACCGACAAGCCGTCGCGACGGTATCCGCCGGTGACGGAACTGGTTTGGTATGGCGACCCTCCGGGTGATCGCAAAGCGCAGGTCATCGCATTGATGTCTGACGCTGTTCGCGCTGGCACCGTCGATGCACTGGCGGGTGAAGCACCGGTGCAACTGAAACTAAACATTACTGAGTTTCACGCAATGACGCCGCGCGCGCGATCTTCCCAGCTGCAGCTCGGCGTGCATGAAATCAAGTTCGACATCGCCATCCTCGACGAAGCCGGGAATGTCATCGCATCGGAAGATGGCGCGCGGGCTGACTGCAGGCGTTCAGCGGCGCTGCGGCGGTTCAGGCAGAGCAGCTCGGCCAGGGACAAAAGATCCGCATCCATAATCGCGTCGCTCAGGTGATCCGCTCTTGGTTGGTAAACGCTTCATCGTAAAGTTAGACGTTGCGATCTGGTCAGGCCGCCTCGGCGGCCTGGGCAAGTTGCTTGAGCCGGGCGACCATCGCTTGCAGCCCGTTTGACCTTTGCGCAGACAGGTGCTGGTCCAGACCCAATCGCGCCAACTCGCCTGGAACGTCAGTGGTCACGATTTCCGACGCTGTTTCTCCGTCCAACAACGCTCTCAATACGGCGATTAGACCGCGCACGATCATCGCATCGCTATCGCCCATGAAGTGGAGCCGTTGTCCCGCCCCCTCGCCCTCAACTGTAGGGGCGATCCAGACCTGGCTGACGCAACCATCAACCTTGGTCAGCGGTGATTTAAGCGCATCGTCCATCTCAGGCATTGCTTTGCCAAGCTCTATCACATGGCGATACCGATCTTCCCAGTCGTCCAGAAACTCAAAGGTTTCAACGATTTCTTCAAAATCTTCACGCGCCATGATCATTCTCCGCCGGTTTCACGATGACTTAGCGACGTGATTGGCCTGCGTCCAGCCAAGGCCCCTTTTCTTTCGCCGAAAGATGTGGCCTTTTACGCCAACAAGTGGGAGGTTTCACAATGCGTATTACAGCTGCTTTGACCGCAACGGTCATCCTTGGCTTTGGGCTGACCGCCTGTTCAACCGTCGATGATGTCTTCGGCGGTGCGCCAAATTCCGGCATCATCGCAGAAGAGGCGCCAGTCGTTGAAAAGACCCCCGTTGTGCGCATCGAGTCTCTGGAATTGGGAAAGCTATTTCGTGGCTACATGCTGACCGCAACTGGCGTTGCGCCCGGCACAGGGTTTTACGAACCAGAATTGCGCATTCGGTATGGCGGCGAATTGGGGCCTGACGGGTTCTATGAATTTGATTTCGTCGCCATCGCCCCAGATGACGCGCAAGGCGCGAACGCACCCATCACCGCGCGTTTGCTGCGAAGTGATTTTGAACTGCCCCCAGCGATGCTGCGATCCGCACGCGGTGTACGGGTCTGGTCATCACGTGACAGCGTCGAAGGCCGTTTCTAGGCCGCCGGATCAGCGTCCAGATCAACCACTTTCACACCTTGCGGACCGGAGGACAGCGCGATCTCTCCGCCGATCAAACGTAACGCGACGTCGCCAAAGGCTTCGCGCCGCCATCCTTCGAGCGCTTTCACGCCGTCACGCTCTCCCATGGCCAGTTCCTCAATTTCCGCGGCGGAGGCGATCAGGCGCTGCGCGACGCCGAGCTCATCAGCCTTGGCCTTTAGCAAAACCTTCAAAAGCTCAGTCAGCGCCTGAGCGCCGGGCTTGGGCCGCATCGCATGGCGCGGATTAGGTGCGGCCTCAACCGGCGGTCCTTCGATGCCAGCCGCCACCGCCGCGAGAATCGCATCGCAGACTTCAGGCTTGCGCCCTTCGCGTTGTAGTGACCGCGAGGCAAGCAACTGGTCCCGTGATTTCGGTTTGTTCGCAGCGATT
>CBFHXH010000172.1:0-6753 GCA_965659735.1 uncultured Pikeienuella sp.
GCCAGGCGCCGGGGCGCGCCATCAGCCCATGGATGACATTGGACAGAACCGTGCGTCGCCGGACCAGCGCGTGTTTCTGAAAGACAAACCCGATGCCCGCCCGCGCGCGTTTGCGGGCGCCGCTGCTGGTCAGAGGCTCACCCAGCGTTTCCACCCCACCGCTTTCCGCCGGCGCCAAACCGACGACGGCGTTCATCAACGAGCTTTTGCCAGCGCCATTTGGGCCAATTAACGCAACCTTCTCCAAGGCGCCGATCTCGAGGCTCACGTCATCCAGTACGGTGCGACCGCCCCGTTTCAGGCGAACGTTCGTCAAACGGCAAGCCGCCCCGGAACCATCCGAGGCGGCGCCATGCGCAAACTGATCCAAGCGTCAGTCGCCGACGAAGGCGGAAAATGTGTCGACGCCGATGGTCTTGTACATCGCGCGGACATAGTCGTAGTCGGCGTCATTGATGCCGGTGAGGAAGAAACCGCGAGAATACTTCTGATTGTCATCGCCCTTCAGCACTGCGGCCATCAGCCGATCGCCATCATCCACAAATGCCGATTTCACTTTGGCAAGCGTGTCCGCATCAACATCAGGGCGCGCAACCAGGATGTCGTTCGGCAAATCGCGGCCCCGCGCCACCACGGTGAAAGCGGTGTCGGGGAAGGCTTTGCGGATCTTGTTCAGATGACCGAAGTTCATGCCAACGCCAGCGATATCGCCGCGGATCAGCGCCTCAACCGCAACGTTGCGCTTGATGATCTGCGCGTCGTAGTCATCGCCCATGTTCAGGCCCAGGTCAGCCAGCGCCTGCGCCGGACCAAGATGCTGAGACGTCGAGCCGACTGAGCCGAACGTTACCGTCTTGCCCTTCAGATCCATGACGTTCTTGATCGGTCCATCCGCCAGCACAACGATCTGAGCGAAATAGTCAGGGCGCTGCCAACCTGCGACGATCACTGGATCGGCAAGCTCTTTCAGCACGACATATTCAGCGGGGCCGGTCAGCACGAAATCAACCGCATCGGCATTCATCGCCTCAACTGCGGCGGTGCGGGATGCGACGGGGAAGAGCTCAACCTCAAGGCCGGTGATCGCCTCTAGTTCAGCTTCGAAGGCGCCGAATTCCTGGGTCAGCGCTTCAAGGCCTTCGATATCGGTGACAGCCAGTTTAACCTGTTCCGCAGTTGCTGCGAATGCCGTCAGCGCGACGGCGGTCGCGGCGAGTAATGTTTTCATCATGTCCCTCTCTCATATGACAAATCTGTCGTGTCGTGGTGGTATTGGGTGCAGGCGACAACGCGGTGAACGCTGCGCTTCAGATTTGCGACGGATGGATGACATGGATTTTACGATTACCGGTGGACAGGTTCTTGGCGAACAGGGCTTGGAAGCGGGCGACCTTTTTGTTGTGGATGGCAAGATCGCCGACAGTCCGTCACCAAAGGCGCGTGTCGTTGACGCCGCTGGCATGATTGTCGCGCCGGGCATGATCGACCTGCATGGCGACGGGTTTGAGCGAAACCTGTCACCCCGCCCCGGCGTCTTTTTTGATGTCGAAACCGCACTGATAGAGACCGACCGCCAGCTTTTAGTGAACGGGATTACCACCGCTTACCTCGCGCTCACCATCTCGTGGGAGCCGGGCCTGCGCAGCCTTGAAAACGCCAGATCTCTGATTGACGCTTGGCGGCGCCTTCGTCCTTACTTCGTCACCGATCTTCGCATCCAATTAAGGTGGGAGCTTGCAGCACTAGATGCGGTCGAGGATGTAGAGACTTGGCTGCATCTCGACCCCAAACCGACGCTGGCGTTCAATGACCATTTCTCAATGCTAATCGACCCCAAGCGACGTTTGCAGCGAGACTTGTCGAAATACGCATCACGCGCAGGCCTGACCGTCGCCGATTATGACCAGCTGACGAAGCGGACAGAGGCCCGGTTTGACGCCGCGCCAGAAGCGGCTGAACGGCTCGCCCGCGCGGCGGCGGCGGCGGGCGTGGTGTGCTTTGCCCATGATGAGATGACCGCAGAGGCGCGCCGCGCCAACCGCGAGATGGGCGTGACGGTGTCAGAATTTCCGATGACGGCGGAAGCAGCGCAGGAAGCCGTCGATCATGGTGAAGTCACGATTCTTGGCAGCCCAAATGTCGTGCGCGGCGGCAGCCATATTGGCGCGCTAGACGCGGAACCCGCAGCAATCGCCGGTTTGTGCGGCGCGTTGGCGTCTGATTACTTTTTCCCAGCGATGCTGGGCGCCGCGGGCAAGCTGATTGCTGCAGGCGATCTCTCTGCTGAAGAGGCCTGGTCGCTGGTTTCCCGCAACCCGGCTAAGGCAGCTCATCTTTCGGACCGCGGCGCAATTATGGAGGGCGCTGATGCTGATATTGTCTTCGTTCAGCCTGGGTCTGCTCAGCCCGTCTGCAGAGGCGTAATCGCAAACGGACGGCAAGTCTTTTCGACATAGCCTGACCATGTTCTTCGGCACGATTGCTTTTGCGGATAGCTAGTACGATCGTCAGCTCAGCCGCAACAATGTCTTGCGAAACCGCCATCAAGCGTAGGCGCTTAGCCATCGATTGGAAATCCGGCAGGTGTTTCTAAGCGACCGCAATGTCCGCGATCTAGTCCTAGCCACCCATTCGCTTCGCGCTTGCAGCGAATGGCCGCAAACGAGGACGCACTCGCAAAATTCGAGGTCGGGCGCTAAAGGCAGCAAGGGGCCGGGAGTGCCGAGCAAAGCCCCGGTATGGGCGAAATTCGTGAGGCTGACAGATAACCTGCTCTACCCCAAAACGTTCTACTAAACTCAACTCCGCTTTTAGCCGCCGAAAGAAAGCCATTAATCCCCTTATTTGCCTTTTTCTTTATACAGTTATCTAAATCTTCTTCACTTCGTATTATTCCTGTCGGGATATCCGACATCCAGAAGTCGGGATTCCCGACATTAGGATTTCAGGTCGGTGACATCATCCTTCGGGATGTGAATGGTGTAGTAATTTGACCGGCCCTGGCCGCGCCGCTTCACGTCGACGGAGCCCTTGCGCTCAAGCTTCTTGATGTACTAATTCACCGTCTGGCGAGTGACGCCGATATCTTCGCCCATGCGCTGCTGTCCGGGATAGCAATAGTTGCAGTTCCAGGCGTAGGAGAGCAGCGCAGTGTGTGCGTCGTCAGGGATTTTGGGACAGATGGCGGCGTGATCTAAGAGAGGGTCTGGCTCATCTGGTTGGTCTGATCATGCGGCGGATTTGCGGTGAAGCAAACGCCGCGCTTCGATGGTCTTTCGAGCGGGCGTCCGTGGCGACGTTTGTGGTCTCCGTCGCGCCCCAAGAAGCCGTCGCTAACCGTCCTCGCCGGGAACGGTGTCCAGCGGCGGCTTAATCCTCCACCATCTTCTTAGCATTGTTTCCGCGATTTACGCGGTTCTGCCGCCCGGGCCGGGTCCGCGCCTTAGTTTGTGATTCTAGTGACAAATCTAGTGACAAGCCAAAATTGATACTCTAGGTGTTCTGACAGTACTCTATTAAATATCTGATTTACTTGATTTTTTATGGTGCCCGCTGAGGGAATCGAACCCCTGATATATTGATCAAGGATCAGGTGACCGGTCAGTTTACAAACGCCGATTTCATCTTCTGACACGTCGGATGGTGGGCATGACTGCCCACCCTACGCCAACGCCCAGCAGCGGGTTCCCCCCAATTTCAGCGGTTCGCAAACAAGTCTCAATTAAGTCACTGTGATCATCGCTATCCACGTTTCAACTGCATTTCGCGGCGCGCAATGTACCAGGCCGACCCCACGATGACAGCCGCGCCAGCAGTGATGAAGACATCCACAGGCTCCCCAAACGCCACAACGCCCAGTATCGTCGCCCAGACGATCTGCAGAAATGTGATTGGCTGGGTCACGGTGATCGGCGCGCAGGCATAGGCGCGGGTAAGCGTGTAGTGCCCTGCGGTAGCGCACAGCGCGGTCAGCGCGAGCCAGCCAATCTCCTCCCATGTCGGGTCGCGCCAATCGGCCAGCGCCATCGGGAGCAGGACAATGGTGCAGCCAAGCGACAACATGGCGACAATTTCGGCCGAATCCGCCTCGTCCGTCAGCTTTTTCGCCAGCAGGAAAGACGCCGCAAACAGCGGCGCCGCCGTTAGCTGCGCCAACTGACCCGGCCCGATTTCCTGAAAGCCGGGGCGTAGAATGATCAGGACGCCAATCAGCCCGATCAGGACTGCCACGATGCGGCGCATGCGCAGGCGTTCGCCTAAAAACAGCGCGGCTCCGATGGTCACGAAGATAGGCGACGAATAGCCAATCGCCGTCACCTCAGCCACCGGAATGCGGGCCATGGCGTAGAACCACAGACTGACCGCGATCCCGTGCAACAGGCCGCGCATGCTGTAGAGCGTCCATGTACGGGCGCTGGCCTTGCGGCGGAAAAAGCTCAGCAGCGCGGGCGAGATCATTAAAAGCCCGATGGCGTAGCGAATGAACGCGCCCTCCGCCGCTGGCAGGTCGGACCCGAGGTATCGCACGATCCCCGTGACGGCGACGAACAGCAAGCCAGTGACCAGCATCCAAGCTACGCCTGCGGGGATGTTTTCGGTGTGTTCGTTTGCTGGGGCAGTCGGCGGCGTTTCCGCCATAGGACAGATTCCTTTTCTATGGAAACAGCTTAGCCTTTACGCCAAAGTGCGGCCAATAACAGACTCAAGGGGATGACGTGATGGCAACTTACACCGGGCCCGAATTATGCGCCTTGTCCGCCGTCGACGCAGTAGACGCGCTGACCAAAGGTGAGGTTTCACCAACCGAGATGTTGGAGGCGTCGCTGGAACGGATTGCGGCGGTTGAACCAGACATCAACGCCCTGCCTACCGTCTGCGCCGAACGCGCGCGCGACCAGATCGCAAACCTTGAGAAAGGCGACGAAGCGCCGTGGCTGGCGGGCCTTCCAATCACCATCAAGGACCTGAACCCGATTGCAGGCGTGCGCACCACCTGGGGCACAAAAGGCTACGCCGATCACGTGCCCACCGTAAGCGACCCGTTGGTTGAACGGCTGGAAAGACGCGGCGGCGTCACCGTCGCCAAATCAAACACGCCTGAAATGGGCGCTGGCGGGAACACGTTCAACGATGTGTTCGGGGCCACAAAAAACCCCTGGAACACCGCCCTGAACCCTGGCGGATCATCGGGCGGCGCCGCAGCTTCGCTGGCAGCAGGCGAATGCTGGTTGGCCCAGGGGTCCGATCTGGGTGGCAGCCTGCGCACGCCCGCCGCCTATTGCGGGATCATCGGCCTGCGCCCCACGCCGGGCCGCGCGGGCGGCGAGTCTGAAAAACAGCAGTTCGCGCATGAAGGCCTGTCAGGGCCCATGGCCCGTACAGCGGCCGACTGCGCGTTGTTCCTTGATGCGATGACGGGCTTTGACCCGCGTCTCTTTCAATCGCTTGAACCGCCAAAGGTCAGTTTTCTGGAAGAAGTGCGCCGCGCCGCGCCACCCAAACGCATCGCTTTTGCATTCGATCTGGGTGGTCTTGCCCCGGTCGAATGCGAAGTCCGTGATCTTTTGGCTGGCGCGATGGCTGCGCTGGCTGGCGCAGGAACAGTGGTAGAGGAAGACTGCCCAGATCTCACTGACTTGTTGGAGACTTACAATACGCTGAGGGCCTGCGCGCAATGGGCCTCGCCGGGGCATGAGCCGGATCACATTCAGGCGCACTACAAGAAAACACTTCGCGAAAACATTGAGTTAGGCAAAAATCTGAAAGCGATTGAAATCATTACTGCGACGCGCAAGCGCTCGCTGCTGTTCGGCGCGATGGAGAGGTTTCTTCGCAATTATGACGCCCTCGCCTGCCCAGTTGTCGGCATCGGCGCCCTGCCGTCTGAAGTGGAATATCCAACAGAAGTCGATGGACAGCCACAGGGCCACTACATGGATTGGCTGAAATTCGCGACTCTGGCGACGACCTGTGGCCTGCCTGCGATATCGGTCCCCATCGGCTTTACCGCCTCAGGCGCGCCGATGGGGATACAGTTCGTAGGCCGCCCGCGGGGCGAAGCAGGTCTCTTGCAGATCGCTGCGGTGATGGAAACGTTGATCCCCGGCTTTGGCGGGCCAATTGATCCGATCAATCCGTCTTTTTGATCGGCGCGAAAACCTCCATCGGGGTTTCGAAGCCCTTTAATGGGAACGCGCCCATCGCCTCCATCTACCGATCCAGCAGCGATGCGACGGGGCCAGTGACCAGCAAGGGCGGCCGACTTCTTTCGTCAACGTTTCAACGCGGCTGGCCTCGTTCACGGCGCGGCCGATAACGTTGAAGTCCAACCACGCCGGCGCCCCGACATTGCCAAAGAAGACTTCGCCGAAATGCAAGGCGACGCCGGTATTCAGGGGCAGAGCAGCCGCAGGCAAACCATCTGGCGGATTATCGTTCATGGCTTTGACAGCAACAACGGACGCCTCGGCTGCGCTAAGCGCACTTTCAGTGGCGGAGGCGGCGGCCGCCATTTAGTTGTTTCATGTTGTCGCCAAGTGTCACTTTTATACATTTATATCCAGTAGCTTAGGCAAATACCTCGTTTCTTAGGGTTGCCATCATCTTCATCCAATAACGTCTTTTATGGTAGTTTGGATGAGAGTTGTAAAAGGGCCGAAATCGAATGCCGAAGATTGCAAAGCAATTATCACCCGTCGAGGTGAAGCGATTGAGCAATCCGGGGATGCACGCTGTTGGCGGTGTGACTGGACT
>CBFHXH010000173.1:0-6523 GCA_965659735.1 uncultured Pikeienuella sp.
CACCTCGTCATCTGTCAGCGAGACGAGGCACCGGATCACGCCCGCCCGGGTATTGTGGTAGACATTCGCCCATGCCTGACGCTCAGACGCTGCGCCTCCATCGAAAGCCCTAACCGTTGCACGGTCAGGCTCAGCAAGTTCTATCGTTTCGAATAACGCGTCAGCGCCGTTGGCAAGGTCGCGGCGCAGGATCGCGGCGACCTGTTTGATTTCTTCGCCTGTAAGAGGCGACAGAGGATGCGCGGCGGACAAGGGCGTTTGAAAATTCATCTTCGACCTCCCATTCGAGATATCGCGCCAGCACCGCACGATCCGGGGCGGGTCACAGTGTTGGTAACGCTTGAACTGTCATTAGCCTTTCATCCGAAATCACGAAGCGCAACAGAATTTGGGTCTCACCTTCTCAGCAGCGTACTATGTGATCACGCTGCCCTAATTTTGATCATGTCAAGAATTCAGTTACTTAAGTCAGATTTCACGCGTGAAACCCTGCGGCGCCGTCTTTGATCGTCCAAATTGAAGAGTAAACGATGCCGCTTTGGATCCATTTTCCGCAATATCTTTGCCTCCCAAACGTGTCGTCAGATTTAGCGACCCGACGCAAAGGGCCTAGTGAAACGCCAGCACGGCCGCTAACCTAAACCAGCGTCTATGCGCGCATTCTAGACAACAGCAGAAAGATGGACGCGACATGAGTTTAAAGACAGCCATTATCGGACTAGGCATAATGGGCCGGCGCATGGCCGAACACATGTCTTTGCACCCCGGGTATAAGCTTTCTGGGCTTTGGGACCCTAATCCCGACACTTGTGCGCAAGCGCAGGTCATTGCGCCGGGTGTCCCGATCACAGCAACCGCTGAAGAGGCGATTAGGGGAGCGGATCTTGTATATCTAGCTTGCCCTCCTGAGCCTCGCAAAGCTTATGCGCTAGCGGCGGCGGACGCGGGCAAAGCTGTATTTCTCGAAAAGCCCTTGGGGGTGAATGTCGCTGAAAGCGAAGCGCTTGTGGCCCATCTAGATGCTTGCGGCGTGCCGGCGGCCGTCAACTTCACGCAGGCTGCGGGCGCGGCGCTGACTGATGTCTCCCGCGCCGCCACTGAAGGCGCGATGGGTGAGGTGTTGGGCGCCGACATCATCGTCACGTACCCGGCTTGGCCACGTGAGTGGCAAAAATCCGCCGACTGGCTGAGGTTCAAGGCGGAGGGCGGCATGACCCGCGAGGTAATCTCGCATTTTCTTTTCTTTTCTGAGCGTATTCTGGGTCCGTTATCGGTGGTATCTGCGCAGCCGACCTATCAGGATGATCCCGCACTTTGCGAAACGCACATGTTGGCGCGTCTGGAAACGGCGGACGATAGGCCGGTGAGCGTCATGGCCAGTGTGGGGGGTGCCCAACCTGATCGGCAGGAACTGACGATCAAAGGTAGTTTGATCAGTCATCGTATTTCTGATTTTTTTATTCACACCAGTTCTGAGGGCGGCGGCTTTGCCGAGGTAGGTCAACGCCCGGAAGATCCGCGCGCCACCAGTCTGAAAGCGCAACTGGACGATCTACGCCTCTGTCTGGATGGGCGGCCGCACCGGTTGGCAACGCCTTTCGAAGCGCTGCGTGTTCAGAAGCTGGTTGAAACGATGTTGGATGGTACAGGGTGATCGGCTTGAAGCCGATGCAGACTTACGATCTAGAAACCCATCGCGGCCCCGTCTTTTCTAGGGTCTGAGCCTGCCACGTAACCACGATCAGGCAGGCGTTGGATCAACTGGGCCCCGCCAAAACCAAAGGCGTTATCGGGGGCTTCAAGCGTGATGTCGTGTCCCATGCTTTGCAAAGTGTCCAGCGTTTCAGCGTCCATGGTCGTTTCACAGGCCACGCCCAGACCGTCGGTCACGCGCCATCGCGGCGCATCCGCCGCCATTTGCGGGTCCTGTCCGAAAAGCTGCGTGCGAAGAACCATCTGAACATGGCCTTGAGCCTGCATTGGACCGCCCATGACGCCAAAGCTCATCAAAGGGTCTTGGGGACCCATCAGGAAACCTGGGATGATGGTGTGAAACGGCCGCTTGCCGGGCCCAACATAGTTCTGGTGAGACGGGTCCAGCGAAAACCCGGCGCCGCGGTTCTGCAGCGCCACGCCAGTGCCCGGTACAACCACACCTGAACCAAAGCCCGCATAGTTCGACTGAATGAATGACACCATCATTCCTGACGCATCGGCGGCGGTCAGATACACGGTGCCGCCGTGTTTCGGGGCGCCAACGCCGAAATTGGTGGCGACGTTCGCGTCGATCTCGCGGGCGCGTGACGCAAGATAGCCGTCGTCCAGCAGGTCATCGACGCCAACGCTTTGCATATAATCGAGGTCCGCTACGTAGGCTTCGGTGTCGCGGAGCGCCAGTTTGATCGCCTCGATCTGCAAATGAGCGGCCATCGGATCATCCACATCCATATCCCGGATGGCCGTTTGCGAAAGGATGCCCAGCGCCATCAAGGCTGCAATGCCCTGACCATTTGGCGGAATCTCGTGGAGGGTGACATCGTCGAAATGCCGCGAAATGGTTCCGCAACAATCGACCTTGTGCGAAGCTAAATCCTCAACGCTCAGCGCCGCGCCATGCGCCTTGGCGAAAGCGGCGATTTTATCGGCGATCTCGCCCTCATAGAACGCGCGGCCGTTGGTTTCGGCAATCAGTTCCAGTGTCCGTGCGTGGCCGGGGCTGCTGAAATACTCACCTGCTTTGGGGGCGCGTCCCAATGGCAGAAAGGTTTCGGCAAAACCGGGCTGATCGCTCAACTGCTCACCCGCGCGTTCCCAAAGCGCTGCAATGACCGGGGACACCGGAAAGCCGCCTGATGCATATCCGATCGCAGGTTCGAAAAGGGTTTCGAACGGCAATGCGCCGAATTTCGATGAAAGCTCGACCCATCCTGAAACGGCACCGGGCGTCGTTACGCTTTCCCAGCCTCGAAAAGGGATCTGATCCAACCCGCTGAAGCGCGAGGGCTCCCAAGCCGAAGGAGACCGGCCAGAGGCGTTGAGGCCGTGCAACTGTGTCCCGTCCCACAGTATTGCAAAAGCGTCGGATCCGATCCCATTTCCCGTCGGCTCCACCACGGTCAAAGTGATCGCGGCGGCCAAAGCTGCGTCTACGGCGTTGCCCTCCTTTGCAAGCATTGAAAGGCCCGCTTGCGACGCAAGTGGATGCGAGGTCGAAACAAGATTGTCGGCTGCGACTGCAGACCGGCGGGAAGGATAGTGGTGATTGGCCCTGAGCTGCATTTCTTCTTGGTTCCTTGGCTGTTCATGACCACAAGATAGGACTTTGTCGGAATTGGTAAGGGCCATCTGCGGAAAAGCGCCGCCAGGGGTAGCCAGGTGAACGCTACATTAGCTGGTCTTGTATCTTTCCTAGATGGCGCCAGATGCGTGGTTTTAATTGGCTCATTCGTAGCCGGTCATCTCCAGATAGCCTTGGCCGTTTAGCGTCCCTTGGACGGTGACCGGACCTTCCCAGTAAGGGATCGACACATCCATCCAAGCGCCCGGGTTCACTGCGTCGACGGTCACATCGACCGCCTTATCCGCCAAGCGGACGCGCCAGCTTGTGGGAATGTCGCGGTTGGCGACGGTAACGGATCGCAACGGCTCCGCCACAAAGGCGCCATCTGGGTAAGCCGTCGTATGGCCACCCGCGTCAATCCAAGTGGCTGCGGTGAAGTGGTCGCCATCGGTTTGGCGCAGCCGGAACCCCATCAGCTTGGCGCCGCTGTCGAATGAAAGTGAAAACCAATCCCACCCATCCTGGTCATCAGACAGCGGCTGTGATGACCATTCACGGTCGAGCCATGCGTGGCCTTCAACTGCCACACCGCCCGTCGGCAGGCGCAATGAGCCTTCTATGCGATAAAACGGCTGCGAGTAATAATAGCTCGCCTGGCCTTCCGCCGACTTTACGGAAAACCCGTCCTCGCCATGAAATATCAGTGGCCCCTCAGCCGTCAACGCGGCGTCGAAGCCAAAGTCGGGGCCTTGGGCGTTTACGTTCAGCCGATTGAAATCCGGCCCTTCCAGCGCCCATTCATCGATCCAGGCGCGAAATGGACTTGACCGCACGCCTACCTGACCAATACCGCCGCGCGCGAAACGCTCGGTTGCAAAATGCTGATCCGGCGTCGTCACAGCGGCATGCGCAAACCATATCTGCGGGGATGCCCACAATGCCGCCTGACCGGGCCTTAGCGCAGTTCGAAACAGTGTCCATTGCAGCCCGTATCGCGTTCCGTCTTCGGCGCTGAGGTTGGCGGTCAGATACCACCATTCGATCCGATAATCCGGATGTGCTCCGTGGTCATCAGGGAAGGTGAATTCGGGCTTCGGCGCCGGGTTCGCAAACCCCTCCGTATTCGTCCCAAGGCCCGCAAAACCTTGCGACATCGCCGCAAAGGGCCAGAGCAGCAGGAGAAGTAGCGATCTAACGTTCATTTGAGAACACCTTCTGCAGCCGCGAAGGGGGAACCCGCGACAGGCACCAAGCAGGCCAGGCCGCTGCGACCGCCGCCGCCAAAAGTGACAGCGCGGCGAGACGGGCGTAATCGCCGGGAAACAAGAACATTGGTAATTTCCAACCGAATGCAGCAACATTCACAGTGGACAGAAGCACCCATGCCAGCGCCAGGCCAAGGGGTAGGGCGCAGGTGATGACGAGGGCGGCGAGCATCAGCGCGCGAAACAGTTCAAGCGCCCCCAACCCGCGGCGGGTCAGCCCAAGCGCCCAGACAGGCGCCAACTGCGGAACACGCTGGTCGGCCAGCGTCAGCAGACTCATCAAGATTGCAAAACCCGCGACCCCCAATGTCAGAACGTTCAGCGCGCCAGTAACCAGGAATGTCCGCTCGAATACATTCAGCGATATACGTTTCAGTGTCGCCTGATCGATCATCGCAGAATCCGGCACGCCAAGCGCTGTTGTGATGCGCCCTTTCAGCGCCCCGGGATCGGGGGTGCGAACACCAAATCGAAAGGCGACGCTGGGCGGATAAAGTGTTTTGAACAGCGCCTCTGACATCACGATCTGGCCGTCAGGGTTCCCGTAATCGCCGACAACGGCGGCGATGGGCAGGCTGAGGGTGTCAGACAACGCAACCCGATCATTCACCCATATCCCGGACCTGCGGGCGAGCTGTTCGTTGACGATCACAGCTTCGCCTCTTTCGACCTGGTCCCAAGGGGCGGCTACCTCAGCCAGAAAGCGCCAGCTTTCCCGATAGGTCTGACCAATGCGCACGCCGAAATGTTGCGCAGGCCGACCATCCCACACCACATCGGTGTTGAGCAGAGGCAGCGTCTCTAACTCCTCATCGACCAACCATTGCGCCAGCGCGGCGCTGTCGGAGGCAGTTTCCACCTCAATGTAGAGTTCAGGAGCCAAGCGCTGGTCGAGGAACGCCGTGAAGGTGAGCCGAAAGCTCGAAACCATCGTGGAAACGCCGATATTCGCCGCCACAGCAAGCAAAAGCGCCATGAGGGCGAGGCTTAACCCACCGAGTTGCTGGCGAGTGTCGCCGACAAACCATGCTCCAATCGGGTTGGTGACGTGCCTGTGCAGGATTGCAAGAAACCTCTCAGCCACCACAGGCAGCGCCAGCGCCGCGCCGATCAGCAAACATCCGAGCAGGGCAAATCCTGCGATCATGTCGTCTGCAAACAATGACAGCGCGGCCGCGAGGCTCAGCAGCAAAGCTGCGCTTATCCCCAGATAGTTCAGGCGTTTTTCATTGGACGCCAACCAGGCGCGCGGCTGGGCCGATGAAAGGATCGGCATCCGCGCGACCTGCCAAAGACGCCCACCCAGCGCGACCGCTGCGCCGAGGTAACCCAGCGCCAGGCCAGACGCCCACCATTCCACGCGAAACGCGAGGGCTCCGGACACGGGTGCGCCATAAAGCCCGCGCAGCGTCGCCGCGACATCCGGCATCAGCAGCGCTGCCAGAAAATAGCCCATCACTACGCCAAGCCCAGCGCCGATAGTCGTCAGCAGCGCCATTTCCAGCACAATAAGACCTATGATCGTGCTGAGCGGAGCGCCAAGGCTGCGCAATGTGCGGATCATGCCACGGCGTTGTTCAAACGCCAGGCCTATGGTGCTGTGCACGATGAACAGGCCAACTGCAAAGCTGAGCAGCCCAAACGCCGTCAGGTTCAGATGAAAACTGTCCGTCAGACTGGCGATGTCAGCGACCTGCTGCGAAGCTTGCAGCCGCAGGTCTGGCGCCACATCGGCGAGATCAGGTCTTTGTAGGGGTTGTTCTGGCAGGACCAAAAGGCGCGAAAGATCGTTTCGCCCAAGTATCGATTGAACAACGCCAATATCGCCGACCGCCACGCCGGGCGCGACGCCTGAGGCTATGGCGACGTCCGCCAGTCCGGCGAGACGACTTGCGGTTTCACGGTTAGCAAATAATTGCGGGTCAGTGGCGACATTGTTCGTGGGCAATGCATCTTGCGCGCGCACGCCGCCAAATCC
>CBFHXH010000174.1:0-237 GCA_965659735.1 uncultured Pikeienuella sp.
AAGCGGTTATGCCACAAGCTGTTATGGTTTTATTAGTGGATATCTTGAAACAGAATACAATTTTAGAGGAAACTGGGTTGATTGCCATAACAGTAACGGCGGACCTTGGAATGGACTATTAAGATAAACCTCATTTTAGATATTAAAACATGCATACCCTTTGGCCGCGACACAAGTAGTCTGTGCCTCAATTTGGTACGAGGTGCAGTTATATTTTAATGATCAGCCGTCAGAAAA
>CBFHXH010000174.1:247-6490 GCA_965659735.1 uncultured Pikeienuella sp.
CAGAAAATGTATTTCATCACTTTAAAGTCCGGCGGGTTAACAAGCAGTGCACCGAATTTATCTAGATCGCCGCGTTCCTGCCGGCAGCCAATGTAGGCTTGCTGGCTCTCAATCTTGTCTCGCAGTTGGTAAACCACAACGTTAGCTGTTTCAGCGTCTGAGGCGGCGCTGATAATCTTCGCGTCATCACGGGCAGCTGTTTCAGGCAGGATGGCCGCTATCGTGCTTTCCAGTGTTTCGAACATGCCTTCCTTGGCGGTGAGGGTCAGGATGACGTTGACGGACATAGGCGCGTTTTCTTGTTTCGAATTTTCCATTTGGCCTTCGTCTCCGACGATAAGTGCAGGGCTAATGACTGCTGCGGATATTGCAAAAGTGCAAGCCAAAGCTCAGGAATGTCTGAAGAGCGGCTACAAGAATTGCGGAGATTAACTGCCCATTCTGACGCTTGCCTTTTAGCACTCGGTATACAGCTACGTAGATGCCCATCTGAGGACTTCTGAGACGGTCCACGGGTTGATCTAATCTTTCAGGAAAGCTACCCTGCTAGAGGATCTGCATCGGCCTGCGGACGTTCAGATGATCGTCGATTTGCGGGATGGCATCAATTCGGGGCATGCCTTGCGCTATCAAGATCTCAACCTGCCGCAGCTTCGAAAAACCTCTCCGGGCTTGGATAAATTGTTCGTCACTTATGGCCTTCCGTTTCCCAAACGTAGGATCGAACCAGTTCACCGGAAGGGGCTTAGGACCCATGAGTGCTGACGCCAGAGAATTGAATATCAGCGTCGAACGCTGGACCGATGGCATAATCGCGCCGAGACAGACCGCTCGTCTCTTACCTCCACTAATTACTATCTAGACAATTATACGTGACTTTACCATGCGTAAAACTACGCTCCAATTTCTGACATCTTTCATAACCAAAATATCCTTCTATTTCTAATCCAACCTGACCAATCACAAAAAAAGCTAATAATAATATGAATATTGCAGTTCAACCGCTGATTGTCTTGGCCTTCGCATTATTGACTGAAGCAAGTTCAGAATTCGGTTTCTCATCCATGACCCGACAGTATTTGTCCATGCTGACAAGTCAATAATGGTCGAATTTTGAAATTCAAATACGAGTGAACGCTGTCACACACCCGTACTACATAGGGTTCTCCTGCATGCATTGCGTTGCATTGCTCAACGCGAAAATTGCATTTGGTTCTCCGACACTCATGACGGCTGATACACTAACTGAAGTGCACCTCTGGTTTCATGTTGCTTCGAACTACACCCACATGGGCCCAGCTGGTGCGGGCCAGACAACCAAGCTGATCTACCAGGTCCTGTGCGGTCTTGGCTTTCTGGCTGTGGCGGAAGCGACGCAGCTGGCGCTCGATGCAGGCGTTGACGCAGAAAAAATCCCGCAGGCGCTGAAAGGTGGGCGCGCCGATAGCGCGCTGTTGCAGGAATACCTGCCAAGATTTGCGACAAAGGACTATCGCCGGACGGGGCGGATCGACAACATGGTCAAGGATCTGAACGCAGTGAACGACCTTGCCCGCAACACCGGAACATCGATGCCGATGACCGGGCTTTGCGCTGGAATCCACCGCATGTTGACGGCGGCGGGTATCGGCGGTGAAGATCAGGCAGCGGTTATGAAATTCTTCAATGGGGCCAGAGGAATAAACGCATGAACAACGCAGATCTGTTTTCGCTGGCAGGGTGCCGCGCGCTTGTCACAGGCTCTTCGCAAGGGATCGGTCTGGCGCTGGCCACCGGGTTGAAATCTGCGGGTGCGGAGATTGTCCTGAACGGGCGGGATACGGCCAAGCTGGAACAGGCCACGGCGGCAATCGATGCTGACGCCACCCTTGCGTTCGATGCGACTGACCATGCCGCTGTGCGCGCCGCGGTGGATGGGTTCGAGGCTGATCAAGGCCCGATCGACATCCTGATCAACAATGCCGGCATGCAGCATCGCACCCCTTTGGAATATTTCCCTGCTGACGCGTTTGAACGCCTTTTGCAGACCAACATCGCATCGGTCTTCCACGTTGGGCAGGCGTGCGCACGCCACATGATCGGGCGCGGTGCCGGCAAGATCATCAACATCGCCAGTGTTCAGACGGCGCTGGCGCGACCAGGCATTGCGCCCTATACGGCCACAAAAGGTGCGGTTGGCAACCTGACCAAAGGCATGGCTACGGACTGGGCGCAGCATGGTTTGCAGTGCAACGCCATAGCGCCTGGCTATTTTGACACGCCGCTGAACGCCGCTTTGGTCGCTGACGCCGACTTCAGCGCATGGTTGGAAAAGCGAACGCCCGCAGGCAGGTGGGGCAAAGTTGAGGAACTGATCGGCGCGGCGGTGTTTTTATCGTCCAACGCCTCAAGCTTTGTGAATGGACACACCTTGTTCGTTGACGGCGGAATATCTGTGTCTCTTTAGACTGCTGCTGATCTTAGGGCTGGTGGGACGTACTGGATTCGAACCAGTGACCCCAGCGATGTGAACACTGTGCTCTACCAACTGAGCTAACGTCCCGATGGCGGCCTCACTAGGGGACCGCCCGGGTGTGGTCAAGCGGTTTTGGCGATCAGGTCGGTCAGGATATCTGGCAGATCGGCATAGTCGTCAAAGATCGCTTCGGGTTTGAGGCTTTCGAGCGGCTCGACCGAGAACCCATGAGCGTACAGCGCGCAAGGCACACCGGCATTGGCGGCCGCTTCACGGTCGTTTGTCGTATCGCCAATCATGACCGCCTGCGACCGGTCGCCATCAATGCGTTCGATGGTTGTCCACACATGTTCAGGGTTCGGTTTGCGAACCGGCAGGCTGTCAGCGCCTAGAAGCGCAGCGAACCGGTCCGCGCCGCCCAGACGATCCATCAGGATGCGGGCCAGGCGTTCCGGTTTGTTGGTGCAGATGCCAACCTTCCAGCCATCCGACAAAAGCAGATCAACTGTTTCCTCGACCCGCGGGAAATAGCGGCTTTGTTCGTCGATGCAGGCTTCATAGGCGTCCAGAAACGGGGGGTAGGCGACCAGCACCTGATCGTCGGGGAAGTCACGCCCAACTTTCGACGCCGCATGGCGCATTAGGGCGCGCCCGCCACGGCCTGCAACCATGCGCGCCTCTGCATGATCCAGCTGGGGCAAATCGAACCTGTCAGCGATGGCGTTCATTGCGGAGACGAGGTCATGGGCCGTATCGACCAACGTGCCGTCCAGATCGAATATAGCTGATTTTCCCATGTGCGTCTCCCTCGCTCCGCTACATAGTCTGCTGGCCCCCCCGCATAAACAGAATTCGTATGTCGTTTGGATGAATGCGGCGAAAGGCGACGGAATTTGCGGTCGCACGCGCCGCCCGCCAGCCCTATGAAGACCACGCAACCAGAAGGAGCGTGGTGATGTCCCAGACTTTCCTAGCTGATATTTCGAGCCGGCTGGACGGCCTGCGCGCCGAAGGCGCTGTACAAGGCCGAACGGGTGATTGAAACGCCCCAGCGCGGCGTGGTGGGCATGGCGGGCGGCGGTGCCACGATCAATCTGTGCGCCAACAATTATCTAGGCCTTTCAGACAACGCCAAACCGATAGAGGCGGCGCAGGGCACCCTAGGCGATTATGGTTTTGGTATGTCGTCTGTGCGCTTCATCTGCGCACCCAAGCCCCCCCATAAGCGGTTAGAGGCGCGGATCGCCAGTTTTCTGGGGATGGAGGATGCGATCCTCTATTCCTCCTGCTTTGATGCAAATGCGGGCCTGTTTGAAACTCTGCTCAGCGAAGAATACGCAATCATCTCTGACGCTTTGAACCACGCCTCCATCATCGACGGCGTGCGCCTTTGCAAGGCGCGGCGCTATCGGTATGCCAACAGCGATATGGCCGAACTGGAGCCTGCGCTGAAGGCGTCGGCCGATGCGCGTTACCGCCTGATCGCAACTGACGGCGTGTTTTCGATGGATGGCTATATCGCCAACCTGACAGCGATCTGTGACCTTGCTGATAAATACGATGCGATGGTCATGGTCGACGACAGCCACGCGGTTGGCTTTATCGGCGACGAAGGGCGCGGCACGCCGGAATACTGCGGTGTGATGGGCCGGGTCGACGTTATCACAGGAACGTTGGGCAAGGCGCTTGGTGGTGCTTCCGGCGGCTATACTGCGGCGCGGGCGGAGGTTGTGGACTGGCTGCACCATCGGTCGCGCCCCTATCTCTTTTCAAACTCGCTGGCCCCGATGATCGCCAAGGCGTCAGTTGCTGTTCTCGATATGCTTGAAACCCAATCTGACCTCCGCGACCGCCTGCGCCGCAACACGGCGCACTTTCGCCAGCGTATGTCGGCGCTGGGCTTTGAAATCCTGCCAGGGGAACACCCGTTTTCCCCCGTCATGTTGCGTGATCCTCAGCTGGCGAAGGACATGGCGGCACGTCTTGCGGATAAAGGTGTCTTCGTCACCGCCTTTTCCTTTCCGGTGGTCCAACGCGGGCAGGATCGAATCCGCACACAAATGTCAGCCGCCCATTCCCTAGACGAACTAGACCGCGCCATCGACGCCTTTGCCGAGGTTGGCCGTGACTTGAAAGTGATCCAATGAAAGCGCTGGTAAAAGCCGAAGCGGGGCCAGGTCTGGTTCTGCGCGACGAACCCATTCCCACAGTCGGCCCGTCTGATGTGAAAATCCGGGTGAAGAAGACCGCGATCTGCGGCACCGATGTTCATATCTGGAACTGGGATGAATGGTCCGCCGCCACAGTGCCAACGCCGATGATCACGGGCCATGAGTTTTGCGGCGTGATCGAAGAGGTTGGCGCATCCGTCACCAAATTCGCCCCCGGACAGCGCGTGTCCGGCGAAGGGCATGTGACCTGCGGCGTCTGCCGTAACTGCCGTGCTGGGCGGGGGCATCTTTGCAGAAACACCTTGGGCGTTGGCGTCCACCGCCCCGGCTGCTTCGCCGAATATGTTGTGATCCCAGAGGCGAATGTTGTGCCAATTCCGGACGACATCTCGGACGACATCGCCGCGATCTTCGATCCGTTTGGCAACGCGGTTCACACCGCGCTCAGCTTTGATCTGGTGGGCGAAGACGTCCTTGTCACTGGTGCGGGCCCGATCGGCGTCATGGGTGGGCTGGTTGCGCAGCGCGCGGGTGCGCGGAAGGTTGTGATCACCGACATCAACGACGAGCGGCTGGCCATCGCGCGAAATCTGGGTGTCGAATACTGCGTGAACCCATCGGAACGCAGCCTTGCCGAGGTGATGCCGGATATCGGCATGACCGAAGGCTTCGATGTGGGGTTGGAAATGTCAGGCGCCGCCCCAGCCATGCGCGATATGATCGAAGTCATGAATAATGGCGGCAAGATCGCCTTGCTGGGCATTGCCCCGGTCGCCTTTGCTGTCGACTGGAACAAGGTCATCTTCAAGATGCTGACGATCAAGGGCATCTACGGGCGTGAGATTTTTGAAACCTGGTACAAGATGATCGGTTTGGTGCAGGGCGGATTGGACCTGACGCCGCTGATCACTCACCGCATACCTGCTGACGATTTTACGCATGGGTTCGAGCTGATGCGACAGGGGGCTTGCGGAAAAGTGGTGTTGGACTGGACGTGACCAACGGCAAATTGTGATTATTTCAGGGCGTGGCTTGTATGATCCGCGCCCATTCGCATTTCCGTGACGCAAACGAGAAATGGATGAAGAGAATGAAAAAGATTGCAATCCCCGCCGCCGCCCTTGCCGCACTGCTCGCCTTTGGCCTGCCGCGGCAGGTGCCTGATGCGTCTGGTCCATTGGCGTCGATCTCAGCCTCAGCCGCTTATGCGGACCGCGCCGGCCGCGTCGACAATCGCCACGACGCCATCCGCGAACATCGCGTAAAGAGGCGCGGCAGGATCGGCGCCAAACCCGCCGGATCGTCCGCCGGACAATGCGCCGTATCGACCGCAATGATTGGCATGTCGCTTAACTGCCTAGGGCCTGCGTGATCGAATTTGTCAGCGGGATCGATTTCTATCTCTGTGGCGGCAAATATTACGAACCCGTGCTGCTCGATGGCCGCGAAGTCTATGTGATCGTGACACCATAGACCGGACTTAGCGACCTGCGGAGCATTTCGAGTTTTTGCGTTATCTTACCTGTCAGTTTCAGCCCAGACGGATAACGTTCTGAATCACGCTTTCTTAACCACCCTTGGGGCTGTAAAAGCGCAGCGATGGGTGTTTCTGACAAT
>CBFHXH010000175.1:0-6415 GCA_965659735.1 uncultured Pikeienuella sp.
ACACACGCCTCGTCATGCGCCCGCTGCGCAACACAGAGCGTGTTCTGAACAACGCAGCGACAGAACGCGTTCTGGCGACAGAAAAGGCCAAGGGCGACGATCTGAAATTCGAAGACATCCTGGAAGACGTCGCTGGCGTCTACCCGAAGGTGATGATGGACGGCGATATGGACATTGGCGTCTGGTCCTGCGGCATGGTCGCGGGTCTGATCAACGACGTGCCGACCTGCAAGGAACTGATTGACCGCATCATGTCCGAAGCCGACGCGCTGATCGCGTCGCGCCTCGGCGGCATGAACGCAGCTTGACGCCGGGTTTATCTTGTCACGCGACGGGCCGGTCCAGAACGTCTGGACCGGTCTTTTCATTTGCAGCGGCGCAAAAGACGCAGTCAAATGACCATAAGGGGAGAGAGATATGAGCTATGAAACGCTGACCTTCGATGTCACTGACAAAATTGCGACCATCACACTGAACAGACCAGAGAATGCAAATGCGCTGAACGCCAAAATGGCGGAGGAGATCCACGAAGTCGCCATCGCATGCGATACGAATGACGACATTCGCTGTGTGGTCATGACGGCGACAGGCAAACTGTTCTGCGGCGGCGGCGATCTGGCGGAAATGGATGGGGCCGGCGACAGGCAGGAAGCCCATCTGTTGAAAATGGCTACGCTGCTCCATGCCGGTGTCATCCGCTTTTCCAAGATGGACGCCCCGCTGATCGTCGCCGTGAATGGGACTGCAGGCGGCGGCGGGTTCAGCCTCGTTCTGGCGGGCGACTATGTCATTTCGTCAGACAAGGCGAAGTTCATTTCCGCCTACACGGCATCTGCTTTGACCCCGGATGGATCGTCGACCTACTTCCTGGCAAAACATGTTGGCCTGTTACGGGCGAAGGAATTGCAGATGACCAATCGCATGCTTACGGCGGAGGAAGCTTGTGATTGGGGCATGGTCAGCAGGGTCGTTCCACATGACGACCTGATGGACGAAGCCATGAAGATGGCCCGCAAATTCGCATGCGGCCCGACAGCGGCGTATGGCGGCGTCAAGCGTCTGGCCCTATCCGCCTTTTCCGGCGAGATGGAAGCGCAGCTGGATAAAGAGAGCATCTCGATTTCCTCACTCATGCGTGGACATGATGCGCCGCATGGGATCAAGTCGTTCCTCAATAAGGAAAAGCCCGACTTCAAGGGGAACTGACGGGATGGAGTTCGAACATCTGCTGCTGCACCGTGACGGTCCTGTCGTCACGGTGACGATGAACCGGCCGAAACAACTGAATGCGCTTTCACTGGCGTTAGAAGGTGAGCTGCGGAACTGTTTTCGCACGCTTGCAGGCGACGCCAGCCTGCGCGCGATCGTTCTGACCGGCGCAGGGCGCGCCTTTTGCGCCGGGGTCGATCTGAAGGAACTGTCAACAGACCCTTCAGCCAAGGACCATCGCATCTGGCATGGGCCCGACAGTTTTGGTGGGATCATGCGCGCCTGTCCGCATCCGATCATCTGCGCGGTCAATGGTTTTGCCGTCACCGGCGGCCTGGAAATCGCGCTTCTGGGCGATTTCATCATCGCGGCGAAAGAAGCGCGATTTGCGGACACTCACGCCCGCGTCGGCATCACCCCAGCCTGGGGCATGACGCAGGCCCTGCCCCGCCTGATCGGGATCAACAGGGCGCGGCAGATGAGCCTGACAGGCGAATATGTCAACGCGGACAAGGCGTTTGACTGGGGCCTCGCGAATGAAGTTGTGCCACTTAAGCATTGCGTTTTGCGCGCTGTCGAACTGGCGAAAGAAATCGCGGAAACCGATCTGGCATCGATGACCAAGATCCGAGGTCTGATCGAAGACAGCGCCGAATTGCCGATGCAGGCGGCGCTGGACCGTGAGGTCGCCGTGTTTGACGGCCATATAGGCGGCGTCAGCCAGTCCGACATTGGCGCTAACAGAGAAAAGGTGCAGGCGCGCGGCAGCCGCCTGCAGAAGTTTGAACAATGACCATGCTGTTTTCGCCTTTGAAACTGCGCAACGTCCGCTTCAAGAACCGCGTGATGATTGCGCCGATGTGCACCTATTCCGCAAAAGGCGGTCTGGCGTCGGACTGGCACCTGGTTCATCTCGGCAAGTTCGCCTTGGGCGGCGCCGGCGCCGTGATGACCGAAGCTGCGGCTGTTCAGGAACGGGGCAAGATCACCCATGGCGACCTCGGCATATGGTCCGGCGCGCATGCAACCGCGCTACAGCCGACGATCAAGTTCATTCAGGACCAGGGCGCAAAGGCTGGCGTGCAGTTGGCCCATGCAGGGCGCAAGGCGTCGATGCAAAGGCCATGGTTTGGCAACGGGCCGCTGGGTGCCGAAGACCATGTGCGGGGTGACGATCCCTGGCGCATTGTTGGCCCCTCGGCCGAGGCGTTGGATGATGGCTGGCTGACCCCTGCCGAGATGAGCGAAGGCGAGATTTTTCAGATGATGAAAGATTTCGCAGCAGCCGCGCAGCGTTGTAACGATATCGGGTGCGATTTTATCGAATTGCACTGCGCGCACGGCTACTTGCTCCAAACTTTTCTGTCGCCCCTGTCGAACAAGCGAAACGACACTTGGGGCGGCGACCTCGCACGCCGGATGGCTGCGCCTCTGGCGGTGGCCAAATCGGTCCGATCGGCCTGGCCCAAGGAAAAACCGATGTTTGTGCGCATCTCTTCCGTTGATGGCGTTGAAGGCGGTTGGGGCATGGATGACAGCGTGGCGTTCGCGAAAGAGCTGAAAAAGCTGGGCATC
This sequence comes from uncultured Pikeienuella sp., assembly GCA_965659735.1. Classification (GTDB taxonomy): domain Bacteria; phylum Pseudomonadota; class Alphaproteobacteria; order Rhodobacterales; family Rhodobacteraceae; genus Pikeienuella. The sequence continues at coordinate 2,785 of CBFHXH010000175.1, forward strand.
GACATTGTCGACTGCTCATCGCTCGGCAACACCAGCCAGGGCGCCACGGCAGCGCCGGGCAAACGCGGCACCGGGTTCCAGACGCCCTATTCGGCGCGGATTCGCGCCGAAGCTGGCATCCCAACCATGGCTGTCGGCTTGATCCTGACAGGCGAGATCGCGGAACAGGCGCTGCAAGAAGGCCGCGCTGATCTGATCGCCGTGGGCCGCGAAGCCCTGAAAGACCCGTTCTGGGCGCATCATGCAGCGGAAGAGCTGGGCGTCGACGGATTTGACGACTGGCCTGAACAATACGGCTGGTGGCTGGACAAACGACGCGGTGCCGTGAAAACCATAGACAGCGATCCCGAATTGGCGGCGCTGCCAAAGCTCTAAAACAAAATAATTAACGGAGACTTACGTGGATTACCTTGCAGAGAACGCGAAGAAAGACGGCGTGACCGTCACCGATAGCGGCCTTCAGTACAAAGTGCTGAAAGAAGGCGATGGCAAAAAGCCGGGCGCGTCTGACACCGTTGAAGTTCACTATACCGGCACCCTGATCGACGGGAAGAAATTTGACAGCAGCCGAGATCGCGGTCAGACGATTGAATTCCCTCTGAACGGCGTCATCGCCGGGTGGACCGAGGGTGTGCAGTTGATGAAGGAAGGCGGGAGGTGGGAGTTCACAATTCCATCCGACCTCGCCTATGGGCCGGGCGGCATTCCCGGGGTCATTCCCGGCGGCGCAACCCTGATTTTCGATGTGGAGCTGATTGCCGTTAAGTGATCGCTCCGCATCACGCAAGAACGAAAGACTTTCCGGATCGAGCCGCACAGGGTTTGCTCTACCCGAATGGCATATACGACGCTGCGACATTTATCGCCGCGACCAACGACTGAACTGAAGTAGGCCGCGGAGAAACCGGGCGGTGCAGTTAAAAAAGCGCGTGAGCTGCGCCCCGCCCCTCTTTATCGCCCCTTGAACGCTGGCGCGCGTTTTTCAACGAAGGCCTTGGCCGCCTCGCGGTGATCTTGGGTGACAGCGGTGCGTGAATGGTTCAGCGCCTCATGATCCAGCGCGCGGCCCAGCGGCTCCGTTTCCGCAAGCGTCAGATTGCGCTTCATGAAGCCAAGCGCGATACGCGGTCCGTTGGCGAGGCGAAGAGCCAGCGCGCGGGCCTCTTCGGCCAACGCTTCCGCCGCGACGACGCGGTTCACCATGCCGATGCGCTCCGCCTCCTCTGCGAGGATGACGTCGGACAGGTAGTAAAGCTCCCGAGCTTTGGCGGTGCCGACGAGGCGGGTGAGGAACCAGCTGCCGCCAAAATCGCCGGAAAGGCCAACCTTGGCAAAAGCCGTGGTGATCTTTGCGCCCTCGGCTGCAACGCGTATGTCGCAGGCCAGCGCGATCGACAGGCCAGCGCCCGCCGCCGCGCCAGGAATTACGGCGATGGTTGGCTTGGGGATTTCATGCAGCAGGCGGCTAACCTCCATCGAAGACCGTAGCCTCGCCGCGGCGTCTTCGGGTCCCATACCGTGGTTTGCGCCGCCTTCCGCCGCAAAGCCTTTTACGTCGCCGCCTGCGCAAAACGCCCGACCCGCGCCGGTGATCAGGATTGCACCAACCTCCGGGTCCTTTTCGGCGCCTCGCATTTCGGCGCAGAGCGCGTCAAGCATTGGGCCGGTCAGGGCGTTTTTCGCCTCTGGCCGGTTCATGGTCAGCGTCAGAACGCCTTCCGATTTGTCGACGATGAGATCGGTCATGTCAGGCTCCCGTCATTGCGCCATGAACCAGCCCTTTGAGCTGGGCGCGGTTTGGGTAACTGGATGAAGGGGTGAGCTGGGTGTAGAAAATACAGGTTATGTCAGCGACCGGATCGTTCCACCAGAAGGTCGACGCCATGCCACCCCAAGCGTAATCCCCGACATTGCCAGCCATGCGCACGCGCGCAGGCTCAATCACAACGGACCAACCGACGCCAAAACCCATGCCTTCCATCGGCATTTCGGCAAAGCTTTTTGGACCCATGGAGGCGATATCGTCCTTAAGCCAGTTCTGCCGCATCCAGTTCAGTGTAGATGGAGACAGAAACCGCTTGCCGTTCACCTCGCCGCCGCGGCGCAGCATATCGGCGAACTTGAAATAGTCATCGATGGGCGCCAGCAGCCCGCCGCCGCCAGAGAATGTCTGCGTATTGCGGTAGGCAGAGTTCTCAGCGTCATCCACCTTGCGCATTGTGCCAGTCCCTCTGGATCCCAACGCCATCGCATCCCCTTCTGAGGCTGTGTAGAGGTGCGCGAAACGGTCCAGTTTTTCGTCCGGGATGGTGAAGAACGTGTCGTCCATATCAAGTGGATCAAACAGCTCTTCCTTGAAGAACTCATCCAGCGGCTTGCCTGAAACGACCTCAATCACCCGTCCCAGAATGTCTATACCGACAGAATAGTGCCACTCCGTCCCCGGCTTGAACGCCAGTGGCAGTGAGCCTGCCTGCGCAGCCATCCCTTCGAGTGTGCCGCTGGCAGGGCCAAAATCCTGCCGGAGATCGGCGTATTTCTCAGACAAAGGCGTCGGGTTGAACGAATAGGATAGGCCGGATGTGTGCGTCGCCGCCTGCGCCAGTGTCGGCGTGGCGCAACGTTCTGTTTGGTCGATACTGATGGCGCCGGGGATTAGCGCCTCCATATCCTTGAACTCCGGTATGAAATCAGACAGCGGTGCGTCCATGTGGAAGTCGCCCTTTTCGGCCAGCATCATCAACGCCACCGACGTGATCGGCTTGGTCATCGAGAAAATGCGTACAATCGTATCTTCCTTGAACGGCTTTTTTGCTTCCGCATCCATCCAGCCGGTTGTTGCGCGGTGCACGATCTCTCCGCCTTGCGCCAACAGCATGGTGGAGCCGGGAAACTTCCCCTCCTCCACATAGCCATCCATCCAGTCGTCGATACGTTTCAGGCGCTCTTTGTCAAAATTGCTCATGGGAACCTCCGTCTCCACCAGCTTACGAGAGGCGCGGCGGAGGAAAAGGGTGAAAACGGCTGACCTTGCGTCCCGCCGCTTGCGTGTCCTGCCGCGCTGGGGGACAAGATCGACATGACTGACCTGCATGATCTTGAAAACGCTTACCCCCTCTACAGCGGCCTTGAAGAAACGCTGGGCTATCGGCGCACCGTCTGGACGCCCGATATGGCCCAGACTGAACTGATCCTTGATGACCGCCACATGAACATCGCGGGTCGAGTGCATGGCGGCATTTATGCGATGCTGATTGACGATGCTGCGGGGTTTCTGTTGTGCTGGTCGTCAAACACCGTGCGCGACAAGCCCGGCGTGACGTTGAACCTGTCCGTTGAATTCATCGGCGCGCCCAGCACCAAGCACCTGATTGCAACCGCGACCCGCAAAGGCGGCGGCAAATCAATCGGCTTCGCCGGAATTGAAGTAAGAGATTCGGCAGGCATGCTGCTGGCGACCGGGTCAGCGACATACAAGCTGATCAAACCCGCCTGAGAGCGGCGCTGCCTTAAAAGTTCAACCGACGTTGGGTCACAATCTAAGGCTGCCGTCCGAAAACCTTGCCGATCATTCCAACAGCCCTTGACTAACTGCGGCAAAATGGAACTGTTGGCGCACCTGACAAATGAC
>CBFHXH010000176.1:0-6411 GCA_965659735.1 uncultured Pikeienuella sp.
TAGGCGTTGGCGATGCGACTGTCGCGGTCGTTACGGCGGCGAATGATTGTTCGATCGAAATTCCGATCGAAGAACTGCTGAAATATGATGTCATTCTGGCGACATCTGTTGATGGCAAGCGGCTGAGCCTGCGGGACAAAGGCCCGATCTGGATCATGTATCCGTTGGACCAGCACTAGGAACTACAGGATCTGATGTTCAATGGCCGGCTGAATTGGCAGACGGTCCGCATTGAGCTGAAATGAAGGTAAAACTCACCATAACGCGCATCATCCTCTTGTTGGTGGTGCTCGGGGTGGCGGGGCTCGCCGGGCTTGGCTATGTCCTGCAGCGCTCTGACGTCAGGACGCTGTAGGATCTTTCAAAAGAAAACATCATGTGGAGCTCCGCTCAGTTGGAGATTGAGCTTCACCGTTTTCTCGGCGCGCTTGGCCGTCTGTCGGCTGGCGACCTGGATGTAACCCCAGATGACATCATCGACCGCTTTGACATCCAGTGGAGCCGTACAGCGTTGTTTGAAACGGGTGAGGTTGCGGACCGACTGAACCACCATGACGCCGAAGAAAGGGCTATTGAGGCGCTGTTTGCAACGATGCAGGCGCAAGAAGATGCTGTCATGTCGCTCGAGGATGGCGACGCACAGGCGGTCCTTTCCCTTTTGATGGCGTTTAAACCGCACGGCGCAGCGCTAAGGCAGTTGTCGATCCGCGTCATTGGGGGGGGAAGAGACCAGGGGCGCGGCGTCACGCGATGCGATCCGGTCAAGTCAGTTCATGGCCGCCACACTCAGCGGCGGGGCTATCCTGATTGCGATTTTGCTGATCGCCGTGACATTTTTTGAGGCGCGCAAATACCGCCGCCTCGCATCTCATAACGCCCAGCTGGTCCGCGAGGCTGACAACGCAAACTAGGCCAAATCGCGGTTCCTGACGATGATGAGTCACGAGCTGCGCACGCCGATGAATGGCGTGCTGGGTCAGCTGGCCTTGGCCAAATCGCAGGGCATGCCTGAAAAGCAGTTGCGCCTTGTTGAACAGGCGGAACGATCTGGCCAGCAGATGATCGGCATGCTGTTAGATATCCGGGACTTTTCCGCATTGCAGGAAAATCAACTGGCGATCGATCGCAGGGCTTTTGAATTGTCTGATTATGCAAAGATGTTGGATGATTTTTATGCTGGCAACCTCCGCCAAGGGCGTCAAGGTTTGAGGGTAACATGTAAAGACATCGGTGCGATTGAAGTTATCGCTGACGTCCAGCGCCTTCGTCGGTCAACAGCGCATCTGATCAGTTATGTGATGGAAACGGCGGGCGCATCTGATGTCGCGGTCTTGCTGGACTGCGCCAATGGCGACCTGATTACCGTCCTATCCTTCAGCTACGACACCGGCGGTTTCGCCGAATGGCGACCGGACATGTTGCTGGGCGAACCGCAGCGTGGGCGGGAACAGTTCGCGTCGGATGCGTTGGGCCCCATGGTTGCGCGCGGGATACTTGAAACAATGGGCGGGCGTATCGAATTGTCTGCCCTTTCGCCCGAACATACAGCTGTCACAATAACGGTCCCTGTCGAAACCGTGCGTCGAACAGCCCCGCGCGTCTGGTTGGATGCGGCGAGCGCAACCATGCGCATGATCTGCGAGGCGGCGCTGCGGAATTCAAACATAGTGATAGCGTCAGAAAGTGCCGCTGCGGACGAGGTGGATGTCGCCCTGGTTGAAGCAGGGCGGGAGGATTAGACAGCCAAACTGATGGCGTTGCGCGAAAAGTATCCCCGTGCCCGGATAATCGCGATCGGTCAGCCGCTGCGTCCAGAGAGTTTCGATGCAGTCACACCGATGCCGATCAAGGCTGATCTGCTACGCGCGGCGTTGAATGTGAAAGCTGCAGCGTAACGAAACGGGCTTAGGAAACAGCCCGCAATGTAGCGACCTAAGCATCGACGCCCCAAACAAAAGCCAATTTGATCGTCAACGCTGAGACGAAGGGCGCAGTTTTGCCCACCAACCCTTAAGGGTCAGGGATCACGTCCACTGCAACATCAATCGAATGGCCGCCCCCGCCCAAAACAATGCCGCGGATCGGGCTGACATCGTTGAAATCGCGGCCCCATGCAGTGGTGATGTGTTCATCGCGAGGGATCATGTCATTCGTTGGATCGAAATCGACCCAGCCAGAGGTCGGCGACCAAACCGAAACCCAGGCGTGGCTGGCGTCCGACCCAACCATCTTTTCGTGACCTTCCGGAGGACGGGTCAGCAAATAACCTGAAACATAACGGGCGGGCGCGCCGACAACGCGGCAGCATGCAAGAAACACATGCGCGAAATCCTGGCAGACACCCTTTCGCGCTTCAAAAGCCTGAATGCCGGTCGTCGCGTAGTTTGTTGAGTTTGGGTTATATTCAAAATCTTCAAAAATCTGCGTTGTCAGATCCCGGGCGGCCGCCATCATGGGTTTGTCTGACGGAAAGGCTTTTTCAGCATAGGCCTGAATGTCGTCGCTAGCCGTCGTGTATTGGGTGGGAAAGGCGAATTCCGCGGCGTCCTGAGCCTCATCATCCTTAGGACGGCTGATCGACTGGCGGACCATGTCCAGTGTGTCGAACCCCATTGGGTCGGGCGCCTGGCGGACCTCCACTCGGCTGTTGGCTTCAACCCACATGTCCTCGTGGGACTCCTCGATCGACATCAAGTGGGCGGTGTTGCCGAAATAGTCCTTTTCTTCAACCAGAACGCCCGATCCGGGCGCTGAGGTCAGCTGCGTCGACAGAACAGTCTGAAAAGGCGTCTTACGGGGCGCCAACCACATGCGGTGGTCGGACCGTGTGACGGGGCCGCCATACTTATAGGTGGTGCGGTGACGAACAGAATAGATCATGTCCACCCCTCAATCCGCGCCAGCGCAATCTGTTCTTCCGCCAGCTCCGCATGGGCAAAGTAAGAGGCGGCAAGCCGTTCCGACATCTGCTCCAACCCCGTTTCGGTTCGGGCGAGCGCCTCGCCCAGTTGCTTGCGGTGACCTGTTTCCGGATCAATCGCTGCCAATGTCGGCGCATCCATGATTCGATAGTCAGTCAACAGCGACAGAGCTGTCTTATGCTCAGGCGTGCGAACATGGCTGTCATTTGGCAGACGTCTGATTGCCTTTTCGATCGCCATCAGCTGATAGGCCACGGAACGTGGATTGATTTCATCCAACGCCAACAGGTCAAGTACGGCCGCCGGCTCCGGGGTCGTGAGATAACGGGCGCGATAAGCGAAGAAGCTGTCGCAAAGCTGCAGCATGGTCAAAAGCGTCGTTTGTTCATCCTCCTTTGGTTCGACGAGCAGAAGCCGCAGCATTTCAACGGTTTGGGCGCCGCGCTCGATGCGCCGGCCAAGTTCAAGAAACCGCCAGGCGAAATTCCGGCTCATGTTTTCGTGGGCGGCTCCGGAAAAGGCGGCGATGGCGCGGATGCCATTTTCGATTGGTTCTGCAAGGGTCAGTGGCCGCGCGCTCGCCGCGTCCATCCGCCAGGCCGGGTCGGTGCAAAGGGCGGCGACGTCGCGCCACGCATCGCGTGACAGGTGAGCGCGGGTCTGTGTGGCGTTGCGATGCACGCCGTCCAAGGTCTGGCGCAATCCGTGCGAATAGGTGGGATTGAACGCAAGGTCCGACATCGCGCGTAAAAGCGAGGCTTTATCCTGTGGCTCATCAACGCCGCCAACTCCCAAGTGCAGCTCCAGTAGATCGGCCAGCAAGGCGGGCGCGCGTTGGCGGCGGGGCGCTTCGGTGAAAAGCTCACGCACCAGTTTCAGCGCACGCAGGTTGGCGTCGGCCCGTTCAATAAACCGGCCAAGCCAATAGAGGTTGTCAGCCACCCGGCTGAGCAGATCACGGCCGACCCGGCGCTTGTGCGCCATTGATCGGCGCTGATCGAGCACGATGGAGGCGGCAGGTTCCCTTTCCGCCTCATCGCCGACAACCCAGACGTCCTTGGCGTCGCCATGCCAGGGCAGCGTGTCCGTCGCGCGGAAGTCTGATGTCTGGGCCAACCCGCCTGGCATGACCTCAAACCCGTTTGGCCCTTTCACGACGAAGAGGCGCATCGCGTAGGGATTTTCGGTCACCTCATCACGTTCGCCGCCTTCATAGCTGGTGGCGAAGGATAGCTGCGTCATGCCGCGCGCCACATGGCGCCAACCTTCGCGCGCCAGCCGCTGTGGCTGCAGCGCTGGATCCAGGCTGGCGAACGGATCAACTGGCCCGGGGCCGCCCGGCCGCGCCGGTGCGCGTTGGGGGGAGACGCGCCATAATCCCTGTTCTTCAAGATATCTTTCCCGACTGGCCTGATTGCCAAGGTCCAGATACAGGCTTTCCTGAAGGATCGGGTCCTCTTTTAGCAGACGTCGCATCAGGCCGGTCGACCATGGCGCTAGAGAGCGGCCATCGAAAACTCCTGCGCCAACCATATTGGCGAATTTAGTCAGGCCGCATTTGGCTGCGAACAAGACCCCGGGCGGCGAAATGGCGCTGGGCCCTGGCGCATAGATCGGGTCGATCCCAAGGCTGGGCGCGGATCTGAGCGTGACGTCGATCCGGCGCAGTCCTTCCAGCGTTTTAACATGGGCCAAGCCGTCGCGCGCGGTCAGATCGCCGGGTTCAACCAGGGTAAAATCGAGATACCGGGCCATGTAGGCGTTTGAGAAATATGCAGGGTCTGTTGCGCCCGCAGTCAGCAGAGTGACGCGCCCATCACCCCGTGCGCTGTCTTCCAGTGTATCGCGAAGGATGGAAAAAAAGCCGCCCAAACGACGGGGCGACACGTCGTAGAACATTTCAGGCGCCGCCTGGGACAAGGCGATGCGGTTGGCCAGCGCCCAGCCCAACCCCTCTGGCCGGTCAACGTGGTCGTCCAACACGACCCAAACGCCGTCGGGCCGCTGCGCGACGTCAACGCAGTATAGGAAAAGGCCCCATTCGGCAGGCTGTTTCCAACGTGCGGCGGCGCGAATGAACTCAGGCGCCGCCAGCATGGATGTCGGCAGGACCCCCTCGCGGATCATCTGCTGGTCGCCGTAGATGTCGGCCAACGCCGCATCGATCATGCGTGCGCGCTGGATTGCGCCGTCGGCCAGCACACGCCAATCATCCTGTTGGATGACCATCGGCGCCAGATCAAACCGCCATCCGGAACGATCCCCCCGCGCATCGCGGAACGCGTCAAAAGACAGCCCAGCTTCGTCCAGCGCCCGGCGGGCCTGACGTTCGATGCCTTTGCGATGCTCCGGCGTCAGGCCGGAAAGATAGCCGCCGACCACGTCGCTGTGCGGCGATTGGGTCTGCGATTGCTGTTGTGTCGGCATGAAACCCTTGCCCGTCTTGGCGACTTCGACAGTTAAGCTACACTGTGCTTTCGTGAAACTGGGGCGTGATTAGTGTCAACTTTGCAGCCTCAGGTCCAGCGTCCTGATAACGCCTTTGGGCATTTTTGGCGTCCTTGGTTGGGCCTCACCCGGCGTATGCCCGATATGTTCAAATCGCGCCAGTCTTCGCCCTTGGGCCTCCAACGCGTTTACGGGACGGGTGTCATACGCCTTGCCGCCGGGATGCATAACGTGATGCACACAACCGCCCAATGACCGCCCCACGGCCAGATCAAATACTTCGATGGTTAAGGGCGAGTGTACGCCAATGGTCGGATGCAGGCAGGATGGTGGCCGCCATGCGCGGAACCTGACGCCTGCGACCTGATCTTCGTCGCCATCCGCTGGGGTTAGGGGCAGCGCCCATCCGTTGCATGTAACAGCGTAACGATCACCCATTGGGCCCTTTGCCCGAACTTGTATCCGCTCAAGCGAGCTGTCGACATAACGCGCGGTGCCGCCAACGACGCCTTCTTCGCCCAGCACATGCCAGGGTTCGATGGCGGTGCGCACCTCAACCTCTATCCCTCCCTGTTCAAAGACGCCGGATAGCGGAAAGCGGAATTCCAGATGCGCCTTGAACCAGTCAGGGTCAAAGGCCATGCCCGCCTCGCCCAGATCCGTCAGCACCTGACGGAAATCACGCTCGATGAAGTAGGGCAGCAGGAAATCATCGCGCAGGCGGTGACCATGGCTTTCCAGCGGCTGGGTGAAGGGTTTGTCCCAGAACATCGCGATGAGCGCCCGCACTAGCAAGGATTGGCTGAGCGCCATTTCCGGGTGTGGCGGCATTTCAAAGCCGCGGAATTCGATCAGACCCAATCGGCCTGTCGGGCCATCGGGGGAATAAAGCTTGTCGATGCAGATCTCTGATCGGTGGGTGTTGCCGGTCGCATCGACAAGCAAATGACGCAGGATGCGGTCGACCAGCCAGGGGGGGATGTCCTGGCCAGCGTTCTGGATCGGGTTCGGGATCTGGCCGAGCGCCAGTTCCAGTTCAATA